>CADDZC010000031.1 GCA_902812365.1 Acidobacteriota bacterium | reverse complement strand
CGGGGTTCCTGCGGCTGCAGGCGGATGAGGAGGCCGGAGATCGGCAAGGAGCGCATGGAGTAACCATAGAGTACACATTTATGCCAGCCTTGTCAAGACCTGTTCCCCGCCGCCGCCCCCGCACCACCGGACGGCTCGCAGTTCCCGGCTCCCGCGGCCGGGCGGAATCGCCCGCGCGAAAAATAAAAGTACGCAATCCTGCCGTTTCGCGGTATACTGGTTGTGCTTGATCAGTTTTTGTGACCCAGAGCCTGCGGCAGGGGAGGCCACAAAATCGATGATTTTGTGGCTTTTTTTGTTTTCGGCGAGTGGCTTGCGAAGGCGGAACAAGAAATTTCAAACATTGAAGGATAAAAGTCAATTATGGACAGAGAACAAGGAACAGTGAAGTGGTTCAACAACGCCAAAGGTTACGGTTTCATCCAGCGGACCTCAGGCGATGATGTGTTCGTGCATCACTCGGCGATCCAGGCGGAGGGATACAAGTCCCTGGCCGAGGGCGAAACCGTCTCCTTTACGGTGACGAAAGGCCCCAAAGGATGGCAAGCTGAGAACGTCGTGAAGGCGTAGCCTGCCGTGGGCAGCCGTGACAGCCACGAAACCGAATGGCTGTCGGGGGGCGTCGCTCAGACGCCCCGCCCCGGGAGGAAGGCGCTTCCGGGAAACCACTTCTTTGGAAGCAGGCCCAAACCCTATGCCCACCATGCAAATCCAATATCTGGGATTCGAGCTCAAACCGGGGGGCCGCGACTACACCTACCGCGTCCTGGCCCCGAAATCCGAGGCGCGGCAGTTCACGCTGACCATTTCCAACAAGGCGTTTATTGAAATCCGTGTGCCCTATCAGGACGCCGCCGACATTTGTTATCAGAAACTCCAGCGAGAGCTTCTCGCCGAGACGCAAGAGTGCCCGCTGCGGCGGCGATCGAGCGTCTCGGATGAAGAGCTTCGCGAGTACCAGGAAAAGCACCGTCCGGCTCCGAAGCGCCGCTGGTAGGAGGGCTTCGCCGCCCGCGCTTACAGCCCGGGTTTGGGGATACGGGCGAGGGCCGCGAGCAAGGGAGCGGGGTAGAGGCCGAGGTAGAAGATGCCGGCCACGCTCAGCACCACGGCCGCGCGCAGGGCGTTAGGCATCGCCGCTGCGGAGACGCCGGTCTCGCCTTCCCCCATGTACATGGCCACCACAATCTTCAGATAATAATAAACCGAGACCACGCTGTTCAGCAGCGCGATCGTGACCAGCCCGATCAAATGGGCGTGGACGGCGGCCCGAAAGACGTAAAACTTGGCGAAAAAGCCAACCGTGCCCGGGAATCCTGCGAGCGACACCAGGAAGACCGTGAGGAGAGCGGCCGCGGAAGGCCGCGCAGCGGCCAGGGCCGTATAATCCGCCACGTCGACGCGCCGTTCGCCGCGTCCGGCCAGATGGGCAACGAGGATAAAGGCGCCGACGTTCATCAGGGCGTAACCGGCCAGATAAAACAGCACGCTCGAGACGCCCTCCGCTCCTCCCGCCGTGATGCCCACCAGAACGTAGCCGGCATGAGCGATCGACGAGTAAGCTAACAGCCGCTTCACGTTCGACTGCCAAATCGCCGCCAGGTTCCCCACCGTCATCGTCAGAACGGCTGAAATCCAAAGCACCCAGAAGGACACCGGGCCGCTGCCGGCGAGGCTGCCGGCGAAAATCCGCAGCAAGACGGCGAAGGCCGCGGCCTTCGGAGCCGTCGAGAGAAAGGCGGTGACGGGGGCGGGCGCCCCTTGGTAAACGTCCGGCGTCCAGACCTGGAAGGGCGCGCTCGACACCTTGAAGGCGAGGCCGACGAACATCAGGATCAGGGCCAAGGCGGCGAGCGCGGCCCCGGGCGATCCGCCGGCCTGCTCCCGCAGCCGCAGCAGATTGGTGGTGCCGGTGAGGCCGTAAACCAGCGCCACGCCGTAAAGAAAGAAGGCGGTGGCGAAGGAGCCGAGCAGGAAATACTTGAGCGAGGCTTCGTTCGAGGCGAGTTCCTGCCGCTTGAAGCCCGCCAGGATATAGGTGGAGATCGAAGAGATTTCGAGGCCGATAAAGATCATGATGAGATCGGTGGAAGCGGCCATGAAGCAGGCTCCGACGGTGGCCAGCAGGATCAGGGCGTAGTACTCGCCGTGATGGACGCGGTCGCGCTCCAGGTAATGGATCGAGCCGAGCAGGCACAGGGCGGCGATGGCCAGGAACAAGTCGACGAAGAACAGCGAGAAGCCGTCGGCGGAGACCGAGCCGCCGAAGGCGAGGCCGGGGGAGCCGGCAGTTTTCAGGGTGGCCAGCGCGGCGGCGATGACTCCGGCGAGCGACAGCCAGCCGAGCGCCGATTTCCGGGCTGCCACCCACGGCTCCAGCACCATGACCAGAATGGCAAAGGCGCTGAGAATAATTTCCGGGAGAATGCGAATGGTGTCGACGGACTGAAAGGCCATCATCGGCTTCGCTCCCCCGCGCTCCAGAGCGCTCGCGCGGCCGAGCCCCCACCGGGGGCGACGCGCTCGACGACTTGGGCGGCGGCCACATCCATCCGGCGCAGAAACGGCTGCGGGTAGACGCCCATCAGAATCATGGCGCCGACCGCCGCCAGCAGCATGATCTTTTCGCGCCCGTTGCAATCGGGAAGGGTGCGGTTCTCGTCCCGGGTGATTTGCCCTAAAAACACCCGCTGGTACATCCAGAGCAGATAGACCGCCGCCAGGATCACTCCCACCGCGGCCAGGGCTCCGAAGGCGGCGCGGGCACGGAAGGCGCCGAGGATAATCAGGAACTCGCCCACAAAACCGTTGAGGGAGGGCAGGCCGAGCGAGGAGAGAGTGACGATCATGAAAAAGGCGCTGAAGACCGGGATGGTGTGGGCCAAACCGCCGAACTCGCGAATCAGGCGCGTGTGACGGCGGTCGTAGAGCAGCCCGACCAGAACGAAGAGGGCGCCGGTCGAGACGCCGTGGTTGGCCATCTGGTAGATGGCGCCTTCAATGCCGATCCGGTTGAAGGCGAAAATGCCCAGCACGACGAACCCCAGGTGCGCCACGGAGGAATAGGCGACGAGCCGCTTGAGGTCGGGCTGCACCATCGAGACCAGCGATCCGTAGATGATCCCGATGACGGCGAGGACGCTCACCAGCAGCGCAAACTCGCGCGCCGCGTTCGGGAACAGCGGCAGGCAGAAGCGCAGAATGCCGTAGGTGCCCATCTTGAGGAGCACGCCGGCCAGAATCACGGAGCCCGCCGCCGGGGCCTCGGTGTGGGCATCGGGCAGCCAGGTGTGGAGGGGGAAGATGGGGACCTTGATGGCAAAGGCGATGAAAAAGGCCCAGAAGAGCCACTTTTCCGCCGCCGGAGACACGGCCAGCGCGCCGCTCGACAGCGCCGCCAGAATCTGGGTGAAGTCGAAGGTACCGGTCTTTTCGTACAGAAAGAGAATGCCCACCAGCATCAGGGCGGAGCCGATCATGGTGTAGAGAATGAATTTAATGGCCGCGTAGACGCGGCGCTCATGACCCCAGACGCCGATCAGGAAATACATGGGGATGAGCATCGCCTCCCAGAACACAAAGAAGAGGAACAGATCGAGGGAACAAAAGACGCCCATCATGCCGGTTTCCAGGGCCAGAAGAAAAACGTGAAATTCTTTGACGCGGCGGGTGATGCCGGTCCAGGAGACCAGCACGCCGAGCGGCGTCAGGAAGGCGGTCAGAAGAATGAGGATGACGCTCAGGCCGTCGACGCCCAAATGATAGCGGATCGGCGGAGAGGCGATCCAGGGGCGGTTCTCACCGAACTGCATCCCTTCGCCGGGGCGAAATCGCACGAACAGTCCGACGGCCAGCGCCAGGGTGAGGAGCGAAAAGATCAGCGCCGCCCAGCGGAGGCTCGGCGGGCGGCGGAGAAACGACAGTACAATGGCCCCGGCCAGCGGCAGGAAGATGATCACCGTCAGCAGATGCGCCGTTAACCAGCTCATGCTCCGTCTCTCACGTGGCGAGGGGGCTTTCGCCCGCCCGGCGGCGAAAAGCCCGGCCGGGCCCCGGAGTTACCGGGCGAAAGCCTTCGCCTCTAGCGATTCAACAAAACATACCCGAACCAGACGACGGCCCCCAGCAAGACCCAAGCGGCGTAACTTCGGATGTTGCCGGACTGGAGGCGGCGCAAGCCGCCGCCGACCTCCGCCGCCACTTCGGCGGCGCCTTCCACGAGGCCCCCGTCAATGAGCCCGGCGTCGATATCCTGCCAGAGGAGCTTTTCCGAGGCCACGCGAATGGGATTCACAATGAGCGCGTTGTAAATTTCATCGACGTAGTACTTGTTGGCGACGAGTCGGTAGAGCCAGCCGACCCGGGCGGCCAGCCGGCCGGGCAGACCGGGCGAGGCCAGGTAGAGCCAGTAGGCGGCGCCGAGGCCGGCGAGCGCCGCCACAAACGACAGCGCCATCAGGCTGAAATTGGTCAGGCGGCCCGGGGCCGGGGCCGCCACCAGGGAGCGAACAAACTCTTGCGACGCCGCGAAGACCGGATCGAGGTAGCGGTCAAACGCTTCCTGGCCGCCAAGCGCCCGGGGCCAACTGACGTAGCCGGCGGCGACGGAGAAAACCGCCAGGACGATGAGCGGCCCGGTCATCAGGCGGCCGCTTTCGTGGACGTGGGGCTCCAGTTCCGGCGGGACGCGCGAGGGGCCGTGGAACGTCAGAAACAGGCCGCGGAACATGTAAAACGCGGTCAGGCCGGCGGTGACGGTTCCCAGCCAGTAGAGCCAGTGTCGCCCGAGGGGGCCGTTGTAGGCGGCGGCCAGAATCTCGTCCTTGCTGAAAAATCCCGAAAACATTGGAATGCCGCTGATGGCCAGCGTGGCCGCCAGGAAGGTGAGCCAGGTCGTCTTCATCCGGCGGCGCAGGCCGCCCATCTTGCGCATATCGAGTTCGCCGCTCATGGCGTGCATGACACTGCCGGCTGAGAGAAACAGCAAAGCCTTGAAGCAGGCATGGGTCATGAGATGGAAGATGCCGGAAGCGAAGATCGCCGCCCCGCAGCCGAGGAACATGTAGCCGATCTGGCTGATGGTGGAGTAGGCCAGCATGCGCTTCAAATCGTTCTGGCAGACGGCGATGGTGGCGGAGAAAAAGGCGGTGACGCCGCCGGTGGCGGCGACGAGGGCGAGCGCGAGCGGAGCATGCGCGTAAAGAACGTTCGAGCGGGCCACCATGTAAACGCCGGCCGTCACCATGGTGGCGGCGTGGATCAGGGCGCTGACGGGCGTGGGGCCTTCCATGGCGTCGGGCAACCAGACGTAAAGCGGGATTTGGGCCGACTTGCCGACCGCTCCGAGGAACAGCAGGACGCCCACGGCGGTCAGCGTCCCTTGCATTTCGCCGGGGGGAAGAGCGGCGACGCGGCCGAAGACGTCGCTGAAATCCACCGAGCCGAGGCTCCAGAACAGGAGCGCGACGCCGACGGTAAAGCCGGCATCGCCGATGCGGGTAACGATAAACGCCTTCTTGCCGGCATCGGAGGCCGAGCGCTTGGCAAAGTAGAAGCCGATCAGCAGGTAGGAGCACAGCCCTACCCCTTCCCAGCCGACAAACATCAGCGGGTAATTGGCGGCGGTGACGAGGAGCAACATCATGAACAGGAACAGGTTGAGGTAGCAGAAGAACCGGTAAAACCCTCCCTCGTGCTCCATGTAGCCGACCGAATAGACGTGAATCAGAAAGGCGACGACGGTGACCGTGCAGGTCATGACCAGGGTCAAGCGGTCATACCAGAGGGCGAAGTCGGCGTGGAAGGTTCCGGAATGGATCCAGGTGAAATAGGTGTGAATCCAGGGCGCGGTGGAGGCGGCGCGCGTGTACGCCGAGGCGGCCAGCAGCGCCATGACCATGGAGAGGCCGGCGGCGCCGCAGCCGGCGGCGGCAACGAGCGGGCGGGAGAAGCGGCGGCCCCAGATGCCGTTGAGCGCCGCGCCGAGGAGCGGAGGAACGAGAATCAGAGCGAGAAGAGTCTCCATACGCGAGTCCGATGCCGCCAGAAAGCCTCGGGGGCTACAGCTTCATCGAATCCACCTCGTCAATGCTCAGCGATCCGCGGTTGCGATAGAGGGCCACGATGATCGCCAGCCCCACGGCCGCTTCCGCCGCCGCCACGACGATGACAAAAAAGACAAAGAGTTGCCCGTCGAGGCTGGGCTGGTAGCGCGCAAACCCGATCAACGCCAGGTTGACGGCGTTGAGCATCAGCTCGATGCACATGAACACCGTGACGACGTTGCGCCGGATGATGAATCCGGCGATGCCGAGGATGAACAGGATCATGCTCAGCGCCAAAACATGGCTGAGAGGGATCATCGTCGTCGCCCACCTCTCGATTCGGCTTCCGGGCCCCTTCGGCGCGCTCCCGCCGGCGCCCCCCCGAAGGCCCCTTTCAAAGCTGCTTCTTGGCCAGAACCACGGCCCCCAAAATGGCCACCACAATCAGAATGGAAGTGACCTCGAACGGCAGCACGTAGCTGCGGAACAGCAGATGCCCGATCGCCTCGGGGCTGGCGTCGGCGGCGCTGGGAGCGGCCCGCGCGGGGAAGCGGCGAAAAATCAGGTAGCTGAATTCGCCAAGAAACACGATCAGCAGGGGTACGCCCAGCCAATGGGCGAAACGGCTTCCCCGCGTCGGCTCCTCCGGGCGGGCGTTGAGCAGCATGATCACCAGGACAAACAGCACCATAATGGCCCCGGCGTACACGATCACCTGGATCATGGCGATGAACGGCGCGTCCAGCAGCAGGTAGACGACGGCGAGCGCGCCCAGGACGACGATCAGCGACAGGGCGCTGTACACCGGCGTGCGCTGAAAGACCACGGCCATCGCCGCCAGCACGGCTACCGCCGCCGCCATGTAAAAGATCGCCAGCATTCGAGGCTACGAGTGAATCCAGGCCAGCACGAAGCTCGTCACCAGAATGTTCGCCAAGCCCAGGGGCAACAGAAATTTCCATCCGAAGGCCATCAGCTGGTCGTACCGGAAACGAGGCAGTGTACCGCGAACCCAGATATAGAAAAACAAAAAACAGAACACCTTGAGACAGAACCAGAACACCGGCAGCAGGACGCGAAGCCAGCCGGGCCCGAAGACCGGGCCGCTCCAGCCGCCGAAAAACAGAAGCGTGGCCAGGCACGAGACCGTCACCATGTTGGCGTATTCGGACATGAAGAACATGGCGAACTTGAAGCTGGAGTATTCGGTGTGGAAGCCCGCCACCAGCTCCGTTTCGCCTTCCGGCAGATCGAACGGCACGCGGTTGGTCTCGGCGATCGCCGCCATGAAGTAGACGAGAAAGCCGACGGGCTGCAGGAAGATATTCCACCGCGGCAGGATCAGGATGCCGCCGAGGCGCCAGAATCCCAACTGGCTGGCGGCGATTCCGCGCAAGCTCAACGTCCCCGAGATCATCAGTACCCCGACGACACCCAGACCTAACGCGAGTTCGTAGCTGATCATTTGGGCCGAGGATCGCAGTCCGCCGAAAAGCGGGTACTTGCTGTTCGAAGCCCACCCGGCCAGCACGATGCTGTAGACGCCGAGTGACGTGACGGCGAAGACGAACAGCAGTCCGACGTTCAAATCCGTGATCTGTAACGGGATGACATGGCCACGGAGTTCGAATGATTCCCCGAACGGAATCACCGCGATCGACAGGAACGCCGTGACCATGGCGATGAAAGGAGCCAGCCAATAAACGAGACGGTCCGCGTCGGCCGGCATGATGTCTTCTTTAAACAGGAACTTCACACCGTCGGCCAAAGGCTGCAAAAGACCGTGGGGGCCGACCAGGTAGGGTCCCCAGCGCGACTGGATGTGTCCGATTACTTTCCGCTCGAGCCAAGTCAGGTAAGCGATCGCCGTCAGCAGCACCCAAAGGATAATCGCCACCTTGACAATGGTCACCAGAAGGAAAAATCCCAGGTCAGAAGATGTGGCCATGAGGTTGTTTGGACTCTTCCACGGAATTCAAGGCCCAACTAAAGCGGCTCACCGTGCCGGACGTGAACAGCGAGTCGCGGGATGTGAAGACCAGGTCCGGGCGCTCGAGCGGCGGCGGCGTGCCTTCGGCCTGGGTCGCCACGGCTCTTCCCATCAGCAAAGGGGGAAGGGCGACGGCGTAACCGGGAACGCTGGCAATGATTTCGCGCAGCACGTCCTCCGCCGAGCGATACGGCCACCGCGCGCCGAACTCCCGCGCGAGGGCCAGGAGAATTTCCAGATCGCTGCGGGTGCCCGTCCGGCGCATCGTATTCAAGATGGGTTCAGCTCGCGTCGGCACCGGTCCCAAAGCCGAGTCGGGAACGTCAAAGCCGCGCGCCGGGCGCCGCATCCACTGCAGCTGCCCGCTCGTATTCGTGACCGTGCCGGACTTTTCGGCGAAGCTCGCCGCCGGCAACACGACGTCGGCGCAGGCCGTGGTCTCCGTCGGGAAGAGCTCCGACACCACCAAGAAGGCCAACCGGCTCAGCGCGCCTTCCGGCAACTGAAAGGTCTTCACCGGATTCGAGCCGAACACCACCAAGGCCTTGATCTCGCCGGACTGCGCGGCATCGAGAATGGCGCGGATGTGGCGGCCCTCCCCGGCGGGAACCGGAGCCCCCCAGACCGCTTCATAGCGCGCGCGAGCTTCCGGGTCGGCAACCGCGCGGTAGCCGGGAAGCGTGCCCGGCAAAAGGCCCATGTCGGCCGCGCCCCGGGAATTGGCGTAATCGCCGAGCGCCATGAAGCGCGGGCGCCCGGGAAGCGTCAGGCCCCAGCGCACCAGGTCGCCGATTGCGGCGCCGCGGAGCTCATCGCCGAAGACGATGATTGTGTCGGATTCCTTGGCTAATCTCTCGGCGAGCGCGCCCAGCTTGTCAGCGCCGTTGAGGACCAAGCCGGGTGGAACGGGCCGCTGATCGGCCAGGGAGCCCACCAGGTCGGCTTCGCCTCCTGCCCGCACCTTGACAAAAACGCTCGCTTGGCGAACCGCCAACTTGATCTCGGCGCTGTTGACCACGTAAAGGCGCGCGCCGCGAAGCCGCACTGCCTGGCGAATCTGATAGGCCGCCAGAGGATGCTGATGGGTGGGATCGTTGCCGATCAGGAGCACGCTGGCCGCCGCCGAAAGGTCGTCCATGGTGGCGTATCGGTCCGTAGCGCGCGCTTCGGTCAGCGCGGAGACCAGGGACGAGTAATCCGCCGTCCGGTGGTGATCGATATTGTTGGTCCCAAGCAGAGTTCGGGCCAGCCGCTGCAAAAGATAATTCTCCTCGTTGGTGGTGCGGTTGGAACCGATTACCGCGATCGAGTCGGCCCCATACTTCTCGCCGATCGCTCTCAGGGTCTTGTGAGTGAGGCTCAGGGCCTCCTGCCAGGTACTCTGCTCCTGGTGGCCGTTGCGGCGGACCAGCGGCACCGTCAGCCGCTGGCGGCTGTTGACAAAATCCCAGCCGAAGCGCCCCTTGACGCACAGAAATTCCCCGTTAATGCCGGAGTGGTCGCGGTTGTTAGCCCGAATGATCTCGTTGTTGCGCACGCCGAGCGTCGTTTTGCATCCGTCGCCGCAGTGGTTGCAAATCGTGCCGGTGTAAGAGAGTTCCCAGGGACGGGCCTTGTAGCGATACGTGCCCGAGGTCAGCGCGCCCACCGGACAGATGTCGATGCACATCCCGCACTCTTCGCATTCCAGATGGTCTTCGCGGTTGGGAATAATCTCGCTGCGCGCGCCGCGGAAGGCGATGCCCAGAGCGTTGACGTCCATGCCCTCGTCGCAGATGCGAATGCAGCGATAGCAGAGGATGCAGCGCGGCCAATCGTAGTACACCAGGTTCGAGAACCGCTTCTCCTCGTGGTGAAGCTTGGCCTCCATGAAGCGCGTTTCCGCCGCTCCGTACCGGAACACGGCGTCCTGCAATTCGCACTCGCCCCCCTTGTCGCACACCGGACAGTCGAGCGGGTGGTTGGTCAGCTCGAACTCGAGCATCGCCTTGCGGGCGTTCGCCACCTCGGGGGTTTGCGTGTGAACGGTCATGCCCTCGGAGACGATCGTCGTGCAGGCAGTCTGGAGTTTCGGCATCTTGGCAATGCTGACCAGGCACATCCGGCAGGCGCCCTGCAAGGAGAGGTTGGGATAATAGCAATAGGACGGAATCTCAATCCCCGCCTGGCGGGCCGCCTCGATGAGCAGCGTCCCCTTGGGCACCGTGACCGATTGGCCGTCAATGACCAGCGTCACGGTTTCCGCCGCCGTGGCTAGCGTTGTCTCTGGCATCGGTGTCTCAATCTCCCCCGCTTCATCCCCGCGCGCCATCCCGGCCGGCGCCTGGCGAAGCCTTCATGATCCTGAAGATTGGCTGATCCGCGGCCCGGCTGCCGGCCTCCGTCTCGCCGGCTAGCTTCAGGTCACCGCAACGGCCCTTCTCTCAAACGGACACGCGCCCAACTTCAGATGCTCCTCAAACTCATGCCGAAACTTCTGAATGAAGCTGATGCCGGGCAGCGCCGCCGCGTCACCCAGCGGGCACAGCGTCTTGCCCAGGATATTGAACGACACGTCGAGCGCCGTATCCGGATCTTGCTCGGTACCGCCGCCATCATGAAACCGCTGCAGGAGATTCTTCAGCCAGGCGGTACCTTCGCGGCAAGGGATGCACCATCCGCAGGATTCGTGCGCGTAAAACTTCTCAATCCGCAGCAAAGCCTTCACCATGCACGTGTCTTCGTCCATGATGATGACGCCGCCCGAGCCCAGCATCGAGCCGATCCGAGCCACCGATTCAAAGTCCATGGCTACGTCGACCTCGCTCGCGGCCAACACCGGGCACGACGAGCCTCCCGGAATCACGGCTTTGAGCGCCTTGCCGCCGGGTACGCCGCCGCCGACCTCTTCGATCATCCGCTTGAGATTAAAGCCCATTGGCAGCTCGTAAACCCCGGGGCGGCGGATGTGTCCGCTCAGGCAGAACAGGCGGGTGCCGCCGTTCTTGGGCGTTCCGAGCCGCGCGTAAGCCTCCGCCCCCATCCGGAGAATAGCCGGAACGTTACACAGCGTCTCCACATTGTTGACGATCGTCGGGCAGCCGTAAAGCCCGACCACGGCCGGGAAAGGCGGCTTGACTCGCGGATATCCCCGCAGCCCTTCGAGCGAATTCAGCAGGGCCGTCTCCTCGCCGCATTCGTAAGCTCCGGCTCCGGTGTGGGTGGCCAGCTCGAAATCGAATCCGGAATTCAAGATGTTCCTGCCCAGGTAGCCTCGCCCATAGGCCTCGGCGATCGCACGATCCAGGATGTCGAGCAGGTAGCGATATTCGCCGCGAATGTAAATGTACCCTTGGCGGGCTCCGATAGCGAAACCGGCGATGATGATGCCTTCGATCAACTGATGAGGATCGGATTCCATCAGCGGCCGGTCCTTGCAGGTGCCGGGCTCGCTTTCATCGGCGTTGCACACAATGTATTTGGGCTTACTGGTGTCCTTGGGGACAAAACTCCATTTCATCCCCGTGTTAAAGCCGGCCCCGCCCCGGCCCCGCAAACCCGAGTTTTTGACTTCGCTGATGACGGCGGCCGGCCCCATCTCGAACGCCTTCGCGAGCGCTTGGTAGCCGTCCGTCTCCAGATACACGTCGATCGAGGTCGAGTTGGCCAAGCCAAAACGCTTGGTAATGACCTTCACTTCGAGCGGCGAGCCTTTCATGTAGCTTTCGTAATCGCCCATGGCTTGGTGACCCGTTTTCGTTCCTCGGCTACCGAGGATGGCCGTTCGCGGTCCGGATTCTCAATTCCTCGATGAGCCGGTCCACCTTCTCCGGGGTCAAATTCTCGTAAAACTCGTAATTGACCTGCATGGCCGGAGCGCCGCAACACGCTCCCAGGCACTCAACCTCCTCGAGTGAAAACAGCCCGTCCGGCGTCGTTCCCTTGGGATCAATACCCAGCCGGCGCCGGCAGTGCTCCAGGATTTCTTCCCCGCCCCGCAGCAGGCAGGAAATGTTCGTGCAAACCTGCAAGTTGTATTTCCCGATCGGCTGCCGATGGAGCATCGAATAGTAGCTGATGTCCTCGATCACCTCAATGGGGCGCACCTCCACTCGCCGGGCGATCTCCTCGACGAGCTCGTCCGAGATGTAGCCGATCTCATCCTGCCCGAACAGCAGCAGCGGCACAATCGCCGAGCGCTTCACCGGGTAGCGGGCTATGACTTGATCGAATTTGGCCTTCAAGGCTTCCGAAAGCATGCTCCATTCGCCCTCACGCTTCGCTCCCGGGCGGCCATTCGCGGCTGGGGAGCGAGGGCCGGCCCGGGGACGAGGCCGCTGGATTACCGGTCAATCTCTCCCAGGACCACGTCGATGCTTCCGATGCAGGCGACCACGTCGGCGATCAGCCGCCCTTCGATCATCTTCGGAAGCGCCTGCAAGTTGGCGAAGGAAGGGGCGCGAACGTGGCAGCGCATGGGCCGCGGCGAACCGTCGCTGACCACGTAAAAACCCAGCTCCCCGCGCGGCGACTCGACGCAGTGATAGACCTCTCCGACGGGCGGGTGAAAACCCTCGGTCACAATCTTGAAGTGGTAAATCAGCGCCTCGATCGAGGTCTTCATGCTGTCCCGTTCGGGCAGCACGATGTGCGGCGCGTTGGCCTTCACCGGACCTTCCGGCATGCCCTCCATCGCCTGCCGGACGATCTTCAACGATTCCCGCATCTCGCCGATGCGCACTAAATAGCGCGCGTAAACGTCGCCCTCTGGCCGCGTCGGAATCTCGAACTGAAAGCGATCATAGCTCGAGTAAGGGTGGCTCTTGCGCACGTCCCAGGCGACGCCCGAGCCGCGCAGCGACGGCCCCGAAACCCCCAGGGCCACGGCGTCGTCGCCCGAAATGACTCCCACGCCCTGCGTCCGCTTCAGCCAGATGGGATTCCGGGTCAGCAAATCCTCGTATTCGTCGATCCGGTCGGGAAAAATCTTCACGAACTTTTCGACCCGCTTCAGCCAGCCGATCGGAGGTTCCAGGGCCAAGCCCCCGATCCGGAAATAGCTGGTCATCATGCGCTGGCCGGAGACCATCTCGAAGATTTTGAGAATCTCTTCCCGCTCGCGGAAGCAGTAGAGAAACACCGACATGGCGCCGATGTCGAGGGCGTGCGTGCCCAGCCACACCAAGTGGCTGGCGATCCGCGTGAGCTCGGTCAACAGGACTCTGACCCACTGGGCTTTGGGAGGAATTTCCAAGTCCAACAGCTTCTCGACGGCCAGGCAAAACCCCAGATTGTTGGAAAGCGGGGCGAGGTAATCCATGCGGTCGGTGAGGGTGATATCCTGGGAATAGGTCAGCCTTTCAAAGGACTTCTCGAAGCCCGTGTGGAGATAACCGATGTCGTAGAGGGCTCGGACCACTGTTTCCCCATCGAGCTCGAGCACCAGCCGCAACACTCCGTGCGTGGAAGGGTGCTGGGGCCCCATGCTGAGGATCACCCGTTCTTCATGACCGGGCACTTTTTCAAGCGTCAAGGGCATTTAGCGATACCCCTCGGTCGGATAATCTTTGCGAAGCGGATGGCCCTCCCAATCCTCGGGGAGGAGAATGCGAACCAGATACGGATGGCCCTCAAAATAAATCCCAAACAGGTCGTAAACCTCGCGTTCGAAGGCGTTGGCCGCCGGCCAGACCGGAACCATCGAGTCGACGCGGGGATCGTCACCCGGCAGCCGCACCTTAAGCCGCAGCCGCTCGTTGCGGTCAAACGACAGCAGGTGGTAGACCGTGGCGAAGCGCGGCTCGCTCGGGTAGTAATCCACGGCGGTCACGTCGGAGAGGTAGCGGAACGCAAGGCCCGGCGTGTCACGCAGAAACTCGCCCACCGGGCGCAGTTTGGCGGCCGGGATGTAAACAGTCAATTCGCCGCGAAAAAACTGAACTTCTTCGACGGCCTCGGAATCAAATCCCCGAAGCTGCCGCAGAACGGGATGGGTTTCGAGATCGGCTGTCATACCTACCCGGCGCCAGCCGCTCCGCCGCCGAGCCTTCCCGTGGCGGCAAGCGCAGCGGGCTCACCTGAAAGCGTTGAACCGAGCGATGGAGAGCGCAGGCTCCGGACGGCGGCGCGGTGTCTCTACCGGCTCCAGTCCAGCGCGCCCTTCTTCCACAGGTAAAGATATCCTGCCAGCAGGATCGCGATGTACACAAACATCTCGATAAAGCCGAACCACTTCAGGCTTTTGTAGACCACCGCCCATGGATACAAGAACACCGCTTCCACGTCGAACAAGATGAACAGCATGCCCACCAGGTAAAAGCTGATCGAGAACCGCTCCCGCGCATTCCCCACCGGCACGCTGCCACATTCATAAGGCGACAGCTTTTCGCGCGTCGGGCGTTTCTTGCCGACCAGCGCCGACGCCCCCAAAATGCCGCCCGCGACAGCCACCACCGCGATCAATTGAACCAGGACCGGAATATAATCTTGAAGCATTGTGCCACAAGCATGATCGTTCGCGGCCTTCTGACCCTCTAGTATGCAAGCCGGAAAATCGGAGTGTCAAGGTCTTTCTCGCTCCCGGCCTTCGCCTCGGCGGGTTAACCCGGGGGCGCGCCCCGCCGGCCGGTCGCGGCAAGCCCGAACCGGAGCCCGTGCTCGCCGCGCCTTCGGCCGTATCAGGCATAGATTCCCCGCAGCTTCAAGCTGAACGAAACGCGGTCAATCGCCAGCATGTAAGCCGCAATCCGGTTGTTGACGTTGTGCTTCTCGCCGTAGCGCACGACATCATTGAACGCGGATACCTGGATGTGCTTGAGCCTCTCGTTGACGTCCACTTCCGGCCAGAAGTAGCCCTGGCGGTCCTGCACCCATTCAAAATAAGAGACCGTCACGCCGCCGGCGTTGGCCAGGATGTCGGGGACGACGAACACGCCCCGATCGAACAGAATGTCGTCCGCGGGCGGAGTCGTGGGACTGTTGGCCCCCTCCACCAGAATCCGAGCCTTGATCCGGTCGGCATTCTTGCTGGTGATGACGCTCTCGGTGGCGGCGGGGATCAGCACGTCGCAATCCTGCTCCAGAATCTCCTGGTTCCCAATCGACTCGCCGTCGGGGAATCCCACCACGGTCTTATGCTCGGAGACATAATCGATCAGAGCGTGAATGTCGAGGCCATGGGTATTGAAGATCCCGCCGTGGACATCGGCCACTCCGATGATTTTGTAACCGGCTTCATACATCAGCCGCGCCGCCTGCGATCCGACGTTGCCAAACCCCTGGATGATCACCCGCGTGGTGTCGATCCGGCGCCCAAAGCGCTTGAGGGCTTCATGGCACACGATCATGCACCCGCGCCCCGTCGCCTCCCGGCGTCCCCGCGAGCCCCCCAAGTCGAGGGGCTTGCCCGTGACGCTGGCCGTCACCGTATGCCGGACGTGCATCGAGTAAGTGTCCATGATCCAGGCCATCGTCTGCTCGTTGGTATTCATATCGGGGGCGGGAACGTCGCGCTCGGGGCCAATGTAATCGAGAATCTCCGCCGTGTAACGCCGCGTGATCCGCTCGAGCTCGCCCAAGGAGAGCTGATTGGGGTCGCAGATGATGCCGCCTTTGGCGCCGCCAAACGGAATGTTGACCACCGCGCATTTCCAGGTCATCTCGGCGGCCAGCCCCCGAATTTCGTCCAGGGTCACGTCCGGCGAGTAGCGGATACCGCCTTTGGCCGGACCGCGGGCGATGCTGTGCTGCACGCGAAAGCCGTCAAACACCTCCAGCTGGCCGCTGTCCATCAGCACCGGGATGTGGACGATGATCTCGCGGTTCGGAGTTCGGAGGTACTTCTTCAACCCTTCATCCAGCTTGAGCTTCTCGGCCGCGGTGTCAAAGCGGGCGGCCATGGACTGGTAGACGCTGAGTTCGTTCTGGACTTGCGCCACGCCCATAAATTGCCCCCAAAACCTGGCGAGGTTGAGTCAGGCCGACGGTTGATCGGTCCGGACGCCGGCGGCTGCGGAGAGTGCGCTTTCGCCCCCGCCTGTCCGCCGGCGCTCAATGCCCAGCCAGTATAACAAACGAGGACGGAGGCGGCCACTTCCGGCCTCCGGTGGGGCGGCGAGGATCGGGATGATGCGCAGCGGCTACGGCGCGGCGGCGGCGCGAGCGGGAGGCGATTCGTCCGCCGCGGGCGCGGAGACGCCGGCCGCGGCGGCCGGGGCCGTCACCCGGCTCCAGGCCGAGCGATCGCGGAGCAGGCGCGAGACCAGCGCGTAATGCAAGGCGTGGCCGGCGCGCTCGGCGACCACGTGGCCGATGAGCGGGTAGCCCAGCATCACCAGGTCGCCGATCAGGTCGAGGACTTTGTGGCGGCAAAATTCGTTCGGAAATCGCAAGCCTTCGGCGTTCATCACGCCGTCATGGTTGAGCACTACCACGTTTGCGAGCGATCCGCCGCGCACCAATCCACCCTGACGAAGTTTTTCCACCTCTTCGTAAAACCCGAACGTGCGGGCGGGAGCAATTTCGGCTTCGTAGCGCCCCGTCTCGGCCACGAAGTCGCATTCCTGCTCGCCGATCGCGGGATGGGCAAAAGCGATCCGGTAACGGATTCGCAGTCGATCCGACGGATACACGGCGATGCGCTTTTGGCCGTCGACGATTTCCACCGGTTTCACCACCCTGACGTAGAGGCGGCGGGCGCGCTGGGGCCGGATTCCGGCCGCGCGAATGAGCTGCACGAACGGAAGCGCGCTGCCGTCCAGGATGGGAACTTCCAGGTTGTCCAGCTCCACATAAACATTATCCACGCCACAGGCCATCAGCGCCGACAGCAGATGCTCCGTGGTCGAGATCAGCACGCCTTTCTTCATCAGGCTGGTGGCGTAGCTGACACGCGCCACGTGGCGTGCCCGCGCCTCAATTTCGAACCCGTCCAGATCGAGCCTTCTGAAGACGATGCCGCGCCCGGCCGGCGCCGGAGCCAGCCGCAGCCGAACGGCCACACCAGTGTGCAAGCCGACGCCGCTGACTTCAGCCACCCTCGAAACCGTCTGCTGGTGACCCAGCATGCTCCTTCCCCCAGAAGGTAACCGCTACAAGCAAGCTGCATGCCAGGCCGACTCAACAAATTTAAAAGCCCTGTAATCAATATTTTAAAGACAGCCGGCCGGATTTGGAATCGCCCCCTCTGTGGTCATATAGCCACACCCGACCCTCCCTCCGCCACTCCTCCGGCCACCTCCCCACCTCGCCGACGCCGAAGCCCACGCTCACGGCTTCGACCCCGCCGGCACCAGCCGGCGAAGTTCGCGCGCCGCATCTTCCGGGGTCAGCGAGTTGTAATAGACCTCTTTCAAGCCGTATGATTTCGACTTCGAGGGGATGACGGGAAGAATCTCGAAATGCCAATGATAGTCGTCGGCGAGCGTCTGCCAGTTGCCGCTCCGCTCGAACCGCGCATTGACGTTCGGCGCAGTGTGCAGGACCAAGTGATAGGCGGGGGCGACCGCTTCCAGCCTCCCCAGGACCGACTTCAGAAAGCGCGCGAAGCGGAGCTGGCGCTCCCAGGAGGCGAGGTCTTCCTCGAAGGCGTCGAGGTGGTTGGCCGGCAGCACCCAAGTCTCATAGGGAATCCGCGAGGCAAACGGGCAGAAGGCCACGAAAAGGTCGTCCCATTCCACGGTGCGCTCCTGTTCCACCAGCTCCTGTTTCAGGATGTCGCAGATCAGACAGCGTTCCTTCAGTTGATAGTAGCGCTGGCTCGAGCGCAGCTCATACCCGACGCGGCGGGGAATAAAGGGCGTCGCCGTGATCTGCGTATGCGGATGCTCGAAGTCCTGGCCGGCCGGCTCGCCTTGGTTGCGAAACACCGTGACGTACCGGAACCGCCGGTCTTTCTTGAGGTCGGCCACGCGCGAGACGTAAGCGCGGATCACCTGGGCCACGTGTTCGTCGGGCTGGCGAGACAACGGCAGGTGATGGTCCGGGTGCTCGACCACAATCTCATGGGCTCCGAGATTGCGCATGGTGTCATAAATGCCTTTGGCGCGGCGGAGGGCGTCGCCTTCGATCTGGTAAATCGGCCGCAGATGGGGAATCACACGCACTTGCCAGTTGGGGCTGCCGTAGGGATACTCGTAAATCGTCTGCGGGGTTAGGGCTTCGTGGCCCGGGCATAACGGGCAAACTTCGCTCTTCTCAAGGCCGTCCCCGGCGTCCGCCTGGATCACCCAGCTTTGGGTGATGGGATCCTTTCGCAGTTGCACGTGTCCTCCCATCAGAGAATCGGCTCGCGGGCAAGAGCGCGCTGATAGCGCTCTCACCCACTTCCCTGCCACTCGCCGCTCGGGCGCGCCTAGAGTTTAGCACAGCCGAGACGCGCCCCGGCCGGGCCCGCCGGCCCCGCCGCCAACCGGCACCGGAAGCGCGCCGTGGGCAAAAGCTGGAAGGGAGCGGCCTCGACACGAGGCTCCGCCATCTCGCCCGTCACCGGCGGCCGGCTCAACGCGGCCCCGGCATCGGACGTCCGGCTCGCCTTCGAGGGATCGAACGAAGCTGGGTTGAAGCGAAGCCGCCGCTTCCCCGCCTGAGCGGCTGCTACGGAAAGGCCGAAGGCCCGTGCGAGGAGGATTCCGACAAGGGATGGATCCGTCCGGGAGGTGCGAGCGCGCTGAAAATTATCTATCTCTTTTAATTTCATCGACCTAGTGGCTTTCTGATGGCGTCTCTTCCGAGGCTCGACGTATTTTCAATGAATTACACGCTGATTGAACCCCACTTTTTACATCTAACTAACATCGTTTCAATAACATAGTGGCTTTCAAGAGCCACCTCTACGTATTTTCAACAACTTAGCGGCTTCGTTTTTCGAGCGAAGCCGCTAAGTTACTTATGTTCAACAATATAGTGGCTTCGTTCCTCAAAAAAAAGATGTTTGATCTTACCCGCCTCCCTCCCGCCGGCTAGCCCCGGAGCCCTCCCGCCGCCAGCCATACGGGTGTGCCCAACCCGCACCGGTCCCGCCCAAGGGCGCTCCAGCATTACGGGCTGCCGGCGGGCAGAGGGCCGGCAGGCGGTCAATTATCAAATAGTATCTATTTCTCTAGGGATTGTCAAGGCGCGGCGTTCCCCCGATTCACCAGCCGGCCCACCGAGCGCGGACGGTTTGAGGAGGGTCTGAATGGTGCGGAAGGGGGGATTCGAACCCCCACGCTCTTGCGAGCGTCAGCCCCTCAAGCTGGTGCGTCTGCCAATTCCGCCACTTCCGCACTTGCCAAGATCGTACAGCGGCTCACGGCCGCCCGCGCCTTTTGCCCGCTATCACCGAGCGCCCGGCCATCAGTTCAGCGTTTCGGCGCTGCCGGAGCCGAGCGGCGCGGCGCATTTTCAAGCACCGAGCCCGTGCTGCTCTTCGTGGCCCACACGGAAAGCGTGATGGACGTCATGACAAAGATGATCGCCAGCACCCAGGTGGCCTTGGCCAGCGTCGTGACCGTTCCCCGGGGACCGAACGCCGCCTGACTGACGCCGCCGAAGGCCGCCGTGATGTCGACGTTTTCGCCCCCCTGGATCAGCACCACCAGGATGAGCAGCACGCTCACCAGGATGTGTACGGCCCAAACCAATGCCACCATGCGACCTCTTTCACGGCTGGTCTCGGCGCGCTTGCGGATAATTCACGATGGCCGAGAACGAATCGACCTCCAGACTCGCTCCCCCCACCAGCGCGCCGTCGATGTCTTCTTCGGCCATCAGGCCGGCGATGTTCTCCGGCTTGACGCTGCCGCCGTAGAGAATCCGCAGCCCAGCCGCCGCGCCAAAGGCTTTTTCCGCCAGCCGCCTCAGAAAACGATGGCTCTCGGCGGCCATGGATGGGGTCGCCGTGCGCCCCGTGCCGATGGCCCAGACCGGCTCGTAGGCTACGATGATACGGGAAAAGTCTTGCGCGGTCAATCCGGCGAAGCCGCCTTCGAACTGCCGCGCCAGCACGTCCTCGGTGCGGCCGGCATCCCGATCCCTCAGGGTCTCTCCAACACAAACGATGGGAACCAGGCCGGCGGCCAGAGCCGCCCTCAGCTTGCGGTTCACCGTCTCATCCGTCTCGCCGTGTTCTTGGCGGCGCTCCGAATGTCCGATAATCACGTGGCTGCATCCGGCCTCCACGATCATCCCGGCCGACACGTCGCCCGTGTGCGCCCCCTCCCGGTCCCAATGGACGTCCTGGGCCGCCACGGCGATAGGACTGTCCCTCACCGTGTCGGCCACGGCCGCCAGCGCCGTGAACGGCGGGGCGATGACGACGTCGCAGTGGTGGAGGCCGGCCACCCGCGCCTTCAGCTGGCGCGCAAACGCCACCCCTTGGGCGATGGTTTTGTGCATCTTCCAATTACCGGCGATGACCGGATGCCGCATGATCGATATCCCGACGTTTCCGCCGGCCGCGGGGAGCTCCGCCTACGGCCGATCCGTGAGCGCCTCGACGCCGGGCAGCTTCATTCCGGAAAGGAATTCGAGCGAAGCGCCGCCGCCGGTCGAGACGTGGGTGATGCGATCGGCCACTCCCGCCTGATTGACCGCGGCCACGGAATCGCCACCGCCCACAATCGACAGGGCGGGCGAGGCAGCCACTGCGCGGGCGATGGCCAGGGTGCCTTCGGCAAACGGGGGCATCTCGAAGACGCCCATCGGACCGTTCCAGACGACGGTTTGAGCGCGGGCGATTTCCTGCGCGTAACGCGACCGGGTGGCCGGGCCGATGTCCAGACCCAGGCGGCCGGCCGGTATGGCAGCCCCCTTCACGATCTCGGGTGAGGCGGAGGCGTCGAACCTGTCGGCCACGACGTGATCGACCGGGAGGCAGAGCGCCTTGTTCTGTTCGGCCGCCGACCGCAACAGTTCGTTGGCCAGATTCAGCTTATCCTCTTCCACCCGGGAGCGGCCCACCTCGATCCCCTGCGCCTTCAGGAACGTATAGGCCATCGCCCCGCCCACCAGAACCGTGTCGGCAAGCTTGAGGAGATTCCGCAACAGGTCGATCTTGTCCGACACTTTGGCGCCGCCCACGATGGCCACGTAAGGGCGGGCCGGATTCTCGACCGCTTTGCCCAGGTATTCGAGCTCCTTCTCCATCAGCAGCCCGGCGGCGCAAGGGCGCAGCCAGTGCGTAATGCCTTCCGTCGAGGCATGGGCGCGGTGGGCGGAGCCGAAGGCGTCATTGACGTAAACGTCTGCCAGCGCGGCCAGCCGGCGCGCAAATTCGGCATCATTCTTCTCTTCTTCGGGATGAAAGCGCAGGTTTTCGAGCAGCACCGCGGCCCCATCCGATAGCGCCGCGCCGGCCTGTTCGGCCTCAGGACCGACGCAGTCGGCGGCAAAAGCCACGGGCCTCCCCAAAAGCTCGCCCAGCCGCTGCGCCACCGGGCGCAGACTCATCCGCGGATCCGGCCGGCCCTTCGGGCGTCCGAGGTGGGAGGCGAGGATGAGCCGCGCGCCGCGTTCGAGGGCGTACCGCAGGGTGGGGAGCGAGGCGCGGATGCGCGTCTCGTCGGTAATGGCTCCCGAGTCGTCGAGCGGCACATTAAAGTCGACGCGCAGGAAGACGCGTTGACCCTTGAGGGGCAGGTCGCGAATGGAGAGTTTCGACATGGCTTGTTGGTCCGTCCTGGGGCGGGCCGGCCGCGGCCGGCCCGGAAGCTGCCGGGGAAAACGACGGCTAGAGGCTCTGGGCCACGAACTTGATGAGGTCCCGCACTCGGCAGGAGTAACCCCATTCGTTGTCATACCAGGCCGTCACCTTGACACAGGTGCCGTCGATCACTTTGGTGAAGCCGGAGTCGACGATCGCCGATCGCGGATCGCCGAGGAAGTCGACCGAGACCAGCTCTTCATCGGTGACGCCCAGGATGCCCCGCAGGGGCCCTTCGGCGGCCCGCTTCAGGGCGGCGTTCACCTCTTCGGTGGTGGTCGCCTTTTCCGTAAAAGCCACCAGATCGACGAGCGAAACGTCGGGAGTGGGGACGCGCATGGCGTAACCGTCCAGCTTGCCCCGCAGCTCCGGCAGCACCAAGCCGACGGCTTTGGCGGCGCCGGTGGTGGTGGGGATGATCGAGAGGGCGGCGGCGCGGGCGCGGCGGAGGTCTTTGTGGGGCAAGTCGAGGGTCCGCTGGTCGTTCGTGTAGGAGTGGATGGTCGTCATGGACCCTCTCAAAATTTTGAAATTTTCGTGGACGACCTTGGCCACCGGAGCCAGGCAGTTGGTGGTGCAAGAGGCGTTCGAGATCACGTGATGGTGGGCCGGATCGTACTGGTCTTCGTTGACGCCGAGCACGATCGTGATGTCCTCATTCTTGGCGGGGGCGGTGATGATGACCTTCTTGACCGTCCCCCTCAGGTGTTTCCGGGCATCTTCGGCCTTCGTGAACAGGCCGGTCGATTCCACGACGATCTGCACGCCCAGCGACGGCCAATCGATCTCCCCGGGGTCCTTCACCTTGAAGACCCGGATGGACTTGCCGTTCACCCGCACGCAATCGTCCCCGTAGCCCACGTCCGCCTCGAGCGTGCCGAGCACGGAATCGTGCTTCAACAAGTGGGCGAGGGTTCGGGGATCCGTGATGTCATTGACGGCGACGAAGTCAATCGCCGGGTCGGAGAGGGACGCCCGCAGCAGGTTGCGGCCAATGCGGCCGAACCCGTTGATGCCAACCTTAACCGCCATAGTGATTTCCTCCGCGCAACGGATGATGAGTGCAAACCTTCATGTTACGGGGCCGGGGCGAATGAAGTCAACGGCGTTACGGCTCGGAGGAGAGGCCGGCGCGGTGGGGCCGGCACGCGGGGAGCCGGCTGGGGCCACAGATATTACTGCATAAAAAATAACTTGACAGAGACGTATAAAACGAGTATACGAAAAGGGGCGGGAAAGGTCATTCCATGGGCACCGACCTTTACGACTTGCGAGATACGTTGCGGCAGAAGCTGCGGGACGCATTCCAAAGCTGCGCGATGGCCGACTGGGTGTTGGCGCTCGTGATGCCGGAGGTTCGCCAGGCAGTCAGGAGCGACCGGGAAAAGCTGGCGCGCTTGGCGGACGAGCTGGGTGCCGGCGAACTGGCCGCCGCGATTCGGTCCGGCAAACCGGTCGGTCCGGCCGGTGTCGAACCCGAAAGCGCTTTCTGGAACTGCCGTTTGCCGTTTGCTGAAGCTTGACGCGGTTTCACCGCTCGGGGCCGCGCGATCCGATGATGGTCTTGGGAATGCGTTCCTTCCCCCTTTCGCAATTCCCTGGCCAGCGCGGCCCGGCGGTGAAAGCAGGACAATCGGCGCCCGCGCATCGCCTCACGGGTAGCTGCCTCGTTCCCTTTCACCATGGGTTTGAAAGAAATGACTGAGCCAACGGAGCGGTTCGGCTAGCTCAAGCGCGGCAGGATGCGGCAAGGAAAGGGGATCCGGGGCGGCAGGGAGGTCGAATACAGAGGCTCTCAGGCGAAAGTACCAATTTTCATATACCAAAAGTTGTAGCTCACCTTCCAAATTTTCACGTGCAATAATATTATTAAGGCTTTTCAACCACTTAGAAATGGGTTTGGCCCATCGACACTTTGGCGTCAAGGTTGCAAGAGAAAACAGAAATTTTGAAGCTTGGCGAGAGCGGGAATTGTTCATTGGCTGACGGTTGAAATCATCCGTCGATTTTGACATAGTTAGGGCCTGTTTCTAGCTGCCGGAGGACGATCAATGGATCACCATTTTTCGAAGCGAATTTCCACCGCTTGGTTCGCGGCGATCGGTTTTACCTTGCTCGGCGCGGGGCTTTTGGTGGGGCAAGGTACCACCGGGACGATAACCGGGTTGGTGACCGACCCTACTGGGGCCGTGGTACCGAATGCCAACGTCACGATCATTAATGAAGCCAAAGGGGCCCGGTACGACCTTCGGACCAACAGCGCCGGCGTCTACTACGCCACCTCCTTGCTGCCCGGCACCTACTCCATCCAAGTGTCGGCCAGCGGCTTTAAGAATTACGAAAACCGCAACGTGACGCTGACCGTGGACCAGACGCTGCGCGTGGATGTGACGCTCGAGGTGGGAGCGGCCACGCAGACGGTGACGGTGGAGGCGGGCGCGCCGCTGGTCAATACCGAATCGGGACGCCTCTCCAGCCTAGTGGGGGCGTCCGAGGTTCAGAACATGCCGCTCAACGGCCGTAATGTGTACGAATTGATGCAACTCATCCCGGGGGCGGTTAACTCCACGGCGGTTGATTTTGAGGCCGGCACCGGGGGTGTGCAGACGAATATCAACGGCGCGCGCGCGAATTTTAACGGCTTTCTTTTCGACGGCATGACCAACAAAGGGCTGAGCGGCGGCTCGAATGCCGAACCGGCCCCCGATTTCATTCAAGAGTTTCGTATTGAGACCAATAACTTTGATGCCGAATATTCGAACAGCGCCGGGTCGATCACGGATGTCAGCACGAGATCGGGCACCAACCAGTTTCACGGGGACGTTTGGGAGTTTTTCCGAAACGACAAATTGAACGCCCGAAACTTTTTCGATGGCCCGACCAAGGCCGAATGGCGCATGAACCAGTTCGGGGGCACGCTGGGCGGTCCGATCAAGAAGGATAGGGTGTTCTTCTTCGGCGGCTACGAAGGCGAGCGGTTTCGGACGGCTGTGCCGGCGTTGTTCTCTTTCGAAAGCCCGGCTTTCGAGCAGGCGGTCATTAGCACAAATCCGAATTCGGTCGCCGCGCTGCTTTACAAGAGTTTTCCGGGCCGCACTCCGACTTCCGGTTTGCAGACCGTCGATCAAGTCGTGACCAATAATGTCACCAATCCAAATCTGGACATCGCCGCCCCTCCCATCGGTTCCCCCTATGCCGGAACCGCCATGCTGATCGATTCCGAAATGGGCTATACCGATCCTTGTTTTCTGGCCAGTTGGGTCGGCGTCGGAAGCTCCGCCAACATTCCGAGTCTTCCCAATGTGACCTGGGGCAACCCCCAGGCGATCGCGAATGAATCGGCGGCGCTTTTCGGGGTCACGTCTCAGGAAAACAGCCAGATCGCCCAGAATATTGCTTCCGCCTGTCCGGGCATGGGGCTTGTCGCTCCTCCTGTGCAATCCGGGGCTTTATCGCGTTCTGCGGTGATGGAAGGGCTGGTCAACGCGGCAAACGCGACCCGAGCTAAAGGGGTGTTTTACAACGGCGACCAATACACCGTTCGACTGGACTATCAGGGCGACAAGAACCGCATGTTCGGCCGGTACTACTTCCTGATCCAGAAGAATCCGAACATCACGCCGCTGACGGGCATTCGAGGTTTCAATTCGCCCACCACGAGCTCGTTTCCCGGGGCGGCATACGGCTTCGTCCACACCTTCTCGCCAGCGGTTGTGAATGAGTTCGACGCCGGTTTTACCCGGAACCAGTCCAATATTATCCCGAACCGCTCGCAGTTTGGAGTGCCGGAGATTGACTTCGACACCGGCGAGCCGAGTTTCGGCGCTTATAATGGGTATCCGCAGTTCTTCAATGAAGACGTCTTTAACTTTAAGGATATGGTATCGATCGTGAAGGGAAAACACTCTGTAAAAGTGGGGGGTGAATTCCGGCGGAATTACGAAAACAGCGAGTTCGATGTGGGTCGCCCGGATTACGCCTTCCCCGATCCGGTGTTTTTTGCCTCCGATTTGCCTTACATCGAGGCAGCAGGAGTAAACCCTGAACTATTTTCTGGAGCTTCGTCCCACATCGATACCAATATTCGCGCCTGGCGAAATTATGAAGTCGGGTGGTTCGTCCAGGACGATTGGAAACTAGCGAAAAACTTCACGGTGAATCTGGGCCTGCGGTGGGACTTTTTCAGCCCCCACACGGAGAAATATCACCACGCCACGCAATTGGCTCTGGGGCCCGGCAATAACCAGGCAGCCAAAATTGCCAGTATCAACTGCGAAGCGTTTATTTCGAGCAAGGGCTGCGTGCTGCCTTTTGGAGACACCAATAGTCCGAACGGAGGCTTTACGACTGCGGCAGCTCTGTTTCCCGATCGGTGGCGTAATTACGCTCCGCGCTTCGGCTTCGCATGGGATCCGCTCGGCGACGGCAAAACGTCCGTGCGCGGCGGGGCGGCGATCTCGTACGAGGGCACCTTCTATAACGCCCTTTCGAATTCCCGCTGGAACCTGCCCTTTTACTCGTTCAACGAAGCGTGTCCGGTTTTCTGCGGCATCGCCGGACTGCCCACGTACGGACCGACAAACCCGGATGGCACGCCCAACACGGCTGTCGCCCCCGCCTTTTCCGGAGCGCCGTCGAACGTGGGGCAAGGGCCCGCGGCCCTCGGCTTCCAGGGAAACATCATGGGATGGCTTCCGTCGAATCCGAATTTGGCGCACTTGACAGGCATTCCGAGTCCCAATTATAAACTCCCTTATATCGAGCAGTTTTTCTTGGGCATTCAGCGGGAGATCAGTCCCTCAACCGTGCTCGAGGTGAACGGAGTGATGACGCTCGGACGACACTTGTTCTGGGCGGAGGATCCCAATCGCGTCGTGGGCGGCAAACAGGCGACTAACCCGAGTATCAACCCCGGCACTACCGGTGTGCTGAATCCATGCACAGGCCAGGCGGTTTTCAAAACTCCATTCCTGAATCCTTGTTTTGCGATTTTGCGAACCTGGGAAACCAGTGTGAACTCGAGTTATGAGGGCTTGCAGGTGTCCTTGAACCGAAAATTCAGCCGAGGACTGGCCTTCACGTCCAATTACACCTGGAGTCACTCTATCGACCTGCGCTCGACTTGGCACGCCTTGACCAGCGGTGGCAGCGCCACGGACTCCAATGCCATCGGCGAGGCGGGCTACTCGCTGGACCCGAACCGGCTCTACCTCGAGCGCGGCAACTCCCTGTTTGACATCCGCCACCGCGTCGTCGGCTCCGTCGAGTGGGACCTGCCGTGGTTGAAAAACCGGCAGGGCCTTGCCAGCTATCTGCTGGGAGGCTGGACGGTAAACTCGATCGTCAGTCTGCAAACCGGATTTCCCTTTACGGTAGGGGCTAGGCAGGATTTCAATGGCACGGGGATCAGGGCTCAGCGCCCCAACACACCGGCCTTCGGAAATCATAAATATATGAATTCGTGCGATTTTGAGGCCAATTGCGGCGGAAGTCTTCCCCCCGGACAAAGCTTGATGTCGACGCTCGCAAGTGCCTTTCCCACTCCCGCCCCGGGAACGGATGGAACGTTGGGACGGAACACCTTCCGCGGGCCGGGCTTCGCTGAGACGGACTTTTCACTTTTCAAGAAGATACCGCTCGGCTCAAATGAAAGCCGTTACCTGCAATTTCGGGCCGAGGTTTTCAACATTTTCAACCGCACGAACCTGTATCCCCCCGATGCAGATTTAAGCGACACTACGTTCGGTCTTTCCACGCAGGCCTTTGATCCGCGGGAGATTCAGTTCGGGCTGAAGCTCTTCTTCTGATCGGAGCCGCCGAGAGCGTGAAAGCGGGGCCGGTGGAGAGCGGCGCGGGCCGCCACCGGCCTCGTCAGGAACGCATCGGGAAGGAGGATGAGCGCGCGCCGGGGCGCAGCGTCCGGGGCGCAGATCGCGTTATTGAGATGGCTGGACCTTCTAACCGGTACCTAACACCGGGGCCCCGCCCCATCGTTCAAATTTCGCTGGACCTCACTACGATTGACGAAGCCTTGGATCAGGCACGCAAAGCGGTGCGTGCCGGCGTCGATTGGCTCGAAGCAGGCACGCCTCTGATCCTGGGCGAAGGACTGCACGCCGTGCGGGCGTTGCGGCGTGAATTCCCCGACCATCCGATCGTTGCCGATCTGAAGACTATGGACGGCGGTTATCTGGAAGCGGAAATGATGGCCAAAGCGGGGGCTACCCACGTGGTCGTGATGGCGCGGGCTCACCCGGCAACCGTGAAAGAAGTGGTGAAAGCGGGACGCGATTACGGCGTGAAAGTCATGGGCGACGATCTTGCGTGCGAGGATAAGGCGGCGGCGGCGCGCGCCCTGGAGGCGGCCGGTGTGGACTATATTGTCCATCACGTCGGGTATGATGAGCGACGTGACGCGGAAGTGATCCGAAGCCGTGGCGGCCGATCCCCCAGTCCTCTCGACGAGCTGGAGGACGTGGTGAAGGCAGTCAGGATTCCGGTGCAGGCGGTGGGCGGGCTATCGGTCGACCAAGTGATAGAACTGCCGAAGTACGGCGTTTACCATTTGGTGTTAGGCGCTCCCCTGATGGTGGATGCGAACGCCTTCCAGGCTCCGGCCCATGACATTGAGGGGTTGTTGAGGGAGATTTTGGCCCGGCTGCACCACGCCCCGCGCCCGGATGGCGAACCGGGCATGTGAGTCCGCAGACCTGCGGGACACCGGTGAAAGGCAGGATCGAGATGGCTGACTCGATGGCGGCGATTGTTCATTACGCCCTGGCGGAAGGGGCCGTGGAATTGCGCGAGATTCCTGTGCCTCAGAGCCTCGGCGACGACGAGGTGCTGCTCGCCAGCCGCGCCGTGGGCGTTTGCGGGAGCGAAATCCACCAGTGGCGTAACACGCAAAGCTGGAAGGTTAACGTGCCGGTCGTGCTCGGCCATGAATTCTGCGGGGTCGTGGCACGGGTGGGCAAGGGCATCCACGGCTTCCGCGAAGGCGATCGCGTGACTTGCGAAACGGCGGCGCGCATCTGCGGTCATTGTGCTTACTGCCGCGCCGGCGAGTACAATCTGTGCCCCGAGCGGCTCGGATTCGGCTACGGACTGGATGGTGCGATGGCGGATTACGTCAAGGTTCCGGCGCGATGCCTTCACCACTTGCCGGATGCGGTCTCCTTTGAGCAGGCCGCCCTGACGGAACCTTGTTGCGTGGCCTATAATGCTGCTTGCGTAAAGACTCATATCCGCCCGGGCGACTCGGTCCTGGTTTTTGGGCCGGGGCCCATTGGGTTGCTGTGTCTCGTGCTGGCCAAGCTTTCGGGCGCCGGATGGGTCGGCGTGGTGGGACTTAAACAGGACAGCGCACGGCTTGCTGTCGCCAGGCAATTGGGTGCAGATCGCACCCTTGACGGAGGTCCGGAAGAGCTTGCGCAGGCGGTTCGTTCGCTCGGTGACGGCCTGGGCGTGGATGCGGTCGTGGAAGCTACGGGAGTTTCGGCGGCCCTTCAACAAGCGCTCACCGCCGTCCGCGCGGGCGGGCAAATCACCAAGGTCGGCTGGGGACCCCAACCCTTCAATGCGTCGCTCGATCCTCTGGTCGCCAAAGCCGTCCAGCTGCGAGGGAGCTTCAGCCACAACTATGGCATCTGGGAAAAGGTCATTGCCCTGATGGGGAGCGGCCAGCTCGATCCCCGTCCATTGGTGGGCCGCGTGGAGCCGCTGGCTGGCTGGCGCCGGTGCTTTGAAGAGATGAGCGCGGGAAAGATCGTGAAAGGAATTTTGAAGCCCCATTCCGACGCCTGAACGGTTGGCGGTGATCGCGGCCACGTTCGGCCTCCCCCTGTTTGGATGCCACCCGATGCGAGGTTCGGTTGCGAATGAAATTGGCGGCCTTCCCTAAGTGTTTCATGGATCAGCTTTGTGTGGAGCGGTCCATGACCGTATTCGATTGGATCGCCGGCGCCGCCGATTTGCCCATCGACGGTCTCGAGATGTACGACGGATTCTTTGCGTCGCTTGAGCCGGCTTATCTCGATCGAGTTCGGGACGCCATCGAACAGCATAACCTTCGAATGCCCATGCTTTGTGTCTCGCCCGACTTCACGCAGCCCGATGCTGCCGATCGACAGCGAGAAGTTGAGCGCGAGAAGCGCATGATCGACGTCACCGCGCGCTTGGGCGGTGGATTTTGCCGGGTGCTTTCCGGGCAACGCCGCCCGCAAGTTTCGCGCCGGCAAGGCATCGACTGGGTAGTCGGGTGTATCGAGCAGCTTCTTCCTTACGCCGAAAAGCGGCGGGTCGTGCTGGCCCTGGAGAACCATTACAAAGACAACTACTGGCAGTATCCCGAGTTTGCCCAGAAGATGGAAGTTTATTGCGAGATCCTCGATCGGATTCGTTCGCCCTGGTTAGGCGCGCAATACGATCCCTCGAACGCCATTTTGGCCGGCGAGGACCCGATCGAGTTACTCGAAAGGGTCAAGCATCGCGTGGTGACGGTGCACGCGAGTGATCGGTTCTTGAAGCCCGGCCACACCTTGGAGGAACTCCGCCAGATCGAGGATTCCGTCGGCTATGCTGCCATCCTCTCCCACGGCGAGATCGGCAAGGGAATGAACGATTATCCTCGCATCTTTGGAATCCTTCGGGAAGTTGGTTACCAGGGCTGGATCTCGATTGAAGACGGAATGAGCGGCATGGAAGAGCTGCGGCGCTCCGCCGAGTTTCTGCGCCGGATGATGGCTGCCTAAAAGTGGGCTTTTCGGGCCCGGGGCGACAAGCCTTACGCTGCCGAGGGCAGGGAGCCGTCCAAGTACTCTTCCACCCTCCGGTTGAAGAGGTGGATATGAGCTGGAAGTTTGTCGGGGGCGGCGACGGCATCCTGCTTGATCTCTTCGAGGGCGGCGATCAGTTCGACCACCGAGTCCAGCGTTTCTTCCACGGGACACCCGATGCCTACGAGCCGGGTCGGATCGAAGCGCACAGTCAAAAGAAGTTCGCGCTCGATTTTGTTCGCCGTGGCGATGATACTGCGCTGCCTTTCGAGGAAGAAATCGCGCGAAAAGGCCGCTGGGCCTGATTCGGTTACCCTCCGCTGCACCATTGGACGGCTGATTTCGCGGCCCAGCCATTCAAGATCCTGGACGAGTTGTAAGAGTCCGTTCCCCATATCGGCCCCTGCGGGTATGGATGTTGTCGGCGCTCCAAAAGATGCCGTGCTGAAAGGGGGTCAATGAAGAATTATTTTCTCTGATGGCCAGGCAACCTTTTCAGGAGCGGCGGTCGGACAGTGAAAGCGATGCATGGGATGACGCAACACTGGAGCGGTGCGATGGGGTGTGGAACGGGCTGCGCGGGATCACACCGGCATACCAGCGGTAGACCAGCCCGTAAGGCGCGGGATGCTCGGGGTTGAACCGGCGGACGGCAACTGCGCCAGAACTACATCGAGTAAGATGTTCCTTCCTTGCGAGAACAATCGTCACATCAAGATCCGCCACGATACGGAACGCCCCAAGAATCGGAGCCTTCCTTGGTGCCGGATCGAATCCGCACGCCTTCCGAGGGCTTCTTCCTCGAGTTTGCCTCAACTCATGACAGACTCACATCCACCGGACCCTTTTCTCCCGTCAGCTCCAACCTTTCCGCGTTCCAGAACACTCGTTGTTTCTCACGGTACGAAATATTGGCCATGTGGCACGCGACCGCCGTGCCGCAGCCAAAGTCGACGTTCTCAATCGGCTGCTGGCGACTCTTTACGGAAGCAAAAAAGTTCAGAATGTGATCGACGGTTCCTTCGCGGGTTTGGCGGAACTGCTCCTTCTTGCGCTTCGGCCGTTTCCAGGCTGTGCCTACGTCGGCCGTCGGATCATTCTTGTGGGCGGCGATGAATTGCTGCTTCAGATCCTTCGGCCAGCTTGAGAGCGGATAACCGTAATCCCACTCTTCGTCATACGGCAGCAGCATGGCGGATTCTTCCGTCAGCACGACGGTTCCTTTGTCACCCATGAAGCGCACAATCTCGCCGCCATCGAAGTTCGAGACTAGATTGCCCAGTACGACCACCTGAAACTTGCCGTAGTCATAGAGCGTGTTATGGATATCCGGCACATCGCGGTCGCCCTTCCAGTGATAAATACCGCCGTTGGCGACGGCCGAGAGCGGATATTGCACGTTCATCAGGTAGTGAACCCTCGACAGCAGGTGCACATATTCATCTCCGGCGAGGCCGGTGCCGTAATCCCACCAGTTGCGGAATTGAAAGAAGCGTGCCGCCTCAAACGGCCGTTTCGGCGCATTGCCCAGATAGCGATCCCAATCAATCGTCTGCGGGGAAGCATCGGGAGGAATTGGGTATTTCCACGCGCCGATCGGATCGGGACGGTATATCTCGCACTGGATATTATAGATTGTCCCGATCTGCCCGCTATCGACCCACTCCTTTCCCTTATGGGTCGACTGCATGCTCAAGCTCTGGCTGCCTACCTGCACCACTCGTCCTGTCTCCTTCGACACCTTCACCATCTCGAGCGCCTCAGGAATTGAGTGCGTCATTGGTTTCTCGCAATACACGTCTTTACCAGCCTTCATGGCGTCGATGGCGATCGGGGCGTGCCAATGGTCGGAGGTGGCAATGAGCACGGCGTCGATATCTCTGCGTTCCAGCACCTCGCGATAGTCCTTAGTGACGGGCGTGTTAGGCTGGATTTCCTGGACGCGCCGCAAATGGCCGTCGTACAGGTCGCAGGCCATGGCCACGTTGCCACCCGCCCGCAGCACTGCCTCCATGTCTTCCTGGCCGCGGATGCCAGCACCGATGATGCCCATGGTGACGCGTTCGCCAGGCGACGGGTGCACGATAGCCGGCGCTCCGCCTACCGCCAACCCAAGAGCGGCGCTTCCCGTCGCGACGCGGTCGATGAATTCGCGCCTTGAAATGTTTCGTGACGATTTCATGGTCCTCCCCTTCTGCGGCGAGTCATCGACCCGCCACTCACAACCTCCTTATGCTGGGATCCATTTTACCGGACGAAGGTGCCGGAGGGCGCGGACCTTCCCCTGTTCCTCCAGACGGTCCATGTGACCCTTCACAGGAAACATGGCAAGCTCCCAGGATTCGCGGGGCCATTCGCCGACGGCGTTGGCCACGGCATCGATCAGCTCTTTAAGCGCCAGCCCGTTCGGGACCTTCTTAAGATGCGCCAGGATTACTCGGTCCACCAACTCCACGGTGCGACGCGAATCAGCAATAAATTCCCGAATCTCTTCCCCTCGCATCACCGGCCAATGTCCGGAGTAGAGCACGTCTATGGCGAACCCCTCGAAGTAGCGCAGCGTCGAGAGGTAGATGGCTACGTTGTAATAGGTAACGGGCATGGCCAAGCCCCCATCCGCCCTCGGACACCCGCGGCCGTGGATAGCGTCGCCGACAAATGCCGCCTTGTGCCGAGCGTCGTAGAGGGCGAGATGACCCGGGGAGTGTCCCGGCACATGAAGGACCTGGAGATCCCAATCGTCACACAGGCGAATCCGCTCGCCACCACTGAATGTCACGTCCATCTTGCGCGGCTTGCCGGCGTGAGGGGGCCGTTCGTGGTCGAAGCCCACCTCATGCTCGTCCCGCATAAAATTGTAGCGGAAGGCGAACAGACATCGCGGATCTTCCACGAGCCGACGATCAGCTTCGCCACAACCGAGCCAGGTACGGGGCGATAACCGCTTGATCGCGTCGTTGCCGCCGTGGTGGTCGAGGTCGGCGTGGGTGATGATAGCGAGGTTTAAGGATTCTGGTTTGAGCTGAAGCCGGTCCAGGTAAGGGAAAATAACTTTTTCTGGCGTTTCAGCAATCCCGGTGTCGAGGAGAACCTTGTTGTCGCCGACAAAAAGATATTGGAACAGATTCCGGTCACCGAACAGCGATTGAACTTGGTAAACGTTCCGATACAGCTCCATTTATGCCCTTCGCGTCTTGGTCACTGACCCCCGCTCCTCAAGCTCTACGACGCTATCAAAAAGTTAGCAAGAATCAAAACCTTTTGGTAGACCTGATTCGGATCGGATGTCCCTGTGGGATCCCACGCTCCCTGGCGAAGAAGAGAGCAGTGACGGACTTGGCGGCCGCACGGGTATCGAACTGCAAAATGGCCGGGCAATGAGGGCTCCGGTTCCTGATTTCGACGTGATTCGCCTCCTGCACGTCCCTTTCGATGAAATACTGGCTTCGTCTGGCCACTCATGCCCGCCAGGACGCCATCGAGGCGGCCGGTCTCGGCGACAGCCCGTGTCAGTGCAGCCGGCCCCCTTTGTATTGCCATCGCCACGAGCAGATAGGATACGATCTGCCTAGCATCCGTAAAACGACAATCCGTTCCCGTGAGGTAGCCGGAACCTGAACGTTAGAACCTCCGGTTACAGGTTCCCACGGTTGAAACCCTTCCCGAGCTCCGGCCACACCCAAAATGCCGCTCGGCCAGACCGGGTAGCTTCTGTTACCATTTCAGAGATGGATGATCAAGTGGTGGCCGTTATCGAAAATAAGCCTCTGGGCAGTAGTTACGGGCTTTTAAGTCTAGATGCGGCGCGGCAAGCCCAAGCGGCGCGCCCGGGGCAGTTTGCCATGGTGCGGATTTTGGGAACAGGCGGCGTCCTGCTCCGCCGGCCGATGAGCATCTACGACGTGAAGCCGGATGCGGCACCGCACAGTGGGCCGCGCTTGATTCAATTACTCTATAAGGTGGTGGGACGCGGAACGCGTCTGATGGCGGGGCTGAAACCGGGGGATCCGGTGGCGCTACTAGCCCCGCTCGGCCATGGCTTTTTTGTGGAAGATTATCTGGAGCAGGCTGAGCAAGCAGATGAAGTGTTACACGTCGCAGGGGGCATCGGCATTGCGGCTCTCCTCATGGCAGCTCGCGAACTCGCGGAGAAAGGCTTTAAGCAACGGCTGTTCTTTGGCGGACGGAGCCGCGGCGATCTGGTGGGTGCGGTCGACTTCAGACCGTATCTTCGGCAGATCGTGGTGGTTACAGAAGACGGTTCGTGCGGTTGCCGGGGCTACGTCACCGGACCGCTCGAGGACCATCTGGCCCGCTATCCTGACCGGCGATTTTTGCTGCTGGCGTGCGGCCCGTGGGCCATGTTGCAGGCCACCGCGGAGCTCGCGGGCCGATATGGGCATCGCCTGCTCGTTTCGATGGAAAACCGCATGGGGTGCGGGTTGGGGGTATGCTTAGGATGCTGCATTCGGGTGGAAGGCGAAGGCCACGGTGCGTACCAGAGGGTCTGCACGGAAGGGCCTGTGTTTTGGGCGGACAAGGTGGTTTGGGAAAGAGGGACACTTCCTATCACGTGAAGCGAAATGCCAACGGTTAGGGACCAGAAAGCTAAGGTCGTCAGTGACGAGCCAGCGGCGAGAGACAACTCGCAACCCGCCGGCGACTTCGAGCCGTCTATTGAGGTCGAGATCGCCGGCGTCCGCTTCCAAAACCCCGTTCTCACCGCCAGCGGCACGTTTGGCTACGGACAAGAATTCGCCCATCTAATCGACCTGAACCGGCTGGGCGGCATTTGCGTGAAGGGCATCTCGGCGGCTCCTATGCCCGGGAATCCGCCGCCCCGCATTTACGAGACGGATTCCGGCATGCTCAACGCCATCGGGCTGCAGAACGTGGGGGCGAAAAGGTTTTTGGAAGAAAAGCTGCCGTTCCTGAGGACGCTGAGGGCTCGCACAGTGGTTAACGTGTTCGGTTATACCACAGAGGACTACGTCCGCTGCATTGAGATACTGAATGACGGGGACGGCATAGACGCCTATGAGTTGAACATCTCGTGCCCCAATACGCGCTGTGGAGGGATGGTCTACGGTAATGATCCGAAGCTGACGGAGGAAGTTGTGGCGGCCAGCAAGCGGGCAGCGCGATTGCCGCTGTGGGTCAAGTTGTCTCCGAATGTGACCGACATCACCGTTTTGGCTCGAGCCGCCGAGAATGCCGGCGCTGATGCGCTCTCCTTGGTGAACACCTTCGTCGGCATGGCGATCGACGTGGAGACACGGACACCGCGCATCTCGAACGTCACGGCCGGGCTATCCGGCCCGGCCATTAAACCCATAGCCTTGCGGATGGTCTACCAGACGGCGCGCGCCGTCAGGATTCCTATCATCGGACTCGGAGGAATCGCTACGACGGAAGACGCTCTGGAATTTCTGATCGCCGGGGCGCGGGCGGTGCAGGTGGGAACGGCCAATTTTTATGCTCCGGACACTTCGATCAAGATTGTGGAAGGCATCCGTACTTACTGCCGCAGGAAGCGTCTACACGTGGATGACTTGGTCGGCAGCCTGCAGGTTCCCACGCCCAACGTGGAAAAGGCCACCGAATATTAGCATCTTTCTGTTTGGCGACCCGTTCGGGGCGGCGCTCAGCACGAGGGAGTTCCGCGCTTTGAACCGTTTCGAGGCCGAGGGTATCATCGGAGGCAGCGCGATCGAGATCAAGGTGTTTCATTTCAAAGAGTTAGCGGTGAATGACTGTGCCGTTTGACACCTCCATCGGCCGAATGTTAGAGTGGATCACGGGAGTACAATCCGAACCCCATCAGCAGCAAGCATTAAGGCCGGTTCTCACTCTCGTGCTCGCAGGACTGCTGCCGCTGGTCGGCGGCTGCGCCGTCCGGCGGACGAGGCGGGCCCTGCCGGCTGCCGTACCGCCGCCCGTCGCGGTGTCGGCCGGTGATCTGATTGCCCGGATTAACGCCCAAAGCAAAGCAGTGCGCACTTTGACCGCAACCGTCCGGCTTGAGCCCGTCGTCGGATCTGCCTATTCCGGGGTCATCAAGGAGTACCACGACGTCAAGGCATTTATCCTGCTCGACGCGCCCGACAAGTTGCGCATGATCGGCCAGGCTCCTGTGGTGCGCACTACCCTCTTTGACATGGTCTCTGACGGCCAGAGTTTCAAGCTCTCGATTCCTCCGAGGCAGAAATTCATTGTGGGCACGGCGGACGTGGAGCGGCCTGCGCGCAATGCGTTTGAGAATTTCCGTCCCCAGCACCTTCTCGAAGCGCTCCTCTTGGACGCCGTGGATCCAGCTCGCGACTATTACTACATGGAGCAGCGGCCAGAAGGAGGGCGTTATTATGACGTCGTGGGCATTCTTCGATCCGAACAAGGAAACCGATTGGGCCTCAAGCGCACAGTATGGTTTAATGCCACGACGCTGGAGATTGAACGCGTGGAACTATATGGACCCCGAGGCGCAGTGGTCGAGGATGTAAAATATTCCGATGATCGGGACTTCCAAGGCGTCCATTACCCCGCCCACATTGAAGTCAGCCGTCCCCAAGAGGACTACAGTCTGGGGATCGTCATTGAAAAAGCGACATTTAACCAACCCATTGCCGCGGACCGCTTTCAACTCGTCAAGCCGCCCGGGGAGCAGTTGATTGACATTTCGTCGCCCGCGAAGGAAGGCGGCGGTTAGCGTTTGTCGCTGGAAGGCTTATTTGATCAATAAGATGATCGTCGAGAACGTGTTGCACCGTCCCATCCGGACTCTGGTGAGCATCCTGGCGGTGGCGATCGAAGTGGGTATGGTGATGCTCGTCGTCGGCATGACTCACGGCCTGCTTAACGAGTATGCCAAGCGGGTGGAAGGGGTGGGTGCGGATGTGATGATCCAGCCACCTAACGCCTCTTTCTTCTTCGGCCTCAGTTCCGCTCCCATGCCGGTTAAGATCGCCGACCGCTTGGCGGAGTTGCCCCACGTGCTAGCGGTGACGCCGGTGTTGTTTCAGTCGTATTCGACCGGCGGTGTGCCTATTATCGTTTACGGCATCGATATGCCCAGTTGGAACCGCGTGACCGGTGGGTTCGTCTATCTCCAAGGTGGCCCTTTTCGCGGGCCGAACGACATTCTAGTGGATGATATTTACGCTCGTGATAACCATATCCGTTTGGGTCAGACGCTGAATGTCTACCAGGATTTCCAAGTGGTCGGGATTGTCGAACACGGCAAGGGCTCGCGGCTGTTCATTCCGCTGGCGACGGCGCAGGACATGGCCGGAGCGCACGACAAAGCCTCAATCTTTTACGTCAAGTGTGTCGACCCCGCGTACACCGACAGTGTGATCGCCAGCGTGCGCCAACTGCTCCCGAACTACACGGTGCTTTCCATCAAGCAATTCATGACCCTCGTGACCTCGAACGATCTGCCGGCCTTGACGGCGTTCATCACCGCGCTCATTGCAGTGGCCGTCTGTATCGGCTTCTTGGTGATCTTTCTCTCGATGTACACGACCATCACCGAGCGCACGCGCGAGATCGGCATCTTGAAGTCGCTCGGCGCTTCGAAGGCTTATATTATCCAGGTCATCCTCCGGGAGGCCGCCTTGCTGTGCTTGGTCGGGATCGTAGCAGGGATCGTCGGCACGATCGTGGCGGCACGAGTCATCCAAAGTTCGTTTCCGACGATCTCGGTAGACTTGACCCCGTTGTGGGGACTGCGGGCTGCCGCGCTGGCGCTGGCCGGTGCCTTGCTCGGGGCTTTCTACCCGGCGTTTCGGGCCGCGCGACTGGATCCTGTGGATGCGCTAGCCTACGAATAAGCGGGCGCCGGCGGCCGTTCCGGGGCGATCGCCCGGCGCTCCAAACCAAGGCCGGACGTCAACTGACAGAGGATTGCGGACGAGCGTGGAACCGCTGATCGCGACCCAAGACTTGAAGAAGGTCTACCGCGTTGGCAAGGTTGAGGTGCACGCCTTGCGTGGGGTCGATCTGGTGGTGCAGGAAGGCGAGTTTGTCGCGGTCGTCGGTCCTTCTGGCTGCGGGAAGTCAACCTTGCTCCACATCTTGGGCGGATTGACGCCTCCCACGAGCGGCCGGGTGCTGGTGGATGGGAATGATTTCATGGCCATGAGCGATGCCGAACGGACGCGCTTTCGCCGCCACAAGATCGGCTTTGTCTTTCAGCGTTACAACCTACTGCCGACGCTCACGGCGCGCGATAATATCCGCATCGCTCAGCACATCCAGGGGAACGGATTCAATCCGCATCGCTTCGCCATGGTGACCGAGATGCTGGGCATTGCCGATAAGCTCAATCGCAAGCCGTACGCGCTATCGGGCGGCGAGCAGCAGCGGGTGGCGATCGCGCGCGCCATCATTTGCGAGCCTAAGATTCTGTTGGCGGACGAACCGACTGGCAATCTCGACAGCGAGAACTCGCAAATCGTCCTGAACATGCTCCGGACCTTGAATCGCACCTTTCGCCAAACCATCCTGATGATCACCCACAACCCCGAGGCGGCTGCGGTCGCCGACCGCATCGTTCGAATGCGCGACGGCCGGATTGTGGGCAGTTGATTTTCGGCACCGTACGTCTTAATCTGGCAACGCATCTTATGGGCGAGGTTCCGCAGTTTCGGGCGACCAGTGTCTCCCCGGCCCTGGCCGAGCGCCCGGTGGGAGCGATGGCCGGGGTGGGGGAAAGGCTCAAGCTGTTCTTCCATCGGGCTATCTTCTGGCCGTACGAGCGCGGTAGTTGGCAATATGATATTATCTGCGCGATTATTCTGGCCTTCATCTTTCTCACCCCACGCTCCTGGTTTCATGACCGTCCTCAGCTCGAGCTCACCGACCTCCGACATCGCCAGGGTATCGTCGACGTCGGGCACGCCAAGGAAGGTTGGCGTTATCTGATCGACGCCCGACTGGTGGAGTCGATGGCTCCCCTTCCACCCGAAGAGGCGGTGCGGGAGATTCTGCGTCGCCGGCTTTCCAAGCCCTTTACAATCGAGTCGGTCGGGCCGATCCGCGACAAAAACAACGTCCTGCTCGGCTACGAAGTCGTCATCTTGCAGTGAAACCCGCGCCTCGGCCCGCGCGTCCAATGGCCAGGAAAGCGAAGATACCGTGACTTCTGTTTTTCGAACGCGATTGGGGCTTGGGATCGCTGTCGCGATCTTGGCCACCTCGGCCGCCTTCTCTGCCCCCCTCATCCATCGCCATCACCGCCAGACTGACTTCGCCGAAATTCTTTCTCGCATGAACGATGCCGCCAAGCATTTGAAGACGGTGACGGCGCATCTGGATTACACCACGGTGACGATCCTGGTGAATGACAAGTCCACGGAGAGCGGCGAATTCCTGCTTCGCAATCCGAAGAAGCCGGAGATTCTGATCCGCTTCGATACTCCCGACCCGAAGATCATTCTGTTGAAGGGCAGCAAGGCAGAGGTGTATCTGCCGAAGATCAATCGCGTCCAAGTGTATAACCTCGAACGCCAGAGCGGCCTCGTCCAGCAGTTCCTGCTGCTGGGGTTCGGTTCTGAAGTGTCTGACCTGAAGAGAGCCTACGAAGTGAAGTTCACCGGGGAAGAGGAGTTGGACGGCGAGACGGCCGCCGTGCTGGAACTCGTGCCGCGCGATCCCAGCGTCGCCGCGCAACTGACCAAGGTGCAGGTCTGGATCAGCGAAGACTCATGGTTGCCGATCCAGCAGAAGTTCTTCGAACCGAGCGGCGATTATCTCGTGGCCCGCTATCAGGACATTAAGGTGAACCGCGCCCTGCCCGCTTCAGCATTCAGCCTCCGGACAGCCAAGGGCGTCCAACGCGTCAAGATGAATTAGCCGTCGCCCCCGCCCACCCTGGGCATCTCCATCGCCTGGAGCTCCAGGCTAAGCGGCGATCGGGGGCGCCGACTGGCTGGTAGCTGCCCAGCAGCGCTGCGCCACCTCATGCCGCGCCCATCGGGCGGGTAGACTGCACTGGACTTCGAATCGCGATCTAAGGTGCCAGTACCACGAAGAGTGGCAGGATCAGGCTTTGGTTTCGGCTGCAAAAATCGTTGTAGCCGCCCGGTACAAGGACGGAGACGGTCGATCCTCTTGCACGGACTCATCCTGGGCGGTGCGCCTTCTGCTTGCGAAGAAAATGACGAGCGATCCGTGGGCAATCCTGTGGACTCCAACCCCCCGGCCAGCTTTTCAGCCCCTCGCCGCATGGACTGGATCCAGCTCCCTCACGCAGAGGATGACACCTGGTCCCGTTTCTGCCCACGCCACTATCTGGCAATGGAAATCTGCAAGATTTCTATTGACCTCAAGTCTCCAGAAAAAGGCCTCCTAGCCGCCCTTTCTTCTCGTGGTAAGGGAACCCCGCAAGGTTAGGGGCAGTTAAGTCATTGAAAAGATTGGTCGGGGCGCCCGGATTTGAACCGGGGACCTCTTGCGCCCAAGGCAAGCGCGCTACCAGGCTGCGCCACGCCCCGACCTTACGGAATCGGTTCCGTACCCTGCCGGTATTCTGCCAAGCTTGT
>CADDZC010000030.1 GCA_902812365.1 Acidobacteriota bacterium | reverse complement strand
GCAGGGCCTGCCTCCGCTTCACCAGCCGGGGCTCAGCTTGCAACAAAACCCGTTCGCAGTACAATCAGATTCCAGCGAACGGCAGGCAGTGTCTTAATTGTTTGTCTCACCCAAGGGGACAACCGCAGTGGAGTAGAAGATGCGCTCGAAACTGGCGATCGGGTGCTTGTAAGTAGCAGCCGTCTTTGGGCAGGCCAAAGGTTGCGAGGATAGCGGCGTCGGATTGGCGAGAATATTCGAGCGTGTGCTTGGCAGGCGGGTGCACGAGGACGCCGCAGAGGACAAAGGGGGGCGTTGTAGGCAGGTTGAACCTTCTCACCTCGCCGTCGCTCGTGAGTCTCTACGCATAATCATGCCGGCGCCTTTTGTTCAAATTTGCGGCACCGCTCCCATCTCCGTCGGCCGGGGATCGCCGGGCCGGTCGGTTTACTGTAGAGTACACGTTACCAACGACTGGTTGTGGGTCGTTCGCGATGACCACTACATGAGGCAATTTTAATCGAAATTAATTTACTTACTTGACATCTATTGATTTTTTATGGGAGGATGACGGACAACGGGGCGGGTGGCTTGGAGGCGACAGCCTAACGGACAAGGAATCGCAGGCAGTTCCACCCGCCAACTTAATTCCCCAAGAACCCCATTTGGAACCTCACGTTCGAGGTACGTCGCCCGTTCCGGCAGGAAATTCATAGTGGCCCGTGATAGATTGATCCTATGGACAGCATCGTCGAGTGCGTGCCAAATTTCAGCGAAGGTCGGAACGTTCGAAAGGTAGAGGCGATCATTCGGTCGTGTCTGGCCGGTCCTGATATCTATCTACTTGATGCTGGCATGGATAGAGATCACAACCGGTCAGTCCTGACGCTGGCTGGGACGCGCCAATCGATCGGGGAGGCGGCGCTGCGGGGCATCGGCAAAGCCGCGCAACTCATCGATCTGAATATACATGAGGGTGTCCATCCTCGTATTGGTGCCACCGACGTCGTGCCCTTTATTCCCATTCAGGGAGTAACGCTCGAAGATTGCGTGCATATCGCGACGTGGGTCGCGGAAGAAGTATGGACACGCTTTCGTATTCCAACGTACTTATACGGAGCTGCGGCGCGACGGCCGGAGCGTCGTGACCTGGAAGACATTCGGCGCGGCCAATTTGAAAGTCTGCGCGAGGAGGTTACCACCCAACCTCATCGCCGTCCGGACTTTGGCGAGGCTAGCCTGCATGCCACCGCGGGTACCACGATTGTGGGCGCCCGGAAATTTCTCGTCGCGTACAACATCAATCTCGGAACGACCGAGCTTGCCATCGCCAAGTCGGTGGCCAAGCGGGTGAGGGCCTCGAGCGGCGGCCTGCCGTGCGTCAAGGCGATGGGCGTGCAGCTCCGAACCAGAAATCTCGTTCAGGTGTCTATGAACCTGACTGATTTTGAGACGACGTCGCTGGCCGCGGTTTTCGAGGTGGTGGCGCGAGAAGCAGCCGCCTACGGCGTTAATATTGTGGATAGTGAAGTCGTAGGTCTGGTACCGCGCCGGGCGCTTGAACGTGCAGCCGTCCAGCATTTGAGGATCAGAAACTTCGGCCCGGACCTGATCCTCGAGAACCGACTTGAGCTCCTCCGCGAGCGCCGGCCTCATAACTGTTTGGCAATGAAATGATCGGAGAGCCTCTCCGGCCGAACGGGTAACAGATTTGGCCGAGGCTGTCACCGCTCAATGCCGCGCGCGGGGAGGCAGGATGGTAGAGCCGGTCGCTGCCCTGGCGGCTGCGCTAGTTCGGCCGGGTCCGGAAGGGGTTTCCAGGCTTCGTGCCTTTAACCCCGCGGGGGGAGAGCGCATGTTAAAGCATTTTCGATGGAAGGACGTTGCACTAGAGAAGCTGAATCCGCTGTTGGACCGCCAGTTCGTGGTGGGCGAGAACATCATGGTCGCCCGCTTGTTTCTGAAGAACGGCTGCATCGTGCCGGTCCACAGCCATCCCAACGAGCAGATCAGCATTATACTTGAAGGCGCGCTCAGGTTCTTGATTGACGGAAAGGAAATCGTAGTGCGGGCGGGCGAAGTTCTTTGCATTCCACCCGACTTGCCCCACTCGGCCGAGGCGATTGAGGATACGCTCGGCTTCGACGTCTTCAATCCTCCGCGCGAAGATTGGATTCACCAGACAGATCATTACCTTCGGAGGTGAATTTGGGCTGGCTTAGCTGATATGGGATGGATCAGGCTCGAACGAGTTGACCAGACATGCCGGTTGTGTCATATGGTTTCGCCGCTTTCTAACTGGCGGCGGGGTTAGCAATCAGTGGTCGCCAACGGCTTTGAGCAGCGTTTAAGGTAGAGATGGCATGAAACTTGGAAGGTTCAATATTCAGGCGCTTCTCGACGGTACGTTCGCCCTGGATGGGGGACAGATGTTCGGCGTGGTGCCGAAAGTACTGTGGGAGCAGAAGATGATCGCGGACGCTCGCAATCGGGTTCGGTTGAGCCTCACTTGTTTATTGATTCAGACGGGCACGCACAACGTCATCATCGAAACCGGCATCGGCGACAAATTCGACGCCAAGTTCGCGGATATATATGCGGTTCAACACCCCACCACGCTAGTCGGGGAACTGAAGCGGTGCGGGCTGGAGCCAGGCGATATCGACGTCGTGATTAACACCCACCTACATTTCGATCACTGTGGCTGGAACACGCGGCGCGATGGCGGGCGCACCCTAGCAACGTTCCCGCGGGCGCGCTATTATGTCCAGCGGGGCGAATGGGAACATGCGCTGCGGCCAACGGAGCGTGATCGCGCCAGTTATATTGAGGAATTTTTTGCCCCGGCTGAGGCCCAAACGGAGTTATTAGAAGGATGCGCCGAGATCGTGCCCGGTGTCCGCGTAGAGGTGTTCCCGGGGCATACTCAGCACCTGCAGGCCGTATGGGTTGAATCGGAAGGCCAGCGGGCGCTGTTTATTTCCGACCTTGTGCCCACCCAGGCTCACTTAGCTTATCCTTGGATCATGAGTTTCGATCTTTATCCCTTGGAAACGCTTGCCAACAAAAAGCGTTTGCTGCCTCGGCTCGCGCAAGAAGGTGCCATCGTCGTGTTCCCCCATGACCCAACTATTGCCTGGACGAAGCTGGAACAAAAAGACGGTAAGATTATCCCGGCTCTGGTAAGCGGGTTGTCTGGGATGAATCATAGCTGAAGGAGAACAACGGACACAAACCATGCGCCAAGCGGAGATTGGCATCATCGGTGGAAGTGGTCTTTACCAGATGGCAGACCTCGACCGCCGGCGTGAGGTCAGGGTGACGACCCCTTTCGGGAAGCCCTCGGATCTGTTCGTGCTCGGGCAACTTGAAGGCCGCCAGGTGGCGTTTTTAGCGCGGCACGGACGTGGTCACGTTCTGCTGCCATCGGAGCTGAACTTCCGGGCCAACATCTATGGCATGAAAAAGCTGGGCGTTGAGCGCATTGTTGCCGTCAGCGCCGTCGGCTCGCTGCGCGAAGACTACCGGCCGCTGGACATGGTGCTGCCGGACCAGTTCTTTGATCGCACCCAGGGCCGAGACTCAACGTTCTTCGGGCGCGGCCTCGTGGCCCACATCAGTTTTTCTGACCCGGTGTGTCCGGTGCTGCAGGACGCATTGGCGAACGCTTGCGCCGTGACTGGTTGCAATTACCATCGGGGCGGAACGTACGTTTGCATGGAAGGTCCGGCCTTCTCGACCAAGGCCGAATCACAGACGTACCGTGCCTGGGGCATGGACCTGATCGGCATGACCAACCTGCAGGAAGCCAAATTAGCCCGCGAGGCGGAGATGTGTTACGCGACGCTCGCTATGGTGACCGACTACGACTGCTGGCACCCGAGCCACGACGCCGTCACCGTCGAGCAGGTGATTGAGTGTCTGAATAAAAACGTCGAGAATGCCCAGAAGATTCTGCGGGCGGCTGTACGGACGATTCCGGCCGAGCGCCATTGCAAGTGTAGGTCGGCGTTGGCTCACGCCATCCTGACCGATCCTCGAAAGATTCCCGCGGCGACGAAGAAGAGACTCCGCCTGATCGTGGGAAGCTATCTCTAGCAGAGATTGCTGGTCGTTCGCCGAGGGTTGTGTTATGGCCGAAGAGGCGCGGCGACCTTTCAAAATCAAAGGTGCGGAAAGAGAACATTGATGTCCTTGCTCGTGGTCGGGTCGGTGGCTTTTGACAGCCTTAAGACTCCGTACGGCCAGGCGGATGAGGTTTTAGGAGGCTCGGCCAGCTACTTTTCGGTGGCCGCCAGCTACTTTGCGCCGGTTAACGTGCTGGCCGTAGTGGGTGAAGACTTCGGCGACGACCAGATGCGAGTCTTCAAAAACCGTCCCATCGACACTCAGGGCCTGGAACGTGCTGCGGGCAGGACTTTCCGCTGGCGCGGCGAGTACAGCGGCGATATGAATGAAGCTCGGACCCTCGAAACACAACTTAACGTCTTCGAGCACTTTCAACCCAAGATTCCGTCTGCTTATCTTACGAGCGAGTATGTTTTCCTGGGCAATATTCATCCCAGACTGCAACTTCACGTCCGCCGCCAGCTACCGCGCGCGAAGCTGGTGGCGTGTGACACGATGAATTACTGGATTAACGGCGCCCTGGACGATCTCAAAGAGACGCTTGCCGCGGTGGACATGGTGATACTTAACGAAACGGAGGCGCAGTTGCTGACGGGTTTTAGACACCTCAAGCGAGCGGCCGCAGCGCTCCGGGCTCTTGGTCCCAGGACGGTCGTGGTGAAGCGTGGCGAGTATGGCTCGTGCTTGTTCCAAAACGACAGTATTTTTTTTGCGCCGGGCTACCCTCTGGAGGAGGTGCTCGATCCGACGGGCGCGGGCGATACATTTGCCGGTGGATTTATGGGTCATCTGGCGCGCATGAACGACTTGAGCCCCCCGAACCTGCGTCGGGCGCTGGTCTATGGCTCCGTGATGGCCAGCTTCGCCGTGGAACGGTTCGGCCTGGAAGGTCTGTTAAGCCTGGCATGGAGCGACATCGATGCGCGCTTCAATGAATTCAAGGAAATGACACATTTCGATGTCTGAGCCTGCCTGCAAACAATCAGGCTCGGCGACTTTCGCCTATTCTTCGCGGAACGCATGCCGGGATCGTGCCCACGACGCAGTTGCTGGAGCCGTAATCATAGGTGCGGCTTTGGGGGGCCTGCATTTCTTTTACAGCCGGGGCCTCACTAACATTTACGGCGACGCGATTGCCCACATGGAAGGCGCGCGGCGGTTGACGGACTCCCTTGCTCCCGGCTACGCTGAGATTGGCAGCGTGTGGCTCCCACTGTTTCACGTCTTGGTAGGACCACTCGCCATGAACGACCATCTGTGGCGCACGGGGCTAGGTGGAAGCCTGGTGTCCGAAGCCGCCTTCGCTGTTTCCGGATGGTTCCTTTTCCGACTCGCGACAAAAATGAACGGTACCCGGGCGGCGGGATGGTTGGCCCTCACCGGGTTCGTGCTGGCGCCCAATATGCTCTACGCTGCCTCCACGCCGCTCACGGAACCGCTGGCTATCATGTGGGCCGTCCTGATGGTTTATGAATTGTTTTGCTTTCAACAGTTGCAACGTTGGGGGCCCTTGGTTTTGGCGTCGGTAGCGGCATTCTTGGGGAGTTGGACGCGTTACGACGGGTGGTTCTTGTTACCCTTTGCGGCGCTATTCGTGCTGTGGGTTAGCCGGGGAACGTGGACGGTTCGTTTTCGCCGGGCGGTCGTCTTCTCTGTGATTTCCGCGGCGGGGCCTCTGCTGTGGGTCGCTCACAACGCCTGGCGATTCGGCAATCCGCTCGAGTTTTATAAGGGCCCGTACTCAGCTCGAGCCATCTACGCTCACCAACTGGCCACCACCGGCTTTCGATATCCTACGGACGGCAGCCTACTGCTGTCGACACGCTACTATATTGAAGATTTGAAGCTAGTGATCGGCGTGTGGCCGCTGGAGCTGGCCGTGCTAGGAGTCGTTGCCTGGATTGCCGATCGCCGCCGTCGTGGACGGCGATCGGCGGCGCTCCTGTTCCTGGTCCCCTTGGCGTTCTATGTTGAATCAATGGCTCATGCCGGCGTTCCGATTTACGTGCCAACCTTGTTTCCTCACACGTATTACAACCTGCGCTATGGTCTCGAAATGCTGCCCGCCATGAGCCTTTGGCCTACCTTTTTGCTCAGCGCCGAACTTCCGTTTTGGGCACGATGGGCAATGCTCCCGGTGCTGGTCGCCATCGTTCTGTTCCAAGATATTTCCATGGCACGAAGAGGCGCGAGCGAACTGGTGGTTGCCAAGGAGGCCATTCTCAATACGCCCTGCCGATCGAAGGATGAGCAGTCGATCATCCAATACCTACGTGCTCACTTCGATGGTCAGGTCATTTTGATGGCTGCGGGGAAGTACCCGTGTGTCATGCCTCAGGTAGGCATCGACTATCGGAGAACTCTGACGGAAATGAATCGCCAGTACTGGAACCGGCTCCAGGTCAATGCCAGTCCTTGGGTTGGGTGGGTTATCCGCGGAGAAGGAGATCCGGTCGATGAACTGATGCGCGCCTATCCGAGAGCTTTTAACGATTTTGTGCGTGTCGCCGATTTTCATTTTGCTGGGGAAGAGGCCGTGCAGATTTACCGGCGGGAGATCGGAAGCGAGTGAGTTTGAGGATACCGGGCGGGCTGCGGCTCGATATCGTCGAAATGGTGGATCGATCGGGCCAGCTCACCCTCGCAGGTCGACCGTTGAAGTATCCCAGTTTGTCCTGGTCACCGTAACATCGTAAGATTAGTAGCTTTGCGCATGATGAGGTCGCTGACTGTCGCAGCCTCCTGTCAGGGGGACCGGCTCCATCCCATGAGAATCCACTATGCCGCTTCGAGCTCGAACTAAAATTCCGTTTGCGAAGTTCCATGGGCTCAGTAATACATGGATTGTAGTGAACGGGAGCGACCTTCTCAAGGGCTTGGGATGGACAGACCTAAAGGGGAGGGAGGGTCCGTTCACGAGGGGCGCGAACGACCACCTCTCGAGCTTGACGCGCCTCATGTGCAATCCGCGCCGGGGGCTCGGCGCCGATGGCCTTATCGTCGTGTGGCCACCTCGCGATCGGCGTCACGACGCCCAAGTGTGGTTTTTCAACGCCGATGGCAGCCAGCCGGAAATGTCCGGAAACGGCATACGGTGCGCGGCAGCGTTCATCTTCCAAATCAAGAGAAACCGGACGCAAAAGCTCAGCATTGAGACCGTCTCGGGTGTCAAAACAATTACCACCCTGACAGCTGGGAAGAAGCGGTGGCGATTTCGCGTCAATCTGGGTGAGCCCGTTTTTGACCCCCCAAAGATTCCTTTCGCCAGCCGTGATGTTGACATCCCGGTTGTGGGCTTTCCACTCCGGACCGAGCAGGGTGAATTTGATGTGACGATCACCTCGATTGGCAATCCGCATTGCAGTTTGTTCGTGACCGATTTTCGAACGATCCAATGGCGAATCATCGGTCGTGAGATCGAAACTCATCCCTTGTTTCCGAACCGAACGAACGTGGAGTTCGTCAAGGTCCTTTCCCGTCAGGACATTGCCGTGCGGTTCTGGGAGAGGGGCGTCGGCGAGACGAGGTCATCAGGAACGGGAAGTTGTGCGGCCGTGGTAGCCGCGGTATTGAACGGACTGACCGGCCGGGAGGTGAAGGTGCACACGTCCGCCGGACGGTTGGAAGTGAGCTGGAGGAGGAGCGGAGAACTGACGCTGGTCGGTCCGGTCGTACTTTTGAAACGCGGCGTCTATTACCCAAGCGCTCGGTGAGCGGGCGGCGGCGGACCAGCCCTGGGTTGCCGACGGCAAGTTATGTTTGCGGCTCTAACGAGAAACGTCAGGCTCAGTGTGTGCCCCGCGTTCCACCCTGCTTTCCGATATGTTCTCGGTGGGCTCCTCACCCTCGTACATTGCGTGGGTCCGCTTCGAAGCTGCCCAACATTGAAAACGGGTGCCTCCGTTCTGTATCGGATCGACTTCACTCGAACGGCAACGCATCTGATCGGCGTCACCATGAGAATTTCATCGACGACACCGCCAACTCAGATTCAGTTTCCGGCGTGGAACGCGTTGTATCAAATTCGCGACTTTGTGCGCGACGTTCAGGAGCTCAATGCCACTTGTGACGGTAAGATGGCTCAACTGAAGCCAGTCGATCTTGAGACCTGGCAGATACCGGACGGGCCCTGTGACACACTTGAGGTCCGCTACCAAGTCTACGCGGATGAAGAAAGTCCCTTCTCGTCGATCCTGAATGAGAAGCACGCCTTTATCAACTTCGCCCAGATTTTGTTTTACGTTCCCGCCGAACGCTCGCGACCCGAGCTTGTACAGGTAAGGTTGCCCGCGGGTTGGCGCGCTGCGACACTTCTGAATTCGACCGGCTTGCCGGGTGAATATTCGGCGCCCAACTACGATGCCCTGGCGGACAGTCCTTTGGAAGCCGGCGGCTTTCAGGAATATACCTACCGACAAGGCGGAGCGATCTATCGGGCGGTGGTCGAAGCCGATCCGGCAGTCTACGACGCGAAGCGCCTGCTGAAGTCACTCGAACTGATCACCACCACCGAGACAGGACTGATGCATGACGTCCCGTTTTCCCGGTACACGTTTATTTTTCACTTTTTTGATGAGGGCGGCGGTGGCATGGAACATGTCAACGGCTGTGTGATCAGCTTCTCAGCGGCACGACTGCGCTCCAATTGGCAAGACTTTGAGGCTCTGGTCGCGCACGAGTTTTTCCACCTTTGGAACGTTAAGCGCATCCGGCCCGCCGGGCTCGAGCCGATCGATTACGTGCGCGGTAACGATACGCGTGACCTGTGGTTCTCGGAGGGCGTAACGAACACCTACGAGGAACTGACGCTAATCCGCTCGGGAATTATCGGGCGACAGACGTTTTATCGTCACCTCGCCTCAGCTATTCAGACTCTGGAAGAGCGGCCAGCGCGTCACTTCGAGACGGTCGAGCGCGCCGGGATGGAAGCATGGCTTGAGAGGTACCCCGACTACTTTCGACCCGAGCGCAGCATCTCTTACTATAACAAAGGGGAGCTCGTGGGATTTCTGCTTGACCTGGCTATCCGGCACGCCAGTGGCGATCGCCACAGTCTCGATGATCTTATGCGAGAACTCAACGAACGGTTTGCCCAGCGTGGCCGCTTCTTTACCGACGATGACCTGTCCGCCCTGATCGGCCAGTTGGCGGGCCCGGAGATGTCCGCGGACGATTTCTTTCGTGATTACGTTACCGGCACGCGTGCCCTCGACTATTCGACTTACTTGGGTTACGCCGGCCTGAGGTTGGAAACGACGACGAAGCCCCTGGCCGACTGGGGTTTCGCCGCCGCGCGCGGTTTCGATAATCGCATCGTGGTGAGCGCAGTGGAGCCGGGAAGTCCCGCGGCGCAAGCCGGGTTGTCGCCGGGCGACATCCTGTTGAAAATCAACGGACAGCGGTTGATGACCGTCCCGCAAGACATCGTGGGGCTGCAACCCGGCCAAGACGTAGCCATCGAGGCGCGTCGCCGCTCCGAAAGCTTCTCCGCGGTCATCCGGCTGGGCTCGAAGCTCGAGAGAGTCTATCGCGTTGAGGAGAACCCGGCGGCCACTCCGGCGCAAATTCGGCTGCGAGACCACTGGTTGCGCGGAACGACCCAGAGCGATGAACACTGAACCACGGACTCAACCCTGGCTAAGAGAACCGAGGCGCCGCAGAGGCGACCGGCTCCGCGCTGGCGAGGCCAACTGCGCCCAGGCGGAGAGGAGGCGGCGACCTTGAAACCGCCTCGAAACCTCCCCCCGGGATCCTTGACGATCACGTTATGTTGCGCACCTTGCTCGCCATCCTGATTGCGCTGCTCCTCATCATCATTCTGGGTATCCCGTTCCTCCTCTATGCGCTGCCGACCGGCAACACTCGAGCCCTGTATCGAGCCGGGCGTTTCGGCGCGCACATGGTTTTGTGGGTTTCAGGAATCAAGCTGGAGGTGCGCGGGCGGGAAAAGATCCCCAGCGGCCGCGCCGTCGTGTTCATGCCCAATCATCAGAGCAACTGCGACCCGCCGGCCGTGTTCGTTACTCTGCCCCCGGTGCGGGTGCTTGCCAAGAAGGAGTTCTTTCGTATTCCCGTCTTAGGGCAAGCGATGAAGCTCTATGGATTCATCCCCGTGGACCGGAATCACCGCGACCGGGCGATCCGGGCGGTGCAAGCGGCGGCGGCGGCGCTCCGGGCGGGACACTCCTTCCTTGCCTATCCGGAGGGCACGCGCAGTCTCGATGGCCGCCTCCAGCCCTTCAAAAAGGGCGTGTTCGTGATGGCCATGGACGCGGGCGCTCCTATCATCCCCGTCTCCATTTCCGGGGCGCGCCGCATCATGCCCAAGGGCAGTCTGGCCGTGCGTCCCGGCACCCTTCACATTACTTTTCATGATCCTGTCGTGACCCAGGGTCGCGCCCCTGAGGAGCGCACGGCCGTCATGGCGGAGGTTCGCCGCGCCATTCGGTCGGCTTTGGCGGACGATGAACAGCCCCTCGGCGAGGTGTAGGGGCGGCCGGGCGCCAGAAGCCGCCGGCGGGCACCCGCGCTTAGGCTTCGCCGGGCGATCCCGGCCCGTCTGGCATCTTGTTGGCTTGACCTGCTCGCATCTTCCGAAACGCGGCGTAAAGTTCCGGCAGCCGGGCATACCCGGCCACGCATTTGAGCCAGCGAGCGTGATCCATCGCCGGCGACCCAGAGACGATCCGGTGAGATTCAACGTCGGAGGGAATGCCCGTCTGGGCCGTCGCGATCACATGGTCGCCGATCGTGAGATGGCCCGCCAGGCCCACTTGGCCGGCCAGCACCACCTGCCGCCCCACTTTGCAGCTTCCGGCCAGCCCGGCTTGCCCGCAAATCAACGTATTTTGGCCGATGTCGCAACTGTGCCCCACCTGCACCAGGTTGTCCACCTTGACGCCACGCCGGAGCCGGGTCACGCCGACCGTAGCCCGGTCGATACACGAATGGGCTTGGATTTCGACCCCGTCCTCGACGATAGCCGACCCCGCAGCCGTGATCTTGTAATACGAGCCGTCATCCTGCCGGGCGAATCCGAAGCCGTCGGCCCCCACCACCGCGCCATTCTGCAAGATCACGTCGTCGCCAATCTCGACCTCCTCGCGCACGACGGCGTGGGAGTGGGCGAAGAAGCGGTGGCCGATGCGCGCGCCGCGGTAGATGACGACGAAGGGCTTGAGCACGCAGTCGTCCCCCAGCGTGACGCCTTCCTCGATGACGACGTAGGCGCCAATCGAGGCGTTCCGCCCGATTTTCACGTCCGGCGCAATCACCGCCGTCGGATGAACGCCCGGTGCCGGCCGCCGGGGAGGGTGAAACAGGTCGATGGCCTGGGCAAATGACAGATAGGGGTTCGCCGAACGCAACAGCGGCCGGCCGCTCAGTTGCTCTGTCGGGCCCACGATCACCGCCGCCGCCCGCGTTTCCAGCGCCTGCCGGTAATACCGGCGATTGGAGAAGAACGAGACTTCGCTCGGCAGGGCTTCCTCGAGTCCCGCCACGCCGCTGATCTCGATCTCGGGCGGGCCTTCCAGTTGGCAGCCCAAGCGTTGCGCGAGTTCACCCAATCTCATGATGCGCTCCCGGCCCGCCGATAATCAGGAGGATGCCCCACGGCTGGCGTGATGCCGGCGGTCCTCCGCTAGCGTAGCAACGAACGCGGGGGCGCGGCAATCCCGCAGGCCGGGGCACCAAGCAGGCACTGATGAGCAGCGCCAAACCCCACGCCCGCGCCCTCTCCTCCGGCGCTCGCCGCTCCGCGTCGCGGCCGGCGGCGGAATCCGTTCGGGCGGCGGCCGGCGGGGCGAATGGGAACGGCGCCCGACCCACAATCCGCATTCTGATCGCCGACCGCGAGACCGTTTTCCGCATCGGTCTCGGCAAGATTTTTGACGCTGAGCCCGATCTGCGGGTGGTGGCCCAAGCCCAGGAGGGAGCCGAGGCGCTCGCCCTCGTCGAGCGGCTCAAGCCCGACGTGGTTTTCGTTCAGCGCGACCTTCTGGGAGACAATCCCACGCCGCTGTTGGTCGATCTGCGGCGGGCCTCGCCCGCGTCCAAGATCATGCTGACGGCGTCGGTCTTCAACGAAGAGGAGGCGGTAACGGCCGTGAAGTGCAGCGCTTCCGGGGTGATCCTGAGGTCCACGGATCCGGCGCTGTTTGTGCGGTGCGCCCGCAAGGTCGTCGACAACGAGATTTGGCTGCCCAAAAAGCAGGTGGCCCAAATCGCCAAGTTGCTGGATCAGACCCAAGCCGGCGCGCGGCCGGTGGACCTACTGACGGCGCGGGAGCGCCTGGTGATCAGCTATCTCATCCTCGGCTGGCGGAACCGCGAAATCGCCGAACGGATGTCGATTACCGAGCAGACGGTCAAGAATCACCTGCGCTCGATTTATGACAAGGTGGGCGTCTCCGACCGCCTGGAACTGGTGCTCTTCGCCCTCCACCGCCGCCTCGAACTTCCCCCCGCCGCCTAAAACCTTCCGGTTCGAGCGGCCCGGCCTCTAGAAAATCTTCAACTCCAAAACCCGCTCCGCCACCTCCTCCGGGCTCAGCCCCGCCGTCGCGACGCGGTAATCGGCCAGGCGATAGTAGGGCAGGCGCTCCTGATAGAGCCGGTGGAAGCTCGCCGCGTCGCGGAATAGAGGCCGATTGTGCATGCCTTCGCAGCGCCGGCGCAGTTCCTCGACCGGCGAGTCAAGCCAGACGGTGGCCCCGCCCGCCTCGCGGATCAGGTCCAGGTTCATGGGCTGCGCCATCGTTCCGCCTCCCAGCGCGATCACCGCCGGCTCGGTTTTCGAGATCTCGACGAGCGCGGCCCGCTCTAGCTCGCGGAAAAAGGCCTCCCCGGCGTTCTCAAAAATGTCGCGGATGGTCACGCCCTGGCCCGCTTCAATCGTGGCGTCCAGATCGATGAAGGGCCAGTGGAGCCGCCCCGCCACCAGGGCGCCCACCGTGGACTTCCCGCTGCCCATGAAACCCGTCAGATAGAGGAGCCGGCGACGATGGCGAGACATTGCCGATCGACATTCTACACTCTGGGGGACGCTGGAGCAAAAAAAAGACGGCTGCCCGCCCTTCGGGCCTGCCCGCCGGCGAGCGCGACGGCGGCCCCGAGCCGGCGCTTTTACCGGTCGGCACGCACGTGAATGTTGCCGCTGTAGGATCGCAGTTCGACGGTGGCGGCGCCGGAATTCCGAAAACCAAAGATGGCGCTGCCGTATCCCTGGGGCATGTGGTGCTCCGGGCGGTTCAGGCGAAGGGCCGGGTCAACCTCAGGCTTGCCGCGCACGGTGCGGGCTCGGAGCTGAAACGAAGCTGTTGACGGGCACAGCACGTCCACATCGCCCCGGTAAGAGCTCAGCACGTAGTCGCCGGAGGGGGCAAAGTCCCCGCGATAAAAAATATGGCCGGAGGTCGTTTCAGCCCGCACTTGCGAGCTGGCCGGCGACAGCAGGCGCAGGTCTCCGGTGACCGAGAAGAGCTCGACGCGCCCCGAAGGCCGCGTCACTTCAATCGCCCCGCCGACCGAGCGCACGGCCAGGTGGCCGGCAACGTCCGCCACTGAAACTGGCGCCCCCACCGACTCCACCCAGACATCACCGCGCAACCCTTCGATCGTCACGCTGCCTTCCGGATTCTGAACCTCCAGGCTGGAGCCGGCCGGGATCTCCAGCGTGTAGTCGGCCGCCGCGTCTTGGGCGCCGGGTTGCGGGTCGAGCACGTGCGTGGCGAAATGGATGGTCTGAGCGTCGCCGTGGGCCGGCATGGCATCGGTGTCCACTTCCACGTGCGGAGAAGCCGACGTACAGACCGCATGGACCTGGTTCTTGTCCCAACCCTTCACCGTCACCTTGCCGGCCAGGTTGGAAACCGTGATCCGAGGCGACGACGTGCTCGGATACGTCTTATCGAGCCTGGCGGTTTCGCTGGCGGCCACCACCGCCGCCGCCAGCGCCACGCACCCCGCGGCCGCGCTCCATCGCTCGACGAGTTTGCTTTTCATCTGCCGATGCCGCACCGCAGACCCCACCTTTCCCCCCACTCGGCCTACCGGCCCGTGTACTCCAAAGCGGACTCGAGCACCTCGGCCTTGGCGCGATAAGCCGTCACCAAGTATTGGCGCGCCTCCGTGTCGGCCGGCTCTTGCTGCACGTCGTGCGCGCACTCCCGAATCTCGTCGTCCAAAGAACGCAACCCGTTCTCGAAGGAGGCCTTGGTCATCGGATCCAGAGAGGCCGACTGAGCCTCATAAGCCTTCTGCATTTCGTCCACGGCGCTCGCCATCTCTTGATACTCGGAGGGCACGGAAAGCTCCGCGCCCGGGGCGAGCCAGGGAGCAGAGGCTGGGGAAATACCGCGGCGATGGGTATGGGACGAAAACCAAGCGGAAGGCTTCCACAGAGCGAGGCCCAGCACCACCAGGGCGGCCGCCAAAACCGCCGGCACGGGCCGCAGCCAGAATCCCGCCGACCACCACCGCCGCCGCTCGCGGATAATTCCTTCTTGAATCAGAACCGCCCGGACGTTCGTCCACAGGCGCGCCGGAGGTTCATCCTCGCCGGTGAGGTGGCGGGTCATCGCCAGAATCTGTTCGAGGTCCGCGAGAACGGAGTGACAAAATGGGCAGCTTCGCGCGTGTTCCTCGACCTGGGGGCGGCTTTCTCCCTCCAGATAGGCTTCCAACTCCAAATCGAATTGCCGGCATCCCTCGCTCGGTCCGCCTGCAGATCCCCTTTCGTCCATACGGCTGGTCACCTTCCCTTACCCTTCTCACCCGATGCTGGATCGGCGACCGTCGTTGTCTGGCCGCCCGATTGATAAGCCCGCAGCGTCTCCCGCAGTTTCAGCCGCGCCTTGTGCAACTGCGATTTTGAGTTGCCGACCGAACAATTCATGATCTGCGCGATCTCGTTGTGCTCGTAACCCTCGACGTCGTGCAACACGAACACCGCCCGGTAGCCTCGGGGCAACTGCTCGATGGCGCGCCCCAGTGTAATGCGGTCAATCGAGTGGAGCAACCTTTTGTCGTCGTCTCCGTATTCGCGGTTGACCGACCCTTCCTGAGAATCCTCAGGTTCGTCCAGCGACACCTGCTGCACCCCTTTCTTGCGCAGGTGCATCAGGACGACGTTCACCACGAGCCGGTGCAGCCAGGTTGTAAACGCCGACTCGCCGCGAAACGTTCCGATTTTTCGGAAAAGCTGGAGGAACGCCTCCTGGCTCAGGTCCTCAGCTTCCGCCGCATCGCCCGTCATGCGCAGGCAGAGCGAATAAACGCGCCGCTTGTGCAAATCGAAAAGCGCCGCAAACGCGTCTTCGTCTCCCTGCTGGGCCCGCGCGATCAGTTGACTCTCGGACGCGGTCTTGGGCGCTGCGTTCTGGTGTGGGCTCAATGGATTCTACAAGCGCCGCACCCCAGACTCGTTTGCTGTGATGCGAAGCGCGAAGTCAGAGTTGTCCTTGGGCTTAGGACGGGCGCCGGCAGTTTCCGGTCACCCGGCGCACAGCGCTCGGCCGCCGCGCCGAGGTTGCGTTTTCGGCCGTTCGAACTCGGTTTCAGCCGCTCAGAAAAAATATGAAACGGCGGGCTGGCGGCGGCCTGGCACGCCGGGTTCATCGGCCGATGCGCACGACAGCCGTTCCCACCCCGGCGTTTCCCCCGATATCATACACCCGCAGCGAGATCACGTGTTCGCCCGGACTGAGGTTGGCCGCCTTCACCGTAAAAGTCTCCTGGCGCGAGTCGATAATGTCGTCGTCGGAGGTGGTGTCCGTCCACGGCCCGCCATCGATCGATATCTGCGCAAAGCGCAACGGCGAAAGATTAGTCTCCGCCTCGAAGTGCACCTCGGCCCTCGGTCCCGCCACTTGCCGGCTGACCTCGCGGATGCGGGGCGGGGAATTATCGATCCAAAACGGAGCGCTCACCAGCTCGGCCTGCCGCGCGGCCCCAGGAGGGTTCGATGGGGCGTCGGAGGCCACCAGCCGGGCCGTATATTGGCCGTCGGCTAAGGAGTCGGGGTCGAGCGTGTAGCTGGTCTCGTGAAGCTTGTCCTTCACCAAGTGCCAGTCACTCTCATTCGACGACTTCAAATAGAGCGAATAGACCAGTTGATCGCCGTTCGGATCCTCCGCCTGCCAACTGATGGTCGTCGTGACCCTGGGGGGCGGGCCGGCGGGCGAGGTTGGGGGATCGAAGGTCCCGGGCGGCGCGCTGGACACGGTAACGCCGTTGACCGTCGTGACGGCCGGAGGCCCCGGCGCGCCGGACGGCCCGGTGCGCTCGCCGGCGGTCGATACGTTCAGAAATCGAATCTCGGGGGCCAGGTTCTGGTTCAAGTAAGAAATGGTCACATCGTTCAGCGTCGGACTGGCTTGGCCCCGGCCTTTAAAAACCGCCTTCCATTGGATGTAGCGAGCGGGCGGGCTCTTGATGGGGACCGCGTCTCGGCCCGCGTAAGGGCCGGACCACTCGCTCCAGGTGCCGTCCGGACGCTCGGAGTTCCCCGAACGGGTGAAAAACTCAAGTGAGGTGCCCGCCGGAACCTCACCGCGCCAGGACAGCACGCCCCAGCGCGATACAAACCGCGTATCCTTCACCTCCGACTCGTACTCCCCTTCCTGGCCGAGTCCGGGGCCGATTCGGAAGAGCTTGGCGATATTGCTGGTTGCCACGTACAGGTTGTTGCCGGCAAGGAGCAGGCGGGTGGCCAGCGATTCGCGGGTTTCGGTCATCAGCGTCAACTGCCGGCCATCCGGTGAAGGCCTCAGTTCAAAGATGCGGCCGTCCCCATCGGTGGAAAACACGATATCCGACCCCCGCACCGCCAATCCGAAAATGCTCTCGCGGTCGGAACTCCATAGCGTTTCAATCGAATAGTCGGGCAGAATCTCGATCAACGCCCCCTTGCCTTGCGCCATATTGGTGAGGGAGAAGGGTGAGCCGGCTGGATTCGCCAGGTTAAAACTGGGTGGAGCCGGTTGCTGACGGGCGGGTGGACGGGGTTGGGAAGGGGGCGGCTGGGGTTGCTGGTGCGGCTGGTCGGCCTCGTCCGATTCATCGTCGGTGGAGGCGGTGACGGTGACCGTCGTCACCCCGCCCTCGAGCGGAGTCGTGGCCGGTCGGGGCGCGAAGAACTGGGGGGTACCGCGATTGCCCAAGCCGCCCAGGGCGGCGGCGTAAATCCTTCCCTGTGAATCGGTTGCAAGAGAATGAATTTCCGGTAGATTGGACTGATAGAGCACGAAAGCTTTGCCGGTCGGGTCCAGGCGATACACCAAACCGTTCGGCTCGCTGCCAGCCAGCAGGTTGCCCTCGTGGTCAAACGTGAGACACATGATGTGGGTCTGGTGGCTGTCAAAAAACACGTTACCCTTGCCGGTCGGATCGATTTTGAGGATGAGGCCATGATCGCCCGTTCCGACGTACAACTGGCCCTCGCGGTCAAACGCCAGCGCCCAGATGTATTTCGCCCGTGGGTCGTAGAAAACGCTGGACTTACCATCCGGTGTGATCCGATATATCTTTCCCTCGGGCGAGCTCGCGGCATAGAGATCGCCGTCCGGTCCTATCGCTAGCGCCAGGATTTCCGGCTCGGGAGCCTGAAAAAGCAGCTTGCCTTGGCCATTCGGTTCCACGCGGAACACTTTGCCTTCGTGGCCGGTGCCCACGTACAAGTTACCGCGTGAATCGGCTGTAAGTGATAGAGCCAGAGTCTGTTCTGGGTTAAAGATGGCCTCGGCGGCAGGAGCCAGCCGCAGATCCCCCTCTTTCGACAACGACACGCCTTTGAGGTTTCCCTTCAGAAAATCACCGAAAGTGCCGACCTGCCAGAACTCGGTTTGTGTGGCCCCCAGTATGAGCGGCAGGCTGATCATCGCCGCTGCCAGCCACCAGGTCCGTTTGACGCCCTTCATTTCGTGCCCTTTCACGTTGCGCCTAGAGGAGCAGACAGGCTCGAAACTCGGTTCCGAGCGAGCTCTGCATTGATCCGTATAAACTTATAATTATCAACAACATAACTGATTCCACCCCGCCTCGTTCCACCGCCCTGCCAGCCTGGCTATCGTCCAGTGTCGGCCACGTTCAAGTAGAGGGTCTGATCGCCCTGGATCGTGTACGGCGTCGGTTCAGTTTCGTCATCCGCAATCACCGACGTCCCGCTGAAGGTCATTCGGCTGGAGGCGGCAGGGTCAGCCAGGAACATCTGCAGGAGGGAGGGTGGCGGGGACGGGAACTCGTCTCCCTGCAGCACCAACGAGCGTTGTGGGGCCATGAGCAGAGCGTACACCCGATTATTCCGCCGCATCCGATTGAGTGCCTTCACCAGCTGGTGGGCGTCACGGGGTGGGGAGGTGAGGGCCGTCAGCCGTCCTTCGAGCATATTCAGGCTGGTGCCGCTGCCCACCACCAGGGATAAACGCTTGTCCGTGACGCTGTCGGGGATGGTGACTGGGATTTTTTCCGTGAGGGTTTCGCCCCAAGGAGTTCGCAGGAGAGCCGTCACTTCAATTTTTTCACCCGGACGCACCTCTGAGGCGGTGCTCCACACCTGCTCGACGCGGGCCACGCGGTTCTGATTCTCCGCCCGGATATTCAGGTTAATTGATTTAATTTCAAGGCCTTGGAAGCCGCTATTCAAAACGTAGTTCAACGGCGTGGCGATGACGGCCCCCACTCCGTTCGCCGCCCCCGCCTCCGATGAGACGGTATCATCCACCCGGATCGAGTCGCCGTTCGAAAGCTGGATCGCTCCGCTCAAATCCAGCGTCGACGGACCCATGGTCCGCTCGGTGGCCTGAACGGCGGAGACAATCCCCAAGTTCAGCAGCAGAGGCGAAAGGAACGGAACCTCGGCCACCTGGAAGTTATAGTCATCATTGCGGTTAAGAGTTGAGCTCAGATGAATGTGGACGGGAATCCCTGACGCTCGATCGCCCAGCACCCCGTAGATCGCCCCGAACCGGTCCTGCCGGATCGTCCCCACCAGTGGGCCCGGAGCGTCGATCTTAAACGACGTCGCCAGGCTCGGAACCGTGGCCAGAACCTCCGCCTTGGCAAACGGGACGGCCGTGGGGCCGGTCAAGAACACCTGGTGGCCGCAGGCGTAAAGGTCCTTGCCATTCGTGTAAGTGACTGTACAATCGGCATTTAAGTTGAGGTCGCCGCGCACGAACATCAGGCTGATCATCGAGCCGGGCTCGATGTCAGTATCCGCGAACGGCTCACCTCCCGCGGCCGCGGCCGGCAGAACACCCGACCACCCGCCGCCGACCATCGGTTCGAAGCCCATCCAGCGGAAGTAAGGGGCGTAGGCTTCCACCGCCGCCTTGTCAAATCCACCAAAGCGCAACGGCAGCCGGCTCTTGGCTACCCACTCGGAGGCGCCGTTCTCTCCCCCAGGCAACGGCCAGACCGGACTCGCCGCGCGCGGGTCGGGGATCAGCCGCGCCTCATCTCGGCCGGGAATTGGCACCAGCCGCCAGTCGATCCCCGGGTTAGCGGCCGCCGCCCGCTTCGGGACGCTGTCCGTCGCCGGCACCACGTCGAGCATGTCGGCAATGGGGGTAATCAGTCCGTACGGCTCCTTGGCAAACGGGAAGGCAATCGCCACCGCCCCCACCAGCTTGCCCCCTACGTAAACCGGACTCCCGCTCATGCCCGCCACCACGCCGGTGTTTTCCAGGCCAGCCCCCGAAAACCGCGCCAGAATCGCGTTGTGCTTCGGCGCCAGGACGTTCTCGAGCACCCCCAGCATCTCCACCTGGAACTCGGAAGGCTTCCGGCCTTGAATGATCGTGCGCCCCACGCCCTTCAGCCCGGGACGCACCTCGCTAAGCGGAAAAAAAGACGAGCTGCCGCTCTGGCCGGCCCAGCCGGGGATCGCGCCCAGCCATACCACCAGCACCACCCACCAACGGCCTCGACGCATAGAGAGGAACCACCTCCAGGTAGGGACACTATCAGTCTAGAAACAAACCGCAGAATCGTCAAGCCAAGCGCCCGCCCCGCGCCGGTTTTCGTGGGGCTGAGCGCCGGCTCATCGCTCCGCTCAACTTGCCTCTTGAGACCCCCCAACGCGCTACGCTACGCTTCGTCCATCGGGTGATCCAGAATCATTCGTGATCTCGGGAGGTTCCCATGCGATCAGCAAAACTCTCCCTGACCCTGCTCGCCCTAACTTGGGGTGGCGTTGGATCGCCGTTGCTATTGCCCCCTCCACGCAGGGTGGAATGCGCCCGTCCGTACCGGCCTCCCCAGAAAGTCTCCTTCACATGCGACACGAAGTGCCGGAATTGCTCCGTGATTGGTGTTATTTTCCCTACTGGGTGTAAGCTCCTTTCTGAAAGGACCTTGGTCTTCGCTCGGCGGCGAAAAACCCAACTTCCATTCTCCTTTTACTCTTCCACACTTCAATGGACATTACCGCACGTGCAGCACAGGCCAGACGACCCGTGGGCGGCCAGGGTCGCCGATCAGGTAGGTTTGCTCTCGACTTAACGGGTAGGCTCATTGCTGGTCGAGGCGGGGGGAGCGCGCAGGGCCGCGGCTGCCGGGCCGGCGGGTGTGTTGCCGCTGAGGATCACGATGTCGACGCGGCGGTTCAGGGCTCGCCCCTGAGCGGTGGCATTCGAGGCAACCGGATGGTATTCGGCGTAGCCGGCCGCCGAGAGGCGCTCGGGCGAAAGATGATAGCGCGTCACAAAGAGGTCTACGAGCCCGGTAGCGCGGGCGGTGGAGAGCTCCCAATTCGATTTAAATACAGAGTTGTGGATTGGAACGTTATCCGTGTGGCCTTCGATGCGCAGGTTGTCCCGGCGCGGGCCGAGGATGGCGGCAATCTTGGCGATGGCCGGTTCGGCGCTGGCCTTGAGTGTGGCGGAGCCGCTATCAAAGAAGCCGATTTCGCGAAGGCTCACCACCAGTCCTTCGCGCGTGGCGCGGATGAGAACCTCCTGATGCCGAATCTCGGGAGCGAGCGCCTTTTCCAACTGGCGGCGAATCTCATCGTCGGTCGAGTTATGGGTTGCCGAGACGGGCTGACCCGGAGTTTCCGAGACGACGCGCCCCAGGGCTTCCGTGCGGACGGCATTCTCCACCATTTGGACATCGGAAAAAGGCATCGGCTCGCTCAACGAGAGGGCCATGTGTGTGTTTGAGCTGTCAAAAATGCCGAGCTGTTGGAAGGCCACCTGAACGGCGAGAGCAATCTTTCCCACCTTGCGCTTATCCACCTGAGAAGCGGCGAACATCACCACAAAGAAAGCAAAGAGCAAGGTGACGAAGTCGGCGTAAGAGACCATCCACCGCTCATGATTGGCGTGTTCCGCGTGCTTCTTGTGCCGGCTCACTTCTTCGTCTCCACAGCCTGCTTCTCGCTCTCCGCCAGGAATCCGCGCAACTTGGTTTCGACCATACGCGGGTTCAGGCCTTCCAGAATCGAGATCACGCCCTCGAGGATCATTTCGCGCGTCAACTGCTCCTCGCGGAGGCGAATCTTCAGCTTGCCGCCGGCGGGAAGAAAAAAGATGTTGGCCGAAGCAACGCCGTAAATGGTGGCGACGAAGGCGACGGCAATGCCCCGGCCCACTTCTTCGATGTTGTCCAGGTGCTGCATCACTTGAATCAAGCCGAGCACGGCCCCAATGATTCCAATAGTTGGGGCGTAGCCGCCGGCGGACTCAAACACTTGGGGCAGCCTCTCCTCGTGCTCGGCCTGGTTATCCATTTCAAGCTCCATGATCTTGCGCAGCTCCTGCGGCTCGGTACCGTCGACGGCTAACATCAGGGATTTCTTAAGGAAGGGGTCTTTAATCCCGTCCAGGTCTTTATCCAAGGCCACAATGCCCTCTTTGCGCGCCTTGTTGGCGTAACCGACGATTTCCTTGATCAAACCCTCCAGATTATTGCCCTTTTCGAAGAAAACGTGCGCCAAACGGCTGAAGCCCCCCATGACGATCGGCAGGGGATACATGATGAGGATAGCGCCCAGCGTTCCCCCAAACACGATCATGGCGGCGGTCGGCTGGAGGATCTGGCTGACCTTTCCACCTTCGATGGTCATGCCGCCCAGAATGCCGGCGAGTGCCAGGAGGATCCCACCGATTGTGGCCTTATCCACGGAGCGTCAACCTCACGAAGATTTCTCGTCATTGTCGTCCGCCTTGGCCGCCAGAACGGACAGCGGGGGGATCATCGCCAGCGACGCGGGCAGCAGGCGGCGTCGGAACTGAATAATGAGGTCCAGAATCTGCTCCGTGCTTTCCAGCACCACCACCTTGTCACCGGTCACCAGGGTGATGACGGTATCGGGAGCGTTCTCAATGAATTCGATCAGGTCCGAGTTCACTACCAGAGGTTGATGGTTCAGTCGGGTAAGCTGAATCATGTTGTCCCTCTCATCGATGGCGTCCCGAAACCGGTGCGCCGTGCTCGCGAACCTCGTTTCCCCTCGATCCTAACTATCGGCGGTTAACCGGAAAACTTGTCGAGCGGCGCGTGTCGATCAACCCGACTCGACATCGAGGACCCGCTGTTGGCACTCAAAATGCACAGAGACTTGGCTCGGGGCCCGCCTCTGACGGCGCCAGAGGCAGGGAATGGGCAAATCTTGCCTAGGAGAAGATGACGAGCGAAATCAACCGAGCTGGCTATTTCGTTGAAACACAGGTTTCTGACCTGATCGTCGATCGCCATGACATCGACCACTAGGCACACAGCATGCCAAAGGGTAATCAAGCGCCCAGGCTTGCCGATAGGAAAGGCTGCCGAGGCCTGACGGTCAGGCCAAAGATTTCGGGACGACCCGTGAAAATGATTGAATCTTCCGTAGCGGCTGGCGTGGGTCGACCACACTCACCATGCTCCGCGGCTTCGCGATCCAGCCAGGGTTGGCCCTTGGAACGGCTCCGGGTGGATAAAGGGGTTGGTGGCACCGCCCCCCCGGGAATTCATTTTTTGGGACCCGTCTACGGCGGCAGCGGCTATGCCGAAGGTGCCTTAGAGGTGGCATTGGGCCTTGCCTGCAACGGCCTGCCCGTGCACCTACAGCCCATGTATTTTCAGAGCGACACACGCGGACTGCTGGCACCAGCAGTTCGCGACGCGCTCGAGTGCCTCAAACACCGACCGATAGATCCTGCTCGCAGCATCGTCTTCGAACTGCTTTCGGCCTGCGATTTCAATTTCGACGTCAACGGGCGGTACCGGGTCGGACGCACCATGTTTGAGACCGATCGCTTACCCGAGGACTGGGTCACTTATTGCCAAGCCATGGATGAAGTTTGGGTGCCGAGCAGCTTTAACTGGAAAACGTTTGTGGCCGCCGGCGTGGATGAGCATCGAGTCCGCTACGTGCGGGAAGGCTTGCACACGCACAAGTTTAGGCCCGGGCTTGAGCCGCTCCGCATTCCTCATGCCCGAGAATTCAAATTCTTATCGGTATTCGAGTGGGCCCAACGAAAAGGGCCGGATGTCCTGTTGCGAGCGTACGTCACCGAGTTCAAGCCAGACGAAGATGTGACGCTTATTCTGAAGACCTATGCGAAAGATCGGCCTTCGGCCGACCTGATGCCCGAGTTACTCTGGCGCGTCGAACGGGAGATTGGCGTCCCGTTAGAGAAGACTCCGCCGATAGTTCTGTTAACCGGTCTCCTTCCCAATGCCGAGATGCCCCGTCTTTATGCCACCGCCGACGCCTTTGTGTTAGCGACGCGAGGCGAGGGGTGGGGGCGGCCGTACGCGGAGGCGCTCTCATCGGCGTGTCCAGTCATCGCAACACGCTGGAGCGGCCACCTCGATTTTTTAACTGACGAAAACAGTTATTTGGTGGATTGCCGTCTGGTGCCCACGCCCCGCGCTGTCGATGTCGAGCTTTACGCTGGCCACCGATGGGCGGAGCCCGATGTGGACCACTTGCGTGCCCAGATGCGCCACGTCTTCACGCATCGGGAGGAGGCTCGCCAGCGCGCCGAACGAGGTCGCGCCCTCATGGTCAAGCACTGGGACTGGGACGTCGTCATCCAGCTCTGGATTAGCGAGTTCGAGCGCCTGCTGGCGTGAGCGCCGGAGGGGAAAGGACCCTGATGTCAACCGATCAAAGAGCTTCCAGCTCGACCACAGAAGGGCACGCGAGCATACCGGCAGCCCCTGAGCCGCAGGAGGCAGCCGGCTATGCCGGCCTTACGCCTGAATTGATACAGGCCGCGATCCAAAATCTTTCTTTACAGGCCGAACTCAGCCGCACCGTGGCGACGCGAATCATGAACATCGAAACCATGGTGCGCCAGATTGGCGAGTGGGTTAACAACCTGAACGAAGCCACGCCGCGCGGAGGACGCTTTGCGGTGTTTCAGGGAGACCGTTTAGCTCTCACGCGCGTGCTGAATCGCCTCCTGATGTACGTTGACACGAGCGATATCAGCGTCTCACCACACCTGCTGATGAACGGCTGCTGGGAAATGGGACTCACAAAAGTCTTCTGCTCTTTGCTCCAACCCGGAATGACCGCCGTCGATGTAGGAGCCAACGTGGGCTATTACACCCTGGTGGCCGCCACCGCCGTCGGCCAGCAAGGCCGAGTCTATTCCTTTGAGCCCGACCCTCGTAATTTTGCAATTCTGCAGAAGAACCTGCACGTTAACAGTTTGGCAGGCCGGGTTCAAGCGTATCAGCTTGCGGCCCTCGACACGCGCAAGAAAGTCGAGCTGAAAAAAATTGCCTGTTTCCTCGGCGACCACAGCCTCTTCGACCGACACGCGGGCCATCCTTCCGTTCAGCGAGTCACCGTGGAGGCGGCTCCCCTCGACGAACTGATCCGCGGCGAAGTCCACCTCATGAAGATCGACGCCGAGGGAAGCGAGCCCCTGATCTTCAACGGCATGCGACAGATTCTTGACCGCAGCCCCAATTTGAAAATCGTGATGGAATTCAATGTTTCGCTGCTTCAGCTCAGCGGCGATCCGTCGGCTTTTTTGCGCCAACTTGGCGACTTCGGCTTTACGATAGCCATTATCACGGAAGAGGGCGTGCTGGAACCTTTCGACGCAGACCGCGTTCTGGCCACACCGATTTCCAATCTGCTGCTGACCCGACGCTGACGGCTCAGCGAACGAAACGGGAGGAAACCCGTGGCTGTGTATGCGGTCAACGTGAGGAGGGGCGAGACGGAGCGGGCCTTCGCATCCTCTCCAAAAACCGTCCTCGTAGCCGATTCGCTCGAGGAGGAAAATCTCCCCCCCGAGATTCGCGCCGCGACCGACGAGCTGGCCGCGGGCGACCTCTCGATCGTGCGCGCGGGCGGCCTCTCCGGAACGTTCGAAGCGACGCTCATCTGGCTGCGAGGAGACCGGCTGCTGCATGGAAATGCCCAGACGATTCGGGCAGACCTGTTGGTGCCGGGCGCGCGCACGTTCGCGCCTGTTCATCTCCCGTATCTGACCGAGCTGGATTTGGTCGGTTTGCAGCCGCGCGCTATCACGGCCAAACCGCGGGTCGATATCATTGATGGTGGATTCCGGATTGGCGGTTCCGCCGAACTTTCGCCCCAGGCGCGCGAGGCGCTCGAGGCTAATCCAGAGCCGTGGTCGCGACTGTATCTGGCGCTGCTGGCGGAAAAAGGGTGTGCCGGAAGCGGAATGGAGCGGCTGCAAAGTTTTTGGAAAGAGCAGAGCTGGCACCCGAGTCTCCAATCGCTGGTTTTAAGAAACCTGGCCGTGATGATGATCCGCCACGGAAATATCGGCGGCGCTGAAGAATTACTGAAGACAGGAATGGGCCTTTACGCTGAATACGCCGAACTGCGGTACATCATGGCGTTGTTGCGCATCAGCCAAGGCTGTGGCGACGAGGCGATGTCGTGGCTTCGGGACCTGACTAGACAGGCGAGCCCCAGTTACGTCGGCAGTGGCGGAGAGACGTCTTATCGCGCGAACTATTTGATCGCAACCCTGGCCGACCAGGTTGGCAGGCAGCAGACGGCGGTCGCCGGGTATCTGGCGGGAGTCAAAAGTCAGCCCGCCTATGAGCCCTCTGTGTTCGGACTCCTCAAGCAGAGACTGCCCAACGAACTGGTGAGTCAGCTGCGCGTCGTCTTGTTTGCGCTCGTTCAGCGCGAGCCGAAATATTTCGATCCGGTCTTCTATTTTCTCCTGCTGCACCGACAGACCGAGGCGGCGCGACGATTACTGGCCAGCGTCGAGCTCCCCGACTCGCGACGCGAGGCGATGACCCGGCGCATTGACGAGGTCGCCCATGGTCGCCGGAACCCGGTGGTTGCCGGTAAGCCCGGGGTCATTCTGACCGGTCCTTTCTTCGTGGCTTCCAGCGTCGCGCGCATCAATCGCGCCCTCGCCGGAGCCCTGGCCGAGGCGCCCGACCTGGACGTGGCTCTGGAACCTCACGGATATGCGACGGCGGCGCCCCGCCTAATCTCCGGGCACAGCCAACTGACCGCCGGTTTGAATCATCACGTGGCATCTCTGGAACTCACCATTCGCCATCACTGGCCTCCCCGATTCGAGCGACCGGCGCGCGGAAAGCTGGCCGTCATCGTTCCCTGGGAGTTTCGCGGCGTTCCCCGCCGCTGGATTGATCAGATCGAGCGACATGTGGATGAGCTCTGGGTGCCTTCGACCTTTGTGCGCGAGGTTTTTATCCGTGGCGGTTTAGATCCGGCGCGGGTGCGCGTCATCCCGAATGGCGTCGATACGGATGTTTTCGCGCCACAGGGCGCCCGCTGGCTTCCGGAAGGCTGCCGCGGCTTCGTCTTTCTTTTCGTCGGCGGCGCCATCCAGCGCAAAGGCGTGGATGTGCTGGCAGCCGCGTACCGGCGGGCCTTCTCTCGCTCCGACGAGGTCACCCTGGTGGTCAAAGATTTGGGCTCCACCACCTTTTACCGGCACAATTCTTTAGTCGCGGACTTGCAACGGCTTGCCGAAGATGCGACTCAGCCCCGCCTGGTCGTGCTCACCCAGGAAATGGATGACCCCGCCCTTGCTGCTCTCTATCGGGCCGCCGACGCTCTCGTGCTTCCCTATCGCGGGGAGGGGTTCGGCATGCCGATCGCCGAAGCGATGGCCTGTGGAAAGCCGGTGATTACCACCGAACTCGGTCCCTCACGGGACTTCTGCTCAGACGACACGACCTACTTGATCCCCGCCACGATCAGCCCTGTCCCGGGCGATCCGCCTCCCTTCGGCGAACTCAGCGAGCCTTTCGCCTGGTTTGAGCCGGACGTCGACGCTCTCGCCGAGCGACTCCGGTACGTCTTTGAGCACCGCGACGAAGCGCGCCGTCGGGGGCGGCTGGCCGCCGAAAAAATTCGCGTTTCGCACAGCTGGCCGGCGATTACGGCGATGTATCTGACGCGCATCCGCTCTCTACTGGGGCGGTATTCTCCATCCCCGGCGGCCGGTGAGGGAGCGGCGCTGCTCACCCCGCGCGGAATCTGACCATATGAGCTTGGCTCTCTCCATGATCGTTCGAAACGCCGAAACCACGCTGGCATCGTGCCTCGAAAGCGCCCGCGGCCTGGCCGACGAAATCGTCATCGCCGACACCGGTTCCGCTGACCAGACCGCGCGCGTGGCGCGCGATTTCGGGGCTCGTTGGTTCTCTGTTCCCTGGGACAATGACTTCGCCGCCGCGCGCAATCGTTGTCTGGCCGAGGTGCACTCCGCCTGGGTACTGTCTCTCGACGCCGACGAACGGCTCGATCCGGGGGCCGCCGCGTCCCTCCCCGCCCTGCTCGCCCGGGCCGACGTGACCGGCTACTTGGTACCGATCTGGAATTACGTTGGAAGCCTCGCCGAGCGCTTGTGGGACCGTCCGGCCCGGCCGAATCCGGGTCGAATTCCGGCGGCCAGCGGCTACCCCGCCTACGTCGAACATGAGAACGTCCGGCTGTTTCGCCGTTTGCCCGGCGTTCGCTTCGTGGGCCGGGTCCATGAAAGCGTGGGGCCCAGCATCGCGGAAACGCGGGGGACACTGGCTCGCGCCGACTTGGTGATCCACCACTTCGGCATGGTCGCCGACCCCGAGACTCGCGCCCGCAAAAATCTTCTTTACCGGGAGCTCGGGCGCGCCAAGGTGCGCGAAATGCCGGCCAACGCCCAGGCTCATTTCGAGCTGGGGCTGGTGGAATTCGACAATTTCCACAATGACTCGGTCGCGCTCCAGTGCTTGCGGCGCGCCTGCGAGCTGAATCCCCAGTTCTCCGCCGCGTGGTTTTTCCGCGGCATGGCCCACCTGCGGCGGGGCGAATACGAGGAAGCTCTCCGATCCCTGAAACGGGCCGAAGCCACCGGCGCGGACACCTTCCACGTGGCCGAGGCCTTGGGGGATGCCTGTTATAACCTCGGAGATTTCGCCGCCGCGCGCCGGCATTACCGGCACGCCTTAGAGCGCGCTAACGATCAGGCTGCGCTCGAAGGAAAGCTCGGATTGACCGAACTCCGCCTGGGCGACCCTTCCGCCGGCCTGAGCCGTCTCCAACGGGCCCTCGACCGAGATCCGCGCGACGGGGAAGCGTACGACCGTCTGGTGACGGCTTACGTCTGGCTGGGACGCTTGCCGGAAGCGGCGGCGGTAGCGGAGAAGAAGCTGGCGGCCCTCGATCCACTTCCTGAGTTTTTTCTCAGGGCGGCGAGCATTCGAGGGCATCTGCAAGACTGGCGGCGCGTCGCCGAGCTGCTGGCCGAAGGATTGCGCCGCTTCCCCGACGCTCACAAACTGCGCCAGGCTTGGTCGGAACTGGAAGCGCGCGCAGGATTTGCCACCTCCTCCCGCCGTTCGTCCCCGGGCGATTAAAGGCCGCGCCCGCTTTGCCGATAAGGTAGCTGTTTTTAGAAGAACCGTTCCGTGAGCAGAACGCAGGGCGGTCGGCAGCATCGCGGGCATCCCAGGCCACGGCTCTCGCCGAAGACGGAAACGAGATCAAGGAGAATAGAGAATGGCAGGACTCAGCATCCTCAACAATATCCCTTCGCTTCAAGCCCAGAATCAGTTGACGATCACCAACAAGAGCTTGCAGACAACGCTCTTTCGCCTGTCCTCAGGCTCGCGGCTCAACAGCGGCGCCGACGACCCAGCCGGACTGTCCATTGCCGACGAGTTGCACGCCAGTATTCAGGCGCTGCAGCAATCGGTCAGCAACACCAACAGCGGTATCGGTACTCTGCAGGTGGCCGACGGCTCGTTTGCCCAGGTCACCAACCTCCTGGACCGCGCCGTGACCATCGCCACCGAGGCGTCGAACGGCGGGCTGAGCACCGCGCAACTGTCCGCCCTGGACAATGAGTTTACCGCGATCAAGGCGGAAATCGACCGCATCGGCTCGAGCACCACGTTCAACGGCACCTCCGTCTTCACCACCACCACCACCAGCATCTTCCTGAGCGACGCCACCTCGAGCAGCCAGATCGGCGTCAACATCGGCACCCTGAGCTCGTCAGGTCTCGGACTGGGCAGCACCAATCTGCTGACCTCTTCGAACGCTCAATCGGCCCTGACCGCTATTAATACGGCCGTGGGCACGATCGCCCAGGACCGCGGCACCATCGGCGCTACCCTGAACCGGCTGCAGTCGGCGCAGAACGTGCTCAATACTCAGGTCCAGAACGTCACCGCTGCCGAGGACAGCATCCGCGCCGCGAACATTCCGGCCGAGGTCTCGAACCTCTCGAAGTTCTCGGTGCTGAGCCAGACGGGTATCGCGGCCTTGACTCAGGCCAACCAGATCACCCAGTCGGTTCTGGGTCTGTTCCGGTAGCCTCGCCTTTTGGGGCGATGACCCTCCGAGGGGCAGAGCGGTGGGGGCTCTGCCCCCTCGGGTTTTCTCAGAGAGGGAGCCGTAGCCGATGCAAGTGGAACTTTCGCCGCCGCCCACCTCGGGTTCGGCAAGCCGCGAGCTGGTGGTGCGGGGCTCGGCGCCGGCGCGTTCTCAGCCGGCCGCCTCTTCGCCGCCGCTCACCCGCAGCGATCATCCTGCCGATACATCCTCGGGGCCTCTGCCGGGAGCTTTCATCGTCAGCTACCGTTTTACCGAGCAGGGCCGGCACCTCTACTTTCAGGTGATCGACGAAGAGACGGGCGAGGTGCTGCGGCAGGTTCCTCCCGACGCCGTCCTCAACGAAGAGCGCCGGATCGCCGAATACCTGGACGCGCAAGCGAAGCTCCACGCCTCCGGGACGGCCGAAAGGTAAGGTTTTGCCGATGAGCCTGTTTGGAGTCAACCTTAACACCAGCGGCCTCGGGTTGGGAGCCGGCATCGACGTTCAAGGCACGGTGGCGCAACTAACTCAGGCGGCCCAGGCCGGCGAGCAGGTCTATCTGCAAGAGCAGCAGTTGTACAGCAATCAGACTTCCGCGCTCAACAACATCAACAATCTGCTGACCACCCTCCAAAACAGTGTCAACGCCTTGAAGGACCCTCTGGGGGCGCTCGCCGCGCGCACCGTGAGCTCCTCGAACACCAGCGTTCTCACCGCCACCGCCGCCGCCGGCACCGCTCTCGGCAACCATACGGTGACCGTCTCATCGCTGGCCACGACCTCCACCTACACGTCCAATTCGCTCGCCAGCGGCACGACCTCTTTCAGCCCGGGCAGCTTCACCCTGCAGGTGGGCACCGGCGCGCCCGTCACGGTGACGGTGACGAGCGGCACCAACAACACGCTCAACACCCTGGCTTCCTACATCAACAGTCAGAACTACGGCGTCACGGCCAGCGTGGTCAACGGCGCGAGCAGCGCCACGCTCTCGATCGTCAGCAACACGTCCGGACAGCCCGGCGACTTGACCATCAGCAATAACACCACCGGCTTGACCTTCACCAAACAGGTTACCGGCACCAACGGCTCGGTGACCATTGACGGCGTCAGCACCTCCGTCAGCAGCAACACGGTCACCAACGCCATCAGCGGCATCACCCTCAATCTGCTCGGCACGTCCGCTTCCCCGGTCACCCTCACCGTCTCTCCCGACACCACCCAGGCCACCAACGCCATCAATGCCTTCGTCTCCGCCTATAACGCCGTCGTGCAGGCCATCAACACCCAGTTCACCTATACTCCCGGGACAACCCAGCAGCCGCCGCTGTTTTCCGACGGCTCGCTGCAGCAAGTGCAGCAGACATTGAATAGTGACATTAATTACGCGCCGCCCGGGATCAGCGGCATCGCCAACCTCGGCTCGATCGGCGTCAACGTACAGCAGGACGGTACCTTGCAGGTGACCACCGCCACGCTCAATTCGGCGCTGGCCGGCAACTTTAGCAACGTGCAAGCTTTCTTTCAGCAGACCGGAGCCTCGAGCGGCTTTGCCGTGCAGTTTTCGAACGACCTTGCGACACTCACCGATCCCACGCGCGGCCCGCTCGCCCTCGATCTGCAGGGTATCAGCAGCGAGCAGCGGGACGTCGCTCAGGCGATCAGCGATTTCAACGCCAACCTGGCGCTTCAGCAGCAGACCTGGCTGCAGGAGTTCAGCCAGGTCAACGCCATTTTGCAATCGCTGCCCGTCACCATCGCGCAGATCAACAGCCAGCTCGGATCGCTCGGCAGCATCGCGGCGGCCGGCTTCCCGTGAACCATGTTGATGAGCAGCCATCCCGCCCGAACCTATCGCCGCCTCGCCGCCGAAGGCGTGACGGCGGTGGGCTTGGTCATCCAGTGTTACGATCAGATTGTCAACTCGCTCTACGCAGCGGCGCGGGCGCTGGAGGCCGGCGATATCGAGCGCAAGACCCAGGACCTCGACCACGCCCTGCTCATCGTCAGCCACCTCCAGAACGCCCTCGATTTCGATGCCGGGGGCGAGGTGGCCCGCCACCTGGAGCGCTTCTACACCGTCATGCGCGAGGAGATTCTGCGGGCCAGCGCGGCCGGCCGAGCACCCGCCATCGTCGAAGTGGCGGGGCATTTCGTCTCCCTCCGCGAGGCTTGGCAGGAGGTGGAACGTGCCAACCGCCCGGAGCCTACGCCGAATCCCGAAGCCGCTGCGCCCGGCTCGGCTCCCCGTCCGCCTTCCGCCCGTTGGAGCGCCTGACCGCGAGTTCCTTGCGCCGTCCCGCACCCTCCCGCCACCCGACCCGAGAGCGGTTACACGATCAGCATGCTGTCACCGTAGCTGTAAAATCGGTAGCGCTCGGCGACGGCGTGGCGATAAGCGCGAAGCGAGAGCTCGCGCCCGCCAAAAGCGCACACCAACATCAGCAGCGTCGACCGAGGCAGATGAAAATTGGTCAGCAGGGCCGCCGTCACCCGGAAGCGAAATCCCGGGTAGATGAATAGGCGGGTTTCGCCGCGTCCGGCGACGATCCGCCCGCCGTGCTCGGTGGCCAGATGCTCGAGCGTGCGGACCGTCGTCGTTCCCACCGCCACCACCCGGCGCCCCTGTTCGAGGGCGCGATTAATGGCGCTCGCCGCCTCCGGCGAAACCTCGTACGGCTCCGCCTCCATCCGGTGCTCTTCCACGCGCTCCGTGCGCACCGGCTGGAACGTGCCGAGCCCCACGTGGAGCGTAATTTCGCAAGTCTCCACACCGCGCTCGGCCAGCTCCCGCAAAATGCGCTCCGTAAAATGCAGCCCGGCCGTGGGAGCGGCGGCCGCTCCCCACGCCTTGGCATACACCGTCTGATAGCGGGCGCGATCGTGCGCCTCGTCGGGCCGACGAATGTAGGGAGGCAGGGGCACGTGGCCGATGCGGTCAATGGCCTCCTCCACCGAGCCGCTTTGGACCCGCAGGCGGATGCGCCGCACGCCGTACTCGGCGCGGCCCAGCACTTCGGCTTCGAGTTCTCCATCTCCGAAAACTGCCACTTCGCCGGTCCGAATCCTGCGGCCCGGACGCACGAGGGCCTGCCAAATCTCCTGGCTCTCGCGGCGCGTGAGCAGCATTTCCACCTCGCCGCTCAGGTATTCCCGGCGCGCCGGATTGTGCCGGCCGATGGGTTGTGCCCGCGTGCCGCGCCGCCGCCCGAGCAGCCGAGCCGGAAACACCCGCGTGTTGTTGAACACTAGCAGGTCTCCCTCCCTCAGCAACCCGGGAAGCTCGCGAAACCCGTGATCCTGAAACCCGCCACCGCTTCGGTCGACCACCAGTAGGCGCGACGCGTCCCGCTCGGCAAGCGGATACTGGGCGATCAGCTCGGGCGGCAGTGGATAGTCAAATTCCGAAAGCTGCATCCCGCATCGATTGTACCAAGGCGGGGCCGCCGGCCGGGACGCGGGGCCGATGGCCCTTGACAAGGCCGGGACGGATCATGTACTATGTCGTTATTAATGCGCTACGGTGACCGTTCCTCCCCAATCCCGATACCCCGCCACCGCGTGGCGACGGCGCGGAAGCCGAAGGCGTCCTCGCAGGCGGGGTGCGGATGCGGCCAAAACATCTTTTTTTTGGAGGAACGAAGCCACTAGGTTATTGAAAATCAATAACGTAGTGGCTTCGACTAAAAAACGAAGCCGCTAAGTTGTTGAAAATACGTAGAGGGTATCGATGGAAGCCACTAGGTTACTGAAAATAAGCGCTTTAGCCTAAAAATCGCGGTCCCAAAAGGCTGCTAAGTTGTTGAAAATACGTCGACGCTCGGAATCGGGCCGGCAGGAAGGCCGCTATGTTGTTGAAACTACATCAGATAATTTCTTACCGCGGCCTCGCCCTTCTCCCGGCTTCCGCGACAACCGCCGGCCACCGAGACTTACAGGGATTTGGACGCGGCTCGGGCCAGCAGCGGCGGGGTCGCTCGCGCGGAAGTACCCTCATGCCTGCCAAACCGAATCTCCGTCGTGGCCCCCGCGATGATATGACGCGCTTTGATAGGAGGGTATGCGAACCCACCGGTTCGCTCCGATGCCAACATCGGATGCCGCGGCGCCGGGGGCATTGCCAGCTCCGGCCGAGCGCCCGAGCCTTGCCGGAGCTTGCAGCCGGCCGAGGCCGTCCTATAATGAGGTTGCCGCCGTGGTAACGACCGATGCCGGGCGATCTTTGAATCCCGCGAGGCCCGTGTATGCGTGAAAAGCCGGACCCGACCGAGCAGATGGGGTTGCAGAGCCGGCTGCGCAGCGAGCTGACGAAACTCGAAGCTCGCAACCGCGACATCCGCTGGCTGACGGTGGTGGCGGCCGCCGTCCTGATCTTGGGAGGCTTCACGCTGCTCGCCGGAGGCAGCTTCTGGTATGAACCGAGCCTGGAGATCAAGATTCCGCCGCCGATTTTTTTTGTGGTCATGATCGCGGTGATTCTGCTCGTCCTCTATCTGGCGCGGCGGGAATTGGAGATGCGCAAACTGAGCCTCGTCACCATTCAACAGACGCTCCAGGCGGAATCCGAACAGACGGCGAGCATGTTCGACGCGGTCACCAACGTCTTCAGCCGGCGATTCCTGCTCGAGCTGCTGCACAAAGAGATCGCGCGCGCCGAGCGCAACCGCCGCCCGCTGGCCTTGATCATGTGCGACCTCAACAACTTCAAGCAGGTCAATGACCGCCTGGGCCACGTGGTGGGTGATGAAGTGCTCGCGCAGATTGCCGGCATTCTGAAATCCTGCGTGCGCGGCTCCGACCACGTCGTCCGTTACGGCGGCGACGAATTTCTGCTGATTCTTTCCGAGACGGACGAAGCCGGCGCCTTGGCGGTTCGGGCGCGCATCCAGGAAAAGGTGGCCGAGTGGGATCGCAGCGGCCGGCCGGGCGACTTGCCCATCTCGGTCAGTCTCGGCCTTTACCTGCACGTGCCGGGTCAGACGGCCGAGCAGGATGTGGCCGAGGCGGATGCGCGGATGTACGCGGAAAAACAAGCTCTGCGGACCATGAGTCCTTGAGCCGGCCGGTGGACCGGTTAAGGCGGATTGGCGGGGGGCGGGTAGGGTCCGGGGCGCGAGCCGCGCGGCAGCGGTGCCGAGGTTTGGGGTTGCGAGGAGGGAAGGGGCGGCCGTTCCGACATGGAGCCCGGACGGTTCGTCGGAGCCGGGGCCTTGTTCCGGGAGGGGCCCTCGATGCCAAAGTCCCACACATCCAGATTGAGCCGGTTCTGGGTGGTCTCGGCGATGGCGTATTCGCCGGGCCGGAGGGGCTGGGTGGGGCGAAGCCGGTAAAGGCCCGGCGCCACCTGCTGGCGTTCGGTGGGGATGGCCTGGCGCACCTCCCCTGGGCGGCCGAAACCGAGGCCGCCCTGAATCTTCTCGACGATGCGGCTGTCCTTGGTGGACTTGACGGGAACCAGCTCGGCCTTCGCGCCCCAGTTGTCAGCGGACTGGATGTAGAACGTGGGCTGGGGATAGAGGAGGCGCACGGCGGCTTGAGCCCCGTCGAGCACGACGAGCGACCGATTCTTCAACAGCGGGGCCGGCAGCGCGATGGTGAGCGCCCGGCGCTTCTTGTCGGTGACGATCTGGCCCGCGGACTGGATCAGGGAGACGACGCGCCCGCCGTCATCCGCGTAAACGCCGTCACTGGCCGGCAGGCGGACGCCGGGGGCGATCGCAAAGCCCGTATTCGCCGGAATGCTGTCGAAGCGCTCTTTCTCGAGCTCCCGGGCCTGTTCGAGCTGCTTCTGTTGCTCCGACTTCGACTGCTGTTCGGCGCGGCGGGTGGCCTCGAAGTCCACCAGGGAGACGGGGATTTCTTCCCATTGCGAGCGCTCGACGCTGTAATAACGCACGCGCTGGCCCCGCACTTCGTAGCTTTTGACGAGCTGAAAGCTGCCGTCGCGGAGGTAGAGTTTGAGGTCGGCGCGCGCAAGGCGCGGCGCCCCCAGGCCGACCAGCAGGACGACAGTCCCGCTGATCCGCTGGAGCCGGCGATGAACCCGCAGAGCCGACATGACCATGAGGCCCGCCCGGCCGGGGAGACCCTCCGCGTTCCCGGCCACCTCTTAGATGCTAACTCGGCGGTGGCGGCGTTTCCAATCCTTACCGGGCCCTTGGGGAGCGCGGGCGGCCGGCGGCGGATACGTTGGGTGGTCGCGGCGGCCATCTGGCCCGCGCCCTGCTAGCGAGTTCCGGGCGCGGCGGGACGCGGCGCTGGACAGACGCTGAACGGCTCGTATGGACATCCGGGGCGGCGAGGGGGCGGCGCCCTCCAAAGCCGGCAAGGCCCGGCCCGCGGCCGTCAGGGGGCGGCGGAGACCGGGGCGGGACCGATCTGGACGAGCTTTCCGGTTCCGAAACTCAGCGTGTCCATGGGGCAGACGGTGACGCAGATGCCACACCCGATGCAGGAACTGGTGGCGTTGTCGAGCACCTGTTGTTTGATGGCGTAACTCATCACGTCAATACCGACTTGGCAGTAGCGGGAGCATTCCGAGCAACTGATGCACTTGTCGTTGGCGACGATCTGGAATCGGCTGATGCCCAGCCGGGCGTACGCGTGGCTGAGCAGCTGCATCATTTTGGCGAGGGGGCACCAGTACCGGCACCAGACCTTGCCGCCGAGAAAGGGGTAGAGCGTAACCGGCAAAATGCCCACCAGCCATACGTCGGCGGCCAGGTGGTAGACATCGAGGCCCCAGGCGGCGGGCTGGCGGAAGAAGCTGACGCTGTCGCGCAGCAGCATCATGAGCGTCACCGCCGCTGCCGCCACCAGCATCGCGGTGTTCATCCATTCCCACTGGATGCTTTTCGGGCCTTTGGGAGCCAGGTGCCGCCAGCGGTCGCCGAGGGTCTCGGCCAATCCGCCGCAGCCGCAGATCCAGGAACAATAGCGTTTACCGTGAAAGAGCACGAAAATGGGGATGATCACGAACGACAGCACGGCGCCCCAAATGATCCAGATTCGGCTCGGGTCGCCGATGAACGTGTAAAAAAAGAGCGGCCAGGCGTAGACGAGGCCGTAAGCGCGCCAAGCCTGCCCGGCAAACACGGGGTCCCGGGCCAGCCGCTCTCCCACCCACTGATAGCGGATGGCCCACTGAAACAGAAACTCGGGAATGAGAAAGAAAAAGACCCATTGGAAGGAGAGCAGGCTGACATAGCGCCCAATCTGGAACTTGTCTCGGCGGTCGATGCCCCAGCGCTTGAGTGCCTGGATGCCGAAGCCGGTCATGGTGACCGTATAGAGCACGGTGTACCAGAAGGACCACGGGCGGCCGAAGAACGAGAACCATTCGTAGCCCCAGTCGCGATAAGGCCAGAATTCATTGCCGCTGCCGACCTTGATTCCGTAAACGGTGTAAGCGGCGAGGAAAGAGAGGCCCAAGGCCGCGTAACGGTCGTGCCGCCGCCAGCCGCCCTCGGCGAGGCCGGCAAGCCCCAGTGCGGCGAGGACGGCTCCGGCCCAGCGCGCCGAGCCGGCGAGACGGTGCCCGAAGACCTGGGCATGGCCGCCCAGAACCCAGAGGCCGCACAGAGTGAGCATGACCAGGGCCAGGGAACGCGCCAGGCTGCCACTCCACTCGTTTTCCAACCGGATGCCGAGCGACTTCAAGAACGTGACGGGCAACTCGGCTCCGATGAGCACGAAGGCATGATCGCAAGGCACGGCGAGCGTCTCTCGCCGGCCGTCTCGCGCCACTTCCAGAATGGCGTCCCGCTCGCCGAACTGCTTGACGTTGGAGTTGAGGATGAGCTCGAGGCGCTTTTCCGCCACCGCCTGCTCGAGCTGGCGCTCGTTCTCCTTGAACAGACGCCCGAATCGCTCGCCGCGGTAGGACAGCCGGACCCGGTTCTGCTCCGCCAGCACCAAGGCGGCTTCGACGGCGCTGTTGCCTCCCCCCACCACCAGGATGTCTTCGTTCCGGTAGTGCCGGGGCGCGTACAGGCGATGATAGACGCGCTCCTGGTCTTCGCCCGGCACGCCCAGCTTGCGAGGATTACCGCGCTGTCCGGTGGCCAGCACCACCCGCCGCGCGCGATACTCGCCCTTCTCCGTCACCGCGCGAAACCAACCGTCTTTCCCGCGCTCGAGCGACCGGAGTCCTTCTTCGGTGTGAACGTTCAGCCGGTTATCGCGGACGATCTGGTGCCAGCGGGCGATCAAATCCTCCTTGCGCGCGCCATCCAGCCACAGCTTGCCGCGGGGCGGATGCTCGTCGGGCTCGGCGTACACCCATTTGCCCTCCGGGAAATTTTCCACCGTGTTGGCGATCTTCTCTTTCTCGAGCACGAGAACGCGCAGGCCCTTGTCCTGGGCGGCCAGCGCGGCGTTCAGTCCCGCCGCCCCGGCCCCCACCACGAGCAGGTCATAGACGTTCGGATCCGAGCCGCGCGCGTCGGGCTGGGAAGCGATGTGGTCAATCACCTCGACGCCTTGGGCCATCGCCAGCTTGATGACCGGAGCTCCGGCGAGGTCGCCGATGACGTAGAGGTTGGGAATGTTGCTCTCGTAATGGGCTTTCAGCGCCGGCCGCCGCTCCGGCAGGTTGCCGCTCGCCAGAATCGCCTCGATCGGTCGTTTGAGCTTGAGCAGCCCGGCCGGGAGGGAATGCCTTCGCTTCACGATGACCTCGGTTCAGTAAGGTTCGTTGCACCAGATGGACAAGGTCGCGCCCGCCATCCCGCCACGCTCTCCGGCCATCCCTCAGCCTTTGATGACTCCGATCGGCTTCAGCCGTGCCACGCGCCGCGAAAGCCCGGCCTGATGCACCACTTCGATGACCGCGTCGACATCTTTGTAAGCCTCGGGGATCTCCTCCGTGATGCCGTCGCGAGTCTCGGCGCGCACCAGGATGCCCCGCTCTTCCAGCCTCTGCCGCGCGTTCGCGGCATACGCGGATTTCTTGGCCGCCGTGCGGCTCATCACCCGGCCCGCCCCGTGGCAGGTGGTGCCAAAGGTTTCTCGCATGGCGCCCTCCGCGCCCACCAGGACGTACGAGGCCGTGCCCATCGAACCGGGAATCAGCACCGGCTGGCCGGCGGCTTGATAGGCGGCGGGCACCTCGGGACGCCCGCCGGGGAAGGCGCGCGTGGCGCCCTTGCGATGCACCATGACCGCGGCCTCGCGGCCGTCGAGGGCGTGGCGCTCGAGCTTGGCGATGTTATGGCAGACGTCGTAGACCACGCGCAGTTCCACGTTCGCTCCGAAGATGCGCTGAAAGGCCTGGCGCGTGAAATGAGTGATCCCCTGGCGGTTGGCCCAGGCAAAATTCGCCGCCGCGCGCATAGCGGCCAGATAGTTCTGCCCCTCGGGAGAATGGACGGGGACGCAGGCGAGTTGCCGGTCGGGCAAATCAATGCCGTAGCGCCGCATGGCCTCGCCCATATCCCGCAGATAGTCCGTGCAGACCTGGTGGCCGAGGCCCCGCGAGCCAGAGTGAATCAGCACTACAACCTGGTCGAGATGAAGGCCGAGCAGGGAGGCGACGGCCGGCTCGAAAACGCGCTCGACGTATTGCACTTCCAGGAAATGGTTGCCCGAGCCGAGCGTACCTAACTGCGGAAGGCCCCGCTTTTTGGCCCGGTCACTCACCCGGCCGGGGTCGGCACCCTCGATGGTGCCGCTCTCCTCGCAGGTGGCGAGGTCTTCGGCGCGGCCGTAGCCGCGCTCGACCATCCAGGCCGCGCCGTCGGTGAGGACGCGGTCGAGCTCCTGATAAGAGATGCGGATGCTTCCCTCCCGGCCCGCCCCGGAGGGAATGTCGCGAAACAACTGATCCACCAGATCGCGCAGCCGGGCCTGAACCTCGTCGCGGGTCAACGTGCTCGCCAGCAGGCGCACGCCGCAGTTGATGTCAAACCCCACCCCGCCCGGCGAAATCACGCCGCCCTCCTCCGGCCGAGTAGCCGCCACGCCGCCGATCGGAAATCCGTAACCCTGGTGGATGTCGGGCATGGCCAGCGAGCGCCCCGCAATCCCCGGCAGCATGGCCACGTTGACGGCTTGTTCGAGCGACTGGTCGTGAAGGATGTCTTTCAGCAGGCGCTCGTCCGCGTAAATCAACGCGTCGGTCAACATGCCGGGCTTCGCCCCGCGGGGGATGAGCCAGCGATAATCGTCCAGCTTCTCCAACCGGTAGCTCGGCGATGCCATACCTTTCTTCTTCCCCTGCTTTTGAGTATAGCGAATCGCCGCGGGAAACCGAAGAAGCCCTGCCGTCGCCCGGGTCTAAGTGCGGGCGGATCTCTTCTTCCATTCTTCGATCTGCGCCAATTTTTCTTTCAAAGTTTTCTCGAAGCCTTCGCCGCTCGGGCGATAGTAGCGGCGATCTCTCAGGCTTTCGGGGAGGCAGGGCATGGCGGTCCAGTGATCGGGCGCATCATGCGCGTATTCGTATCCCCGGCCATAGCCGAAATGGGCCATCAGTCCGGTCACAGGATTGCGGAGGTGGAGCGGAACGGGTTCGGCGAGGGACTGCCGGGCATCTTTTTGGACCTCCCCGTAACCGGTGTAAAGGGCATTGGACTTGGGCGCCAGAGCCAGATAGACAGCGGCTTCGGCCAGCGCCAGGTTCCCCTCCGGCATGCCGACGAAGTGAACCGCTTGCATGGCGGCGACGCTGAGGGGCAGGGCTTGCGGGTCGGCCAGGCCGATATCTTCCGAGGCCATGCGAACCAGTCGCCGCGCGATGTAAAGGGGGTCTTCGCCGGCCTCGAGCATCCGGCCCAGCCAATACAGCGCCGCGTCCGCGTCCGAATTGCGCACCGACTTATGGAGCGCCGAAATGAGATTGTAATGTTCCTCGCCCGCCTTGTCGTAAAGCAGCACCTTGCGGTGGATGGCGTCTTCGATCACCGCTTCGGTCACCACGGCGCGGCCTTGGGCATCCCGCGCGGCCGCGGCCACGGCGGTTTCCAGCGTGTTGTAGGCGGCGCGCGCGTCGCCGTTCGAGAAAACGGCGATCTGACGCAGAAGCTCGGGCGCGATCACCACCCGCTCGCCTCCGAGGCCGCGCCGCGGATCGGCGAGCGCGCGATTGAGCAGCGCGAGGATTTCCTCGGTCGAAAGCGCCGCGAGGCTGTACACTTTGGCGCGCGAGAGCAGCGCCGAAGTGACTTCGAACGAGGGATTTTCAGTCGTGGCCCCGATCAGAACCACGTCGCCGCGCTCGACGTAGGGCAGAAAGGCATCCTGCTGAGCCTTGTTGAAGCGGTGAATTTCGTCAATAAACAGGATGGTGCGGCGCCCCAATCCCCGCGCCTTCTCCGCCGCCGCCATGACCTCCTTAATATCCTTAATGCTCGCCAGCACGGCGCTGAACTTCACAAAATCGCTGCGCGTCTGGCGAGCGATGATCGTGGCCAGCGTGGTTTTGCCGGAGCCGGGGGGTCCCCAAAGGATGATCGAGCTGAGCTCGTCCCGCTCGATTTGTCGCCGCAGCGGCTTGCCGGGACCGAGGATGTGCTGCTGGCCGACGAACTCGTCCAATGTCAGCGGCCGCATGCGGTCGGCCAGCGGTCGCGGAGCCGGCGTGGATACGGGCGTGGGAGCAGGTTCGAAAAGGCTCATATGCGATCGGCGTCAGGGCGCTTGGCCGCGAGCCGGCGTCTCGTGGCCGGGGTCATCATTCCGCCCTCTCAGATAGGGGAATCCTCGCTGCCGGGCCGCCTCGTACATCAGGATGCCGGCGGCGGCCGCCGCGTTGACCGAATCCGTTCCGGGCCGGACGGGAATCGAGACGCGCAAGTCCGCCCGCCGCGCGATGGAGTCGTCGAGGCCGGAGGCCTCGCGGCCGATCAGCAGCGCCAACGGACGCCGCAAGTCGGCGTCGGTGACCGGGGTGGGGGCGCGGCGGTCGGCAGCGATCAGGCACACGGCGGCGCCGCGGAGCCGGCCAAAAAGGCTGTCCGCGCCGACACGCTGGACGATGGGTAGGTGGAGCACAGCGCCGGCCGACGCGCGGACCGCCTTGCCGTTAAACGGGCTCACCGTCTCGGGGAGAGTGGCCAGGCCCGTCGCGCCGAGCGCCTGAGCCGTGCGCATGATCGTGCCCAGGTTGCCGGGGTCCTGGAGGCCGCAAGCGACCACCAACAAAGTGGGTGACGGCCGGAGAATCGATTCCAAATCATACGGCGGCAGCTCAACTAGGGCGGCGATTCCCTGCGGGGATTCGACTTGCGAGATGCCGGCGAAAATGGAGTCGGGCACCTGGGCGATCTCCGCTTCCGCCGGCAAGTTCTCGACGAGGCGGCCGAATCTCCGGGCTCCGCTCTCGCTCACGATGACGCTCCGGACGACGGCTTTCGCCACCTCCGCCGCCCCCAATCCCCGCGCCCCGGCACGCGAGGTCTCCAAAGCCTCTTCCAGCCAGCGCGGACCCTCGATCGCCAGCCAGCCGTCATCCGTGGTTCCCTGCGCCAAGGCGCGGCGGAACACCTTCACCAAAGGGTTGGCGGGACTGACAATCTCGCGGATTCTTGCCCGAGGGCGCGCCGGTGCCACCATCCGAGAGCTTCCCGAGAAGAGCTTAACCTTGCTGACGCGCCGAGTCCAGTCAGGTTACAATCGCGGCTTTTTCCTAAGGATGGAACCACCGAGCCGCGGAGGAATCGTGGAGCGAAGCGGGCGCGCCGCGCGGGGGTGGCGGGTTGGCTCGGGGGCAAATGGGTTCTTGACACCGGCCCAATGGCAGTGTACTATTTGGTAATCTATGCCCCGCTCTCTCGCCTCGCTCCCGGCCTGCCCCGACCTCAGAGTCGTCCTGGGAAGGAACCCGTCCAACTGGGGGG
>CADDZC010000029.1 GCA_902812365.1 Acidobacteriota bacterium | reverse complement strand
CGCCGGGGGAGGGGGCGGAAGGGGCTCCGGCCGTCTACGGGCCGCAGGACCTGGTGGCCGAGCATGTTTCGCCGCCGCTGGCCGAAGACGTCAAGGTGACGCTCAAGGTGAGCCAGAATTTGCACGCCAGCGTCATGCCGTACCTGCTCGGGGCGGTGATCGGCCATCGGCGGGCCGAGGCCGAACAGGCGGGCTTCGACCTCGAGCACAACTGGCTGGCTGGGGCGGGGCTGGACTTGAGCGGGTCTTCGCAGAGCGACGGAGCTGGGGGCAGCGAGGCGGCCGGTTTCACTCCCGACTTCATGGTCCAATATCTAGCCTACATATGGAGGCAACGGTATTTCCCGCTCGTCTTCCGCGCCCTCCCCATCCTGGGCATCGACGGCACGCTGTGGAACATCCAGGCGGGCTCGCCCGCCGCCGGCCACGTCTTCGCCAAGACGGGAACCTATACCGCCTACAATGCCCTCAACCGGGACCTCCTGGTGACGGGCAAGGGCCTGGCGGGATATTTCACCACCCCGGCGGGCCGGCATTTCGCCTTCGCCGTTTACGCCAATCGCGTGGCCGTGCCGCAGGAGGATGACGCCGCCACGCGGATCGTCGGCCAGGCGCTCGGCGAGATCGCGGCGGCCGCATACCGGGAGCTGGCGAAGCGGTAGCGGCGCGGGGGCCGGGCGGCGGTGGTACAATCGGGGCATCATTGCCGGCGAGGCCGAAGATGTTTCCGTTTCGTGGCGTCGACTACCTGGAAATCGATTCGCTATGGAGCGATGAGGAGAAGCTGGTGCGCCGCACGGTGCGCGACTTCGTCGACCGCGAGGTGCTGCCGCACGTCGAGGCGTGGAACCGCGAGGCGCATTTCCCCGCCCATCTGGTGCCGGTGATGGCGGAGCTGGGCTTTTTCGGGGCCAACCTGCGCGGTTACGGCTGCGCGGGGATGAACAACGTCCAGTACGGGCTCATGATGCAGGAGCTTGAGCGGGGCGACAGCGCCCTGCGCAGCTTCGTTTCCGTGCAGGGCGCGCTGGTGATGTATCCGATCTACGAGTATGGTTCAGAGGCCCAGAAGCAGCGGTGGCTGCCGGCGCTCCAGCAGGGCCGGGCGATCGGCTGCTTTGGGCTAACGGAACCCGATTTTGGCTCGAATCCGGCCGGCATGAGGACGCGCGCGGTGAAGGACGGGGGGGAGTACGTTCTGACCGGCGAGAAGGCCTGGATTACGTCGGGCTCGATTGCCGACGTGGCGCTGGTGTGGGCTCGCGCCGACGACGGCATTCGCGGGTTTTTGGTCGAAAAAGGCTTGCCGGGCTTCGCCGCGCGGGACATCAAGGGGAAATGGTCGCTGCGGGCTTCGGTGACGAGCATCCTCTCGTTGCAGGAGGTGCGGGTGGGGGCCGAGGCGATGCTCCCTCGCGTTCGCGGCCTGAGGGGACCGCTGTCGTGCCTGACGCAGGCGCGTTACGGGATCGGCTGGGGAGCCATTGGCGCGGCCATGGCCTGTTACCACGAGGCGCTCGAGTATGCCAAGGCGCGCAAGCAGTTTGACGATCGGCCGATCGCCAGCCATCAGTTGATTCAGGAGAAGCTGGCCGACATGATTACCGAGATCACCAAAGCGCAGCTGTTGGCGCACCACGTCGGCCGCCTCAAGGACAGCGGCCGCGCCGACTTCGCGCATGTCTCGATGCTCAAGCGCAACAACGTCCGGATGGCCCTCGAGGTGGCGCGGGCGGCGCGCGACATGCTGGGGGCGAACGGCGTCGCTGACGAGTATCCGATCTTCCGCCACCTGTGCAACCTCGAGTCGGTGTCCACCTACGAGGGCACGCACAACATCCACACCTTGATCATCGGCGAGCGGGTGACGGGGATCGCGGCCTACCGATAACCGCTTCGTCCCGGCGCTACGGCGGGGCCGGCACCGTCCGCGCATTGAAGATGAAGGGGCTGAAGTCTTCGTCCTGATCCCAGGCGTCGGAGTTCTCGGCGCGTTTGAGCTCGCCGACCACGAGATAGGTCAGCGGAGTGGCCAGGGTTTCGTAGGCGACTTTGAGGGTGTAGGACCACAGCAAGAGCTGGCCGATGGTCGTCCAGGAGGCTCGCCCCCAGAAGGCGAGGCCGGTGACGAGCGTGGTATCGACGGCCTGTCCGACGATGGTCGAGCCGATGGTGCGCGTCCAGAGCCATCGCCCCCGGGTCAACAGCTTAAGTTTGGCCAGGGTGTAGCAGTTGGCGAACTCGCCGGCCCAGTAGGCCACCAGGCTGGCGACCAACATGCGCGGCACAAAACTGAAGACTCGCTCGAGGGCCGCCTGGTCATGCCATTCCGGGTCCGGCGGCAGCGCCACCGCCAGGCCTCCCACGCCCGTGAGCAGCGCCATGGCGAAAAAGCCCATCCAGATGGCGCGCCGCGACGCCGCGTAGCCGTAGACCTCCGTGAAGACGTCCCCGAAGATGTACGTGATCGGGAACAACAGCTCTGAGGCGCTGAGTTTGAAAGGGCCCACGCGGCAAATCTTCTGAGCCACCAGATTCGACACGAGCAGCAGCACCACGAAGGCGACCACCAGCGCGTCGAGATATCGGTAACGGCGCATCGCTTCCCAGGATAACTCAGAAGGGCCGGCGGCGGGGAGCGCGGGCGCGAGGCGAGAGTTATTGGATCTTGCGCCGGACGGCTTCGAGCGCTTCCCGAGCCGCCGTGTAGCCGGGGCAGAGCTTCAGGGCCTGCTCAAAGTGGAAACGGGCGCGGCCGTAGAGCTCCTGGGCCACGTAGACGCGGCCGAGATGGTAATGGGGATAATGATAGGCATCGTAGCGCCGCGATTGGAGCGCGCGCTCGAGCCACGGGCGAGCGGCCTCGGGATCGCCTTTCTCGAGCAGGTAAGCGCCGATATCGTTATAGGCGTTCCCGAATTCGGGATCGATCTGAATGGCCTTCTTGCAGGCGGCCACGGCCTCATCCATCTTTCCCTGGCGGTAATAGGTCCAGCCGAGGAAGGTGTAGGCCTCGGCGGTGGGATGGAGATCGAGGGAGCGGCGGTAGAGTTCCGCGGCCATGTCATAGTCGCCGCCCGCCTGATATTGATAGGCCTCTTTGAGCAAATCCCACGCGGCTTGAACATTCTCCCCGTCCATAGTTCGTCATCCGCCTTTTGTCTAGGTAGCACGGGGGAGTCAGCCTGTCAATCTTAACGACTTCGGCATCGGTCGGGTTTATAATCGCGCGGCGCGGGAGCCGCAAGGGGATTTATGCCGGAACAACGCTGGTGGCGCGTCATCGCCGTGGCGTTCGTGATGTACACGATCGCCTTCGTCGATCGCACCAACATTTCGCTCGCCCTGCCCAGCATGAGCCGTGACCTGCACCTGCGTCCGACGGAGCAGGGGGCGGCGGCGGGCATCTTCTTTTGGGGCTATCTGGCGCTGCAAATTCCCGGGGGCTATCTCGCCAGCCGCTGGAGCGCCAAGCGGTTTGTGGCCATTCTGCTGGTCGTGTGGGGCGGCTGTTCGGCGGCCACCGGGCTGGTGACCTCGGGCCACCAATTCTGGGTGATGCGCTTGCTGCTGGGGGTGGCGGAAGGCGGTGTGTGGCCGGCCGTCCTGGTGCTGTTGGCCGACTGGTTTCCTCGCGCCGAACGCGCCCGCGCCAACGCCTTCTGGATGCTCTGCCTGCCGGTGGCGGTGGTCGTCTCTTCGCCGGTGTCCGGCTGGATTCTGAAGCACTGGAACTGGCGGGTCCTGCTCGTCTCCGAAGGTTTGCTGCCCCTGATCTGGCTCGCCGTCTGGCTTCGAATGATTGACGACCATCCCCATCAGGCGGGCTGGATTTCGAGCGCCGAACGAGATGACTTGGAAGCGACCCTCGCCCGCGAGCGCTCCGAGCTGGCCCCGGCGGATCCGGAGCCGATCTGGCGCACCCTGCTGCGCCGCCAGGTCTTGCTGATGGTGGTCATCTACTTCCTCGAAAACACGGGCAATTATGGTTATCTGTTCTGGCTACCCACCGCCCTTGAGCACGCCCGCCAGCTCGGCAGTCAGCGCGTGGGCCTGCTCTTCGCCATCCCCTACGCCTTGACCGCCGTGGGGATGGTGGTGATTTCGCGCCACTCCGACCGGTACCGCGAGCGCCGGCATCATGTCGCGTTCGCGCTGGCCTGGGGAGGTGTGTTCCTGCTCGGCGCGGTGGCGAGCGGCCGACGCGCGCCGCTCCTGTCGTTCATCCTGATCGCTCTGGTTGGCTTCGGCTCCTACGGCGGCCTCGGACCCTTCTGGGCTATCCCCACCGAAACGCTCCCGCCCGAGGCCGCCGGCTCCGCCATGGGGCTCATCAACGCCCTCGGCAACCTGGGGGGATATTTCGGGCCGCTTCTGGTTGGCTACCTCAACGGCCGCACCGGCAACTTCGTCTACGCCTTCACCCTGCTCGGCGCGAGCTATTTGGCCGGCGCCGCACTCGCCCTGCTCCTCCGCCCGGCAGCCGCGGAATTGACCGTCACCGGCGGGCTGCCTTGAAGCACTTCTCCCGTTCCGCCGCCAGACTCTTTACCGGGTCGTACGTCGGCACGTACTCCATCGCAATATAATGGTTGTAACCAAGCTGGGCGAGCTTCTTATAAATGTTCTCGTAATGGATTTCGCCGGTGCCCGGCTCGTGGCGGCCCGGTACGTCAGCAATGTGACAAAGTCCGACTTTATCAATGTTCTTTTCCAGCTTTTCGATCAGGTTCCCTTCGGCAATCTGCTCGTGATAGAAATCGTAAAGGAATCGCACTTGGGGATGGTTGACCGCCTCGATGATCTGGAATCCTTCCGCGACGGACTGGAGGTAATAGCGGGGGTTCTCCTCAGGGTCGATGTTTTCAAGCAGCAGGCGGACCGGCGCACCGCCAATCGTCTTGCCGTCGACGAGGCGGGCGGCCGCCTTGAGGCCGTCAATGCAGCTCTGGTGCTGCTGGCCGCGGCTCAACCCCGGCACAACGTTGCCCGACATGATGATGATGGAGGGGCATTCGAGCTTCTCCATAATGGCCAGCTCGGCCCCGAGGTCGGCCAGGAGCGCATCGCGCTCGGCCGGATTCCCGACGCCGTGCCGGAGGCCGGCCGTCGTATCGAACCGAATGCCGAGCTCACACCGCTTTCGGTTGACTGCCTCGAACCGGGCCTCGTCCCAGTGTTCGCCGCGGTACTCGCCCACCAGTTCCACGTTCTTGTAGCCGGCCGCGGCCACCTTTTCCAGGCGTTGCTCAAAGGGTAGCTGGCGGTAGACCGTCCACAGCATCACGGAAAGCTGGAACGGCACGCCGGCGGCGTCATTGTCACCCCCGGAAGGCGCGGCGGCGGGCCGCGCAGCTGCCTCGCCGAGCGCCGCGGCGCCCAAGGTCGCTCCCGCCAGATGGCGCGCGAACTGACGTCGGTTCATGGTCCTCTCCTCCCCGCGAAGATCAGGACGCTCATCCTCGCATCAAAGCGGCGGCGAGCGCAACCGCCTTTTGCGGTCGCCTGCCTCGTACCGCCGGGGAGGGGTGACGGTAGGAACCTCAGGCCGGAGTTCGGGTGCCCCCATCCGGCGGCAGGCGGTCGAGAGAACCTGGGATGCCGGCTGCCGGTGATCCGGAGAGGAATTTCAGGGGGCTTGATTCAGGCGGCAAGTTCGCCTACCATGGTGGCGGAGGGCCGGAGCGGAGGGCGGCCGGCGATCTCGAAAACGCTCGCCAGCGCCGAGGCCGAGCCAAACCTCGGAAGTGTGAAGGTTGATCTGACGTTGAGCTCAAACTGCGCCCACGAACCGTTCGGGAATCGTCGCTGGCCGGTGCTCAAGGCCGCGGTGTTTCTTCTGCTCGCCGGAGTGGTATCGCTTTCCGTGGCGGCCAAGAACAGCCGTTACGTCTCGGCGTCCGGCCCGGTCCGCTATCTTTCTAAAGCCAGTAAAATGCGCGAAGGTTCTCCGCAGCAGGTGGAGAACCGCGACCTGCGGGCGCTCGAGTCGGCGGATGTGTTTCCGGCCGCCGTTCATCGGCGGGAGCGCTTTTTTTCGCCGTCCGACCCGGCGCGGCCGAAGCTGGCCGCGGCTTACCGCCTGTTACAACCTCGTTCTCCCCCGCCCTTTCTCGCCTAAGCTTTCGGTTTTCTCATATCAGTGGATTCAGTAGATGGCGGCTGCGCGGGCCGAGCAGGCCCCCCGCGCTCGACGCGGATTCGGTCCGCGGCTACTTCGGCCGCAACGGAGAAGCTGAATGGCAGAGTCACGCCCCATCCTGACAGCGGAGCAGGTGGAACAACTCCGGCAACTGGATACGTGTACGGTGTCGAACGCCATCGAACGTTTCGAGGTGCGGCTGCGCAACACGGGCTTCACCGACGCGAGCGTCCGGTGCGTGTTTCCACACTTGCCGCCGACGGTGGGCTACGCCGTGACGGCGAGCGTCCGCACCTCGGTTCCGCCCATGGACGGCCGACTCTATTACGACCGCACGGATTGGCTGGATTACGTGCTCAGCACGCCGGCCCCGCGGATCGTAGTGTTGCGGGACGTGGACAAAAAGCCGGGAGTCGGGGCCTTTGTGGGCGAGATCCACGCCCACATCCTGCTGGCCCTCGGATGCGTGGGCGTGATCACAAACGGCGCCGTGCGGGATTTGCCTTCAATCGAGCCGACGGGCTTCCAACTGTTTGCCGGAAATGTCGCCGTCTCCCACGCTTATGCGCATCTTTTTGAATTTGGCCGTCCGGTCGAGGTCGGCGGGCTGGAGATTCACCCCGGAGACCTGCTTCACGGCGACCGGCACGGGGTGGTGACGGTGCCGCGGCAGATTGCGGCCGAGCTGCCGGCGGTGGCGCGGCAACTGCTCGAAACGGAGCGGCGGCTGGTGGAATTTTGCCGGTCGCCCAACTTCTCGTTGGAGAAGCTTCGCGAAGTGATTAAAGGCGCAGGCTGGACTCGGCCGCTGCGGACGCCGCCAGATCGAGATTGATGGAGTAAGGTTAATGAAAAATCAAAGAGGCATTGCGCGCAGCGCTTCGCGCGCCGTCAGAATGGGCGCGGTGTGCGCTTACAGCCTGCTGCTGAGCAGCGCCTGCACGAGAGCGAGACACGTGGAGGCGCAGGCCGACAGCGCCGCCCCGCCCACGGTAGCCGTTGTGCCCGTGACCCGCAAGGACCTGGCGCGAGACTTTGAAATCGCCGCCGAGTTCCGTCCCTACCAGGAAATCAACGTCTACGCGAAGGTGGCGGGCTACGTTCAGCGGATCAATGTGGATATCGGGGATCGGGTGAAGCAGGGGGAGCTTCTGGCGATCCTGGAGGTCCCGGAAATCGCCGCCGACCTCGATCATGCCAAGGCCGCCGTGCGGCGCAGTCAGGACGAGCTGAAGCGAGCCGAGCAGGATCTGCGGCGCGCGAAGTCAGCCCACGAAGTGGCGCACTTGGAATACAGCCGGCTGGCCGAAGTCGCCAAGACCCGGCCGGGACTGGTGGCGCAGCAGGAAATCGACGACGCCCGCGGCCGCGACCAGGAAGCGGAAGCGCAGGTGGCCGCGGCCCAAGCCGGCCTTGAGGCCGCCCAGGAGCAGCTCCAGGTGGATCAGGCGACGCTGCAGCGCGAGCAGTCGTTGACCGACTATTCGCGGATCACCGCGCCGTTCAACGGGGTGGTGACGCAACGGTACGCGGATACGGGGGCGATGGTGGCGGCGGGAACGTCATCGGAGAAGCAGGCTCTGCCGGTCGTGCAACTGGCCCAGAATGACCTGCTGCGACTGGACATCCCCGTGCCGGAATCCATCGTCCCGCGCATCCACGTGGGGACGCCGGTGGCCGTCCGAGTGCCAGCCCTCGGCAAGACGTACCAAGGCAAGGTGGTCCGGTTCGCCGATCAGGTGGACCTTTCCACGCGCACCATGACCACGGAGATCGACGTGCCCAACCCCGGGCTGGAGTTGGTGCCGGGCATGTACGCTTACGCCACGCTGACTCTGGAGCGCAAGCCGGACGCCCTGGCGGTTCCGGTCCTGGCCCTGATTCATGCCGGCGGCCAGACCAAGGTGTACGCGGTCAACGCCGGCGACCGGATTGAAGAGAAGGTGGTGGCGCTCGGGATCCAGACTCCGTCCGAGGCCGAGGTGCTGTCCGGGTTGCGGGAAGGAGACCGCGTGGTGGTCGGCCAGCAGTCGCAGCTTCAGCCGGGCGAAAAGGTATCGCCGAAATTGATGAGCCTGGCCCAGATTAGCGGGAACGGAGCGCAGTAATGTCAAGGTTTTCGATCCGCAATCCTTATTTCGTTATCGTCGCCTGCCTAATCATCGCAGTGGTGGGCTTGACCAGCCTGGTGCGCATGCCGGTTGACCTGTTTCCCGCCATCAACATCCCCGAGGTCGTTGTGGCCACGTTTTACAATGGCATGCCGCCGGAGGACATCGAGACCGAGATTACCGGCCGCTTCGAACGGTTCTTTACGCTCGGTGCCGGCATCGACCACATGGAGTCGCGATCGTTGCCCGGGGCGAGCGTGATCAAAATCTACTTTCAGCCGGGCACCAATCCCGACTCCGACGTCGACGAGATTTCCAATCTGGCCATGGCCGATCTTCGGCGCTTGCCGCCGGGGACGCTCCCGCCGGTGGTGCTCAAGTTTGACGCCTCCAGCCTTCCCGTCTGCCTCATCACCCTGAAAGGCCAGGGTCTCAGTGAAACGCAACTGCGCGATTACGGCCAGTTCGAAGTCCGCGACGAGCTCGCCAGCGTTCCCGGGGCCTCGGTGCCGCCGCCCTTCGGCGGGAAATATCGCCAGATCATGGTCTACACCGATCCGCTCAAGTTGCAGGCTCACGGGCTGAGCCCCATGGACGTCGTGCGGGCCATCAACAATGCCAACCTCATCCTGCCCGCCGGCGACGTGAAGATCGGCCCTTACGACTACAACATTTACACCAACAGCCAGATCAGCCACGTAGATGACATCAACACCGTGCCGCTGAAGACGGTGGGCGAATCCTCGGTCACGGTGGCCGACGTGGGACAGGCGCAGGACGCGCACGCCATTCAGACCAACATTGTGCGAGTGGACGGTCAACGGTCCGTCTACCTGCCCATCATGAAGCAAGGCGGGAACACCAACACCATCGCCGTGGTGGACGGCATCCAGAGCGCGCTGCGGCATCTGTACGATGTTCCGAAGAGCCTGCGCGCCAGCGTGGTTTTTGATCAGTCGCTGTTCGTCAAGCGGGCCATCGAGACGTTGTTGCACGAAGGCGGGACGGGGTTGCTGCTCACCGCGCTCATGGTTCTCGTCTTCTTGGGCAGCCTGCGGGCCACCGTGGCCGTCTTTCTTTCCATCCCGCTGTCGGCGCTGGCCGCCACCATCCTGCTCTATTTCGGCGGGAAGTCCATCAATACGATGGTCCTGGCCGGCCTGGCTCTCGTCTTCTCCCGCCTCATCGATAATGCCGTCATCGTCCTGGAAAACATCTTTCGTCACCTCGAACTCGGAGAGACTCCCGAAGTCGCGGCCGAAAAGGGCGGCCAGGAAGTTTCTACTGCCGTGCTGGCGGCCACGCTCACCAGCTCCGTGGTTTTCTTTCCGGTCGTCTTCCTCTACGGCGTCAGCAAGTTTCTGTTCTCCGCCCTGGCCTTGGCGGTTGTGCTGGCGCTCTTCGCTTCCTATTTTGTGGCCATGACGGTGGTTCCGCTCTTCTGCGCGCGGCTGATCCGGGGTCACCATCTGGCCACGGCGGAGGAGACCGCGGCCCCCGAAGGCGCCAACGGCCCCGCGGCGCCCCGCCGGCAGGGATGGGGAGAGCGGTTCAACGTTGGGTTCAACACCTATTTCAAGCGCCTGCTGGACGGGTACGAGAAGTGGGTGCGAGTGGCCTTGACGCGACCGGTGGCGGTGGTCGGCGGCGTCTTGGGAATTTTCGCGGCCAGCCTGTTGATCTACCCATTGCTGGGTGTGGCGTTCTTCCCGCGCACCGACGCCGGACAGTTTGTGATTAATCTGCGGGCGCCCTCCGGAACGCGGATCGAGTTGACCAATGACATTGTCAAGCGGGTGGAAGCGATCGTTCGGCAGGTGGTCGATCCGAGAGATTTGCAAATCATTGTCTCCAACATTGGAGTCATTCCCGGCTTCTCCTCGATTTACACCAGCAATTCCGGCCCTGACAGCGCGACGATCCAGGTGGCTTTGCATGAGAACCGTCGCCTCGGCAGCTATGAATACATGGACCGCGTGCGGCACCGGCTGGAACGGGAATTGCCCCAGGTCAGCGCCTTTTTCCAGTCGGGAGGCATGGTGGACGCCGTCCTCAACCAAGGCCTGCCGGCGCCGATCGATATCCAGGTGGCCGGGTCCAACCTGGAGCAGGATTATGGCGTCGCGTCCCAGTTAGCCCGCGAAATTCGAGCCCTGCCGGGCGTCAGCGACGCCTACATCCCGCAGGCCCTCGATTATCCCGCCCTGGTGCTGGACATCAATCGGTTGCGCGCGAGCGAACTCGGCCTGAGCCAAAAGGAAGTCGTCGATAACGTGATCACGGCCCTGACTTCCAACGGCATGATCGCGCCTAGTTATTGGATTGATCCGAAGACCGGGAACGACTACATGCTGACCGTGCAATACCCGGAGAACGCCGTGACCAGCCTCCCCGCCTTGCGGGAGATGCCCCTGCGAGCGCCCAATCTGGCCGATCCCACCATGCTCGATTCGGTCGCCAGCATCCGGCGCATCGAGTCACCCACCGAAATCGACCACTACCAGATTGCCCGCGTCGTGGACGTCTACGTGACGCCCTCCGGCGAAGACTTGGGGCGGATCGCCAACGCCATCGAGCGCCTGACATCGCAGATGACCTTGCCGCCCGGCGTCCGCGTGAATCTGCGGGGCATGGTCGAGGCGATGCAAGCCTCGTTTCACAGCTTTACCGTGGGCCTCATCCTGGCCATCTTGCTGCTCTATCTGATTTTGGTCGCCCAGTTCCGTTCTTTCACCGACCCTTTGCTGATTCTGCTGGCTGTGCCCACCGGGGTGACCGGGGTCCTCGCCATGCTTTGGATTACCGGCACGACGGTGAACGTGATGTCGCTGATGGGCCTCATCATGATGGTGGGGATCGTCGTGTCCAATAGCATCTTGATTGTGGAGTTCGCGCATCGGCTGGAAGAGGACGGTTTGTCGGTGACCGAGGCAGCCATCACCTCCTGCCGCATCCGCTTGCGGCCCATTCTGATGACCTCGCTCGCCACCATCATCGGGTTGATTCCGATGGCGCTGAAACTCGGAACCGGCAGCGAGGCTTACGCCCCGTTGGCCCGGGCGATCATCGGCGGCCTGATCGTTTCGGTGGTCTTGACCGTTTTGGTGGTGCCCGCCGCTTATTTGCTCACTTACCGCCAACGGCATGGGCAGGACGAACCCGCTGCCGGCCGGCCGGAGGCGCGATGAACCGCGGGAGAATCGTCATTCTGCTTGTGGTTCTGGCTTTGGCGGCCGCCCGGCGCGGCCTCAGCCAATCCTCTCAGGTCTTGACGCTCGAGCAGGCCGAGATGACGGCCTTGCGTCATCATCCCCAGATTCAATCCGCCCGATATTCGGCCCTGGCGGCCAACGAAGTGACGCGCGAAACGCGGTCGGCATACTATCCCTTGGCCTTCGGCAGCCTGACCGGGGCCGGCGCTAATCCGAACAGCCGCTTGACCGCGGGAGGGCTCAATAATCCCATTATTTACAACCGTTATGCCAACGGTTTGACCCTGGGACAACTGATTACCGACTTCGGTCGCACCAACAACCTGGTGGCGAGCTCCCGCCTGCGCGCGCTGGCCGCGCAGCAGAATGTGCGGGCGACACGAGAGGACGTCTTGCTCCAAGTGGATCGCGCTTATTTTAATGCGCTCAAAGCCCAGGCCGTGCTCAGGGTGGCCGAGGAGACGGTCAAGGAGCGCCAAGTGGTTGCCGATCAAGTTGCGGCCCTGGCGAAAAGCAAACTGAAGTCGGACCTCGACCTGAGCTTCGCCCGGGTCAATCTGGAGGAAGCCAAGCTGTTGCTAGTGCAAGCTCAGAATGATCTTCAGGCGTCGTTTGCGGCCCTGTCCGAGGCGCTCGGTTACTCCGACGAGCGGACCTTTCAACTTCAAGATGTCCCGATGCCGCCCCCGCCCCCCACCGACCTCGCGCCGCTGGTGACGGAAGCCTTCCGCCAGCGGCCCGAACTGATCGGCCAGCAATTCAACGAACAGGCTTCCCAGAAGTTCGCACGAGCCCAACGCGACCTCTGGTTTCCCTCGGTGACGATGCTGGCCAGCGCGGGAGTGACACCGTACCGCGAAGTCCCTCTGACGGACCATTACGCCGCGGCAGGAATCAACATCAACATTCCCATCTTCAATGGCCATTTGTTTGGAGCCGAGAGAGCGGAAGCGGAATTCCGGGCCCAAGCGGAAAGCCAGAATTTGCGGGACCTTCAGGATCGCATCGCCCGTGACGTGCGGGTGGCCTGGCTCAACGCCCACACCGCCTTCCAGCGCGTCGGCCTGACTCAACAGCTCCTCGAACAGGCCAATCTGGCTCTCGATCTCGCCCGAGCCCGTTACCAACTGGGATTAGGTTCCATCGTCGAGTTGAGCCAAGCCCAACTGAATCAGACTCAGGCGGAAATCGAGCAGGCGAGCGCCAAATATGATTACGAGATCGAGTCCAGTACCCTCCGTTACCAACTCGGCTCGCTACCCTGAGCCCATTCCAAGCATGGGCCCGTCCCATGTGGTCATTGCCAACTCACCGGTTCTCGGTAGATCATAGGGTGGTTTTTCGGCCGGCGAGTCATTTTGAATGGACAAGGCTTTGGCCGATCGCGGGGGCATCCGCCTGCCGAGAAAGCCCGCCCGTGGCGGCGAAGGCGCTGGCAGACTTCGACGTTCCTTCTACAAGAATTCGCAGGAGGCCGCTATGGAGCAAAAAATCGGGCAGGTGAGCCGCCGAAGATTTTTTGCGGCGGCCGGCGGACTGCTCGCCGCGCCGGCCGTCAGCCGCGGCGGCCCCGAAGTAAGCCGGGCTGCCGGGCCGGGCCGGCCGGTCGAAGCCGCGAAAAAAATCCCCATCGGCGTGTTTGACCCGGTTTTTTATCACCTGCCGCTCGAAGGTTTCCTCGATAAGCTGGTGGCCCTAGGCCTGGAAGCCGTGGAGATCGCCACGACGCAATGGCCTTCGACGCCGCACTGCCCCCTGCAAGAGCTGCTCGAGGATCCCGCCCGGGCCCGCGCCTGGAAAAAGCAGTTTGAAGATCGTCACATTCGAATCGGGGCATTCAGTTGCCACGGCAATCCCCTCCACCCAAATCCGGCCATTGCCGAGCGGGATCGGGAGGCGTTCCGCCGCACGGTGTTGCTGGCCGAACGCCTGGAAGTCCCGGTGATCGTCGGATTCTCGGGCTGCCCGGGCGACTCGGATTCGTCCAAACATCCAAACTGGGTTACGTATCGCTGGCCGGACGATTATGAGGAAGTGGTTGAGTGGCAGTGGAGGGAAAAAATCATTCCCTACTGGAGGCAGGCAGCCGGCTTCGCAAGCCAGCACGGGGTTCGGAAACTGGCGTTTGAAATGCACCCCGGCTTCTGCGTCTACAACCCCTGGACGCTCCTCAAGCTGCGCCAAGCTGTCGGCGAGCAGATCGGTGCCAACAACGATCTGAGCCACCTTTTCTGGCAGGGCTGCGATCCGGTGGAGGTCATTCATCTTCTCGGCCGCGAGGGCGCGCTGTTCCACGCGCACATGAAGGACACGTGGATTTTCAAAGAAAACGTGGCTAAGTACGGACTCCTGAATTTCGTGCCCGGCAGCGAGGATTTTCGCCGGGGCTCGATGACTTTTCGGGCGGTTGGCTACGGACACGGCGCCCAGCTTTGGAAAGACATCGTCAGGGCTTATATGGAGGTCGGATACCAGGGGATGCTCAGTATTGAGAACGAAGATCCGATCCTGACGGGTGAAGTCGGCGTGGAGCGCGCTGCCTTCGTGCTGAAGAATGTGCGACAGGAATTGCTGGAAGGCACATAGCCGTCTGTTCGGGTCGTGAGAGTCTGCCGTCCGAAGGCGACGGGCGGCCGGGGTGATGATTGCAGGTTCTCGAACCGCGCGTGATGAAGGCTCTTGTTTACACCGAGCTTCGCAAGCTGGAACTCAAAGACTGGCCCCGCCCGGAGCCAGCGGAGGGGGAAGCTCTAATCCGCATCGGGGCCGTCGGCGTCTGCGGATCGGACGTGCACGGCTGGGCTGGTCATAGCCGCGGGCGGGTGCCGCCGCTGATTCTGGGACACGAGATGGCGGGTGAAGTGGTGGAGACACGGTCCGCCCAGCCCGCGGTTCCACCCGGCACCGTCGTGGCTATCTACCCCGTGATCGGCTGCGGCAGGTGCGCCTACTGCGCCCAGGGGCGCGAGGCGCTCTGCCGAAAGCGCCGGCTGATGGGGATGCACGTGGCTGGCGGTTTCGCGGAATACGTACGCGTGCCGGTCGCGAATCTCTATCCGGTTCCGGCGCAGGTCGATCTGGCGCGGGCTGCCCTGACCGAGCCGCTGGCGAATGCCTTGCACTTCGTGCGTGCGGCGGAGCAGGATCGAGGACCGGCGGTGCTGATGGGTGCCGGGGCGATCGGCCTGCTGATGCTGCAAGTGGCCCGCCAGATGGGCTTTTCCCCACTGGCGGTCGTCGAGCCGAACGCGTATCGAGCCCAGATCGCCTGCCAGCTCGGGGCTGATTTGGCCGTAAGCCCACAGGATCCTGGCGCACTCGAGCGGCTCCTTGCCTTCTTCGGCGAGGATGGTTGCGCGACAGCGTTCGATGCCGCCGGGTTTGCCACGACGCGGCAGATGGCTTTGCACGTGGTCCGCTCGGGCGGTTTGATCGTCCTCGCCGGCCTTGGGCAAGGCGAGTCGGTGCTCGATTTTGTCGATGTGACGCGGCGTGAGGTGCGGCTCGCGGGCGTATACGGTTACAGTCGCCGTGATTTTGAAACTGCCGTCGAGGCAGTGACCTCGGGCTGCTTTGATCCGACCGCGTGGTTAAGCGAGGAGCCTCTTGATCGCGGTCAAGAGGTTTTCGAAAACCTGGCCAGAGCGGACTCGAGGCTTGTCAAGGTGGTTCTGAGGCCGTGACGGCACAGGAGCCGGGGGCTCAACCGGCGCCTCGGGAGGTGCGGGACCGAACCTGGATTATGTCTGTAAGTTGTTGACAACATATAGGGCTTTTCCGCTCGATCAGGCTGCCAAAGTGACGGAAAATACCGGGCGAGCGGCCCCCCTGCGCTTCGACCTCGCTCCTATCGGCTGGTCGCCGCTTCCGTTAAAGCCCGAAGTGCGATTCCCGGCCAGGTCGCCGAGAAATGATATCCTAGAATAGGAGTACGGCTGTCATGGCGGCCTGCGTGCGATCCGGCAGCGGCGGGAATGACGAGATCATGTCTCATGATGGTGGCGGGTGAGCGCTCCGGGGACGCGTACGGCGCGGAGCTTGCCAGCGAGCTCAAACACCGGGTTCCCAGGCTTGAAATTTTTGGCTGCGGCGGCGACGGAATGCGCTCGGCGGGCGTCGAGACGGTAGCAGATGCCCGCCAGTTCTCCATGGTGGGCATTACCGAGGTACTGTCGGGGCTCCCCCGTGCTTATCGGGCTTTTCGGGAACTGCTCGATGAAGCGGATCGCCGCAGGCCTCAGCTCGCTGTGTTGATTGATTCTCCGTCGCTCAATCTTCGCTTGGCCAAGCGCCTCAAACCTCGCGGCGTCGGAGTCTGCTACTTCATCAGCCCCCAGGTCTGGGCTTGGAAGCGATGGCGAATGCGCCATCTTCGCCAGCGTGTTGATAACATGTTGTGTATCTTTGACTTCGAGGAAGAAATCTACCGCAAAGCAGGCGTCCCGGTGCAATACATAGGCCATCCGCTGGTCGATATGCTGGAACACCGAAACGGCTTCGCTCCGCGGCTTTCTCGGATGGAGTTTTTTGCCCAAGCCCACCTTGATCCTGCCATAAGGACGGTGGCCCTGCTTCCGGGTAGTCGCGGGATCGAGGTCGCGCTAAATCTTCCAGCCATGCTGTCCGCCGCCTCCCTTTTGGGCGGGCGAGGCGACGTCCAGTTCCTCATTGCCGCCGCGCCGGGTCTGGATCCAGCGTGGGTCGAGTCGAAGGTGCGCCAGGGCTACCAAGGGGGAGCAGCCCTCCGGGTTTTGTCCGGTATGACCCAGGATGCGCTGCGCCATTCGGACGTCGGCGTGGTGGCAAGCGGAACCGCCACGGTGGAAGCAGCGCTGCTCGAGCGACCTATGGTCGTTGTCTATCGCGTCGCCCGCTCCACAGCGTTCTTCGCCCGCTTGATGATTGATGTGCCGTATTACAGTATGGTGAATCTGTTGGCCCGCAAGCAAGTTGTTAATGAACTGATTCAAAATGACTTAACCCCGGAACGGCTGGCTGCTGAGACCGCGCGTTTGCTGGATCACCCCGAGGCCCGCGAAGCTCAGGTGCGCGAATTTCGGCTAATTCGCCAGCGCCTGGGTGGCGGCGGAGCGATCGCTCGGGCCGCACACTCAGTTTTAAACATGATGGAGGAAAGGTCACCATCCTGACCCGCTCCGTCCCCAGGACTTAACGTTAAATTGCTTAAAAGCAATACTTTAGCCTGTCTACATCGGACGGCGGCGTGGTAGAATCAAATTGGTCGGCGCGAGACGAATGAACGCCGACTGAGGAAATCGGTTTGTGAGCGCTGACAAAATTTTGCCACTCGAGCGGACGCTTGAGGTCGTTTCCGAGTTGAAACGTCGGGGCCGCCGGATTGTTTTCACCAACGGGTGTTTTGACCTGTTGCATCCCGGCCACACGCGCTACCTGGCCACCGCCCGGACGCTAGGAGACCTGCTGGTGGTGGCCATCAACAGCGACCGGAGCGTTCGGGAACTGAAAGGTCCGAATCGTCCGATCCAGTCGGAAGCGGAGCGAGCTGAGATTCTGGCAGCGCTGCGCTCGGTGGACTTCGTGACCATCTTTGACGACCTGACGCCGCGCGCTCTTATTGCTCGAATGTTGCCGCAAGTTCTCGTCAAGGGCGGTGACTGGGGCCCCGCCGAGATCGTTGGCCGTGAAGAAGTTGAGGCGGCAGGCGGCCAAGTCGTTTCAGTTCCGGTGGTAGAGGGCTTTTCGACGACGGCGATCATCCGGAAAGTCAGCCGTCAGAATGCGAAGGTTCAATGTTGAAGGATAGATGAAAGCTCCCGCATCCCCGACGGCCGCCACCGCTGTGCTGGAGATGGCCTTCTCATCCCAGCCCGGGGGACGGAGGGAATGAGTCAGGCAGCCTGAGGAAGCCATCACTTGCCGCGTTTAACCTCGTTTTGCAAGCCAGTTAATGCCCTCGATCGATTCCATTCTGCAACCTGTTCTTGAGCATCCCGCCTTCCGTTCGGCTTGTCAGGCCGCCGTGGAAGGCCGGAGCGGTGTTATCGTTTCTGGGCTGACTCCCTCTGCCAAGGCGTTGGTGACGGCGGGGTTGGCGGGCGAGCTGGCTCGCCCCGTCATGATTCTGGTGGCCAGCAATGAGGTCGCCGAGTGCCTCACGAGAGCGGCGGCTACGTTTTTCCCTTGGGTCGGCGGCGATTCCGGGGAGGTCGCAACCCTGCCGGCCTTCGACTGCTCGCCTTATGACGGCCGTTCGCCGCACGCCGAGATTCTGGAGCGGCGCGCCGTCACGCTGTGGAAGCTGGCGCGCGGGCGCATCCGGCTGCTGTTTGCACCGCTGGCGGCCGCTATGGGGCGGTTTTGCGAACCGCTTCACTACGCCTCGCTGGGCCTCGAACTCAAGCTGGGCGAAGAGGTACCGCTCGCCGATCTGGTGGAACACCTGAGCGCCGTGGGATACGGACCGGCTGAGCCGGTGACCGGTCCGGGCCAATTCTCGCTGCGCGGTGGCATTGTCGACATATTTCCGCCCGAGGGCCCTTGGGGAGGGCCATTTCGCATTGAATTCTTCGGCGACCAGATTGAGTCGGTCCGCGAATTTGATCCGACCACCCAGCGCTCGCGGCGCTCCGTGTCCACCGCCCTGATCCTTCCCCTCTCAGAAGTCCAGCGAACGCCCGGATTCTTCACGGAACTGGTGAGAGTCCTCGCCGCGCGCGACTCGGGCTCTCGCGAGCGTGGCGGCGAGCCTCCTTGGACAGCGGAGTACTCGGCGGCCTTTGCCGGCTGGGAATTTTTCGCGCCGCTCGTTGAGCAGCGTCCCCATACCCTGTTTTCACTCTTTGAGACCGCCGCAGCGGGTAGGTCGCCGATGGAAGGAGCGGGCCCAACGCCTTTGCTAGTATGGGACGAGCCTGGCGTCCTTCGCCGGCACCTTGAACAGACCTTCAACTCGTGGCATCAGGCGTTTGAATCGGTACGGGACGTATCTCCGCCGCGTCCGCGCCCAGAGGACGTTCTTCTCACCCAACAGGAATTCTGGCAAGCCGTCGGGCGGATGACCGCCATCGGGCTGAAAGAGCTGGCGGTGACCAGCGTTCCGGAACCCGGCGCGGCCGATCATCTGTCATCCGCCGGGCGCTCAGAGGCACCGCAGATGCCACCAGCCGATTCAGCCGCATCCGCTGATGGGCGGGCCGGTGGCGCCCAGGACCAGTTGGTCTTGTCGAGTCAGCCGGCGCCCAAGTTTCACGGTGACGTGAAAAACTGGATCCGTGACCTGCAGGGACGCCGGGAAGCAGGTGAAACGATCATTCTGGTTTCGCCCACCGCTGGCAAGGCCGAGCGCCTGCGGGAAATCCTGAACGAATACGAGATTCCCCTGACGGAGGCCGCCGTGGCCTCGCGCTCCAACCTCGAGCCTCAACCCTCCCGCCCGGTTCTGATCACCCGCGGCGAGCTTGACGATGGCCTGGCTTTCCCGGAGGTCAAGTGGGCGCTCCTGACCGACGCTGACGTGTTTGGAGGTTTTCCCTGGGCCGCCCCGAGCCGACACGACAAGTCGATTGTCTCCAGCTTTCTTTCCGATCTGAGTGACCTCAAAGTGGGGGACTACGTCGTCCATGTCGACCACGGCGTGGGCCTTTACCAAGGGCTACGGCAGTTGGAAGTGGAAGGGAAGCGGCGCGACTTCATGCTGCTGATCTTCCAAGACGACGCCCGACTGTACGTTCCCCTCGAACGACTCGACCTGGTGGAGAAATATCGCTCGGGCAGCGACGGCGTCAAGCCCCAGCTTGACCGTCTGGGGGGCGCGAGTTGGGCGCGCACCAAAACGCGCGTGAAGCGGGCCTTGCGCGACATGGCGGAGGAGCTGCTGCGGCTCTATGCCCAGCGCAAGATGAGCGGCGGCCACGCCTACGGCGCGGACACACCGTGGCAGAAAGAGTTTGAAGAGGCTTTCGAGTTTGAAGAGACACCCGATCAGCTCACGGCTCTCGCCGACATCAAACGCGATCTGGAGAGCCCGGAGCCAATGGATCGGCTGCTGTGCGGCGACGTCGGCTACGGGAAGACCGAACTGGCCATGCGGGCCGCCTTCAAAGTCGTCCAGGAGGGACGCCAAGTCGCTGTCCTTGCCCCGACCACCGTGCTGGCCTTCCAGCACTACACGACGTTTCGCCAGCGAATGGCATCCTTTCCGGTCGCGATTGAAATGCTGAGTCGTTTCCGCTCCGCGGCGGAACAGAGACGGATCCTCGGCGAAGTCCAAGTGGGCAGGGTCGATATCGTCATCGGCACTCACCGATTGCTCTCCAAAGACGTGCAATTTCGCGATCTCGGGCTTCTGATTGTGGATGAAGAGCAACGCTTCGGCGTGGCGGCTAAAGAGAAGTTAAAAAAGCTCCGCGCCAACGTGGACGTGCTCACCCTCTCGGCGACGCCCATCCCCCGTACGCTGCATATGTCGCTCGGCGGCTTGCGCGACCTCTCGGTGATCGAGACTCCGCCTCGGGGCCGTCTGGCGATCCAGACCATCGTCGCCCCGTTCAGCCAGGCGGTCATCGAGCGGGCCATCATGCAAGAGATGGAGCGCCAAGGCCAGGTTTATTTCGTGCACAACCGCGTGGAGTCTATTTTCAGCATCGCCGCCCTGATCCAGCGGTTGGTGCCGACGGCCAGGATCGGTGTGGGGCACGGTCAGATGCCGGAAAAAGAACTCGAGCGCGTCATGCTGAAATTCATCCAAGGCCAGTATGACGTGCTCGTCTCGACGGCGATCATCGAGAACGGACTGGATATCCCCCGCGCGAACACCATCATCATCAACCACGCGGATCGGTTCGGTCTTGCCGACCTCTACCAACTTCGCGGCCGCGTGGGCCGATCCAGTCGCCGCGCTTATGCCTACCTGTTGATTCCGGCCGAGGAGGCTCTGACGCCTCTGGCGCAGCGGCGTCTGGCGGCGCTCAAGGAGTTTTCGGATTTGGGCTCGGGCTTCCGCCTCGCTGCCCTTGATCTTGAGCTGCGCGGCGCCGGCAACGTGTTGGGCGCCGAGCAGTCGGGCCACCTGAATGCCATTGGCCTTGATTTGTATCTGAGGATGTTGGAACAAACGGTTGACGAGTTGAAAGGCAAGCCGGCACGCCCGGAGGTGCGCACCACTCTGAACCTCGGGCTGGAGATTAAGATTCCCGATTCGTACATCGCCGACGAAAGCCAGCGCCTGCGAATGTACAAGCGCATTGCCGGCTTGGCGAATCCGGACGAACGCGCCGAGTTGGAAGCGGAATTGGTGGATCGTTACGGCGCGATTCCCGCGCCGGTGATGACGCTGCTCGATTATGCGCTTCTGAAATCCTTGGCTGAGCGACTGCTGGTTCAGTCCGTGGACCGCAAAGCCGATGAGGTTTGGATTCGCTTCCATGAGCAGACGCCGCTGGAAGCGGCCAGGATCGCCGAATTCGTACAAAATCATCCCGGGGCCAGCTTGCGGCCGGACGGCGTGCTGCGGATTCACCTGCGCGGCCGCGACGGAGAGTTCATCGGGCAACTTCAGAAGTGCTTGCAGCAACTACAGACAGAGGAATAGACTGAGGGGCCGGGAGGTGACCGGGCATGGTGAAAAAACAACTTTGGGGTTGGGCCTCCATCCTGTTGGTGGCTACAGGTTCCGCGGCCGTTCCGACGACCAAGATTATCGAGCGGATCATCGCCCGGGTGAATAACAACATCATTACCCAGCGGCAGTTTGAAGAGCAAAAACAGAAGCTCCGCGGCGAGTTGGCCCAGCAGTATGCGGGAGACGAACTGGAGAAGCAGTATCGGCTGCAGAGTCAGAATCTGCTGCGCGATATGATTGATGAGGACCTGCTTGTGCAGAAGGCCAAAGACGATGACCTTAATGCTGACACCGACGTCGTGAAACAGCTCGACCAAATTCGCCAGAATATGCATCTGGCCACGATTCAAGACCTCGAAAAAGAGGTCGAGAATCAGGGGATGATCTGGGAAGATTTTCAGGAGAAGATCCGGCGGCGCATTTTGATGCAGAAGGCCATCGAGCGTGAGGTCGGGTCGCGCCTTCAGATTACCCAGCAGGAGGCTCGCGAGTATTTCAAGAATCATCAGCAGGAGTTCGTGCATCCGGCCGGAGTCCACCTGGCCGAACTGCTGGTGTCGACCGAGAAGTACAAACCCGCCGAAGCCGAAGCGCGCGCCAACCAGGCCTTAAGTGAGATCAAGGCCGGACAGCGGTGGGAGGACGTGGTAAAGAAGTATTCGGACGCTGAAAACACGGGTCCCGGCGGGGACATTGGATTTATGGAAACCGGAACGATGGCCCCGGGCATTGCCAACGCACTCGCTAAGCTCGATGTGGGCGAAAACACCGACGTGATCCCGACCCGATATGGTTACATGATCTTGAAGGTGCTGGGCCGCCGGAGTCCCGGTACCCCCAAGTTTGAGGAAGTCGAACAGCAGGTTGACGAGGTGCTCTACAATCAAAAGATGCAGAAGGCGCTACGCTCCTACCTGACCGAGTTGCGCAAACAGAGCTATATTTACATCGCTCCGGGGTACATGGACAGCGGAGCGGCGGCTCCCAACCCGGCGGATCAGACGGTCACGGACACCACCGCCGAATGAAGCCCGATGTCGCCGCTTCCCCAGGGCAAACCCCAGCGACTCACGGGACTTTCATGGCGAGGAAGACGCGCAACCATCAACTGGACCTGCCGCCCCTCGAACTGGACTGCATGTCTGCTCTCTGGCGTCTCGGGCAGGGGACTGTCCGCGAGGTGCAGGCCACGATTTCGACCGATCGCCCGCTGGCCTATACCACCGTGATGACAGTGATGGGCCGGCTGGCGCGCAAGGGTATCGTCGAGCGCCGGAAGCGCGGTCGCGCTCACGTTTATCGCCCGGCCATTCCTCAGGAGCGGGTGCGGGATCGGGCTGTTGACCAGCTGACGCGCAACTTCTTTTCGGGCTCGCGTGATCGACTACGCGACTACCTGAAACTGGAGCCGGCGGCGGGCTCCTTCCCAGGCCGGGCAGGGGGCTCGCGCGTGAAAGGGGCGGAGCTTCAGGATGAAGACCTGGAGACGACGCTTTTATGAAGGACGGCCGGTTTCAATTCGACCTCCAGCGCCTTCTACCCCACCGCTATCCGTTCCTGCTGGTTGACCGGGTCACGGAGTTCGTGCCCGGCGAGCGGATTGCCGCCGTCAAGAATTTCAGCGCCGGCGACGAGATTTGTCAGGGGGCGCCGGCGGGACTGGTCCCGGCGAGCATTTTAGTGGAAGCCGTCACACAGCTCGGCGCCATCCTGGTGCTCGAGCGCCCGGACATGCAGGGTAAGGTGGCGATGATCCTCCAAATTCCCTCGGCGCGGATGTTAAACCGGGTCAGACCGGGGGAGGAGCTGCGGATAGAGGCGCAAGTCGTAAAATTCAAGGAGCAGTTCGGCGAGCTGCGAGGCGCGGTTTATCGGGACGATGAACTGGTCGCCGACGGCCACATGCGTTTTGTAATCGCCGACGCGAGGAATTTGAGGGGGCTTTTGTAGGTTGCGGGCTGGCTGGCCGGATCCGAGGGGTGGTTTCGCCCTTGGCGTGGCACCACATCCGGGGGTGGGAGTGATTGATGCCGTTTAACGAACTGCGCATTCGCCATGTGGTTATTCGTCCGGCGCACATCCTGGCGCCGATGGCCGGCATTACCGATACAGTCTTTCGTCGCTTCATCAAGCGGTTGGGCGGATGCGGTTTAATCATGACCGAGTTCGTCTCGAGCGAAGGGATGCTGCGACACAACCCCCGCTCGGAGCGGTATCTGTACTACACCGAAGAGGAGCGCCCTATTACAGCTCAAGTTTTCGGGGCCGACCCCGATCACTTGGCCGAAGCGGCGCGCCTGATCGAAGACCTGGGGTTCGATCTGATCGATTTGAACCTGGGGTGCCCGGCAAAAAAAGTGGTGAAATGTGGAGGCTCAGGCTTGCTGCGCGATCTGCCGCTCCTGAAGGTGATTTTCGAGAAGATTCGGGCCGCCGTGACCATTCCGTTTACGATCAAAATTCGCATTGGCTGGAGCGACCAGGAGATTGTGGCGGTACCGCTGGCGCGGATGGCCGAGGATTGCGGCGTGGAAGCGATAGCCGTCCATGGGCGAACCCGGCTGCAGGGCTACAGTGGCCGAGCGCGCTGGGACGTGATTGCTGAAGTCAAACAGTCGGTGCGAATCCCGGTAATCGGCAACGGAGACGTGATGACGCCGCGGGACGCCGCCGCGCTGTGGGAGCAGACGCGGTGCGACGCGGTGATGATCGGCCGCGCGGCGCCGTCGAACCCCTGGATCTTTCGCCAGATGGAACAATATTTTCGGGGGGGCACGTATGGTGAGCCAACAGAGGCCGACCGCTACCGACTCATCCGCGACTATTACACCTTGCTGGTGGCCGAAGAGACCCCCGGGGCGCTCGGCAAGATGAAGCAATTCGCCAGTTGGTTTACTCATGGCGTGCGCAATGGCGCCGAGTTACGCCGGAGCGTGCAGAGCGCCGTGGATTGCCAGCAGGTGATCGATCGCGTCGACGAGTTTTTTGGCGCCCGGCTGGCCTGGTCGGCGTCGTCATGCGGTCGCGCAAACGCCCACGCCGGGCGGTGAGGCATCAGACGAAGCGGCTCCAGCGGGAAGTTCCCAGCCAGGTGATTTCGTGCCCTGACGATCGTAGATCAAGGTAGAAATGCAGGAGCGAAGAGCCCAAAAGAGAATCCCGGTCTCCATGCTGGTGATGATCCAGGGCGTGGACGCCCAAGGTCAAACCTTCGCCGAACTGGCCCGAGTCAATGATGTGAGCCGGCGTGGCCTGTCGGTACTCACTCAGCGAGAGATTGTGCTGGACGCCTCACTTACGGTGGCCATTCCCAATCGCCGGACGGCTGGCGGTAACTTTTCGGCGAATGCAACCGTCATCGACGTACGAAAACAGGGTGAATTCAACCGGGTGTCACTTCGTTTCATCGGAGCGACGCTGCCGCTCTATTCCTCGGAAACGTTATAAGCTGACCGAGGTCAGCGAATTGCGCCCCGCTCATTCTGCCATTGTCGATATGCCTCACTGCGCGAAATGCGGCGTTCTCTCGCCACTACCTTGAGGGCACTGCGCTCGTCGAGGTCGCGCTCTTTCATGATGCGGGCCACTTCCGTGCTGATCGACTGATTTTCGCCGGGTCCCGCAGCGCCGCCGCTCTGGCGGGCCGGTTCCAGAGGACCGACGATCACGGTGATTTCTCCCCGAACCGGCCGCTGCTGGAGGCGTTGGATGACCTCCGAAAGCGAGCTCCGCACAAACTGCTCGTGGATCTTCGTGACCTCGCGTGCGACGGCCACCTCGCGGTCGCCGAGGAGCTTAAGGACATCGCTTAGCGTTTGGATAAGCCGGTGGGGAGCTTCATAAAATACCAAGGTGCGACTTTCATCGCGCAGCCGCTCAAGAACACGGCGGCGAGCGATCCTTTTGCGGGGCAGGAATCCCAGAAAATGAAAGCTCTCCAGCGGCAGCCCCGCGGCGACCAAAGCCGCCACAAGCGCAGACGCGCCTGGAATGGGTACCACCTGGATGTTGTGATGGATGGCCAACCGGACGAGCCGATAACCGGGATCGGAGATCACGGGCATGCCGGCGTCAGAGACCAGTGCAACATCGCGCCCACGCTCGATTTCGATGATCAATTCCGGCGCGCGGACTAGCTCGTTATGATCATAGTAGCTCGTCGTAGGGGTCCTGATGCCGTAATGGCTGAGTAGCTGTTGGGTGCGGCGCGTGTCCTCGCAGGCGATCAGGTCTACCTCCTTCAGAGTTCGAATCGCTCGAAGGGTAATGTCGTCCAGATTGCCGATGGGCGTCCCGACCAAGTAAAGCTTGCCTTTCGAGCCAGCGCCTGCCGGGGACTTGGATGCAGCTTCCGATGTCACTACTTCCACCCGGATCCACGGCGGCCCATTCCCCGCCGCCCCTCTATATTGCCAGTCTAGCAAGGGCCCGATCGATTGCGCAAACGCTCGCTGCCATCGGGAAAAACAGGGCTGTGATCAAACAGCCCGTGCGGTCGCGTTGCTAATCCTTAGGCAGATAGGTAGAATAAATGCATAGCGCCTGAAGCTGGCGCTCAACCCGCATGGCGGACTACTTCCAAAAGATTCTCGGCAAGATTATCGGCACCAAGAACGAGCGCGAGGTTAGGCGCTTGCGGGACCGCATCCAAGCCATCAACGCGCTTGAACCCGAGATGCAAACGCTGCCGGATGCCGAGTTCCCACTGCGCACCGAGAAGCTCAAGCAACGGCTGGCAGAGGGTGCCACACTGGACGATTTGCTGCCGGAAGCTTTCGCCCTTTGTCGCGAAGCCGGCCGCCGCACACTCAACATGCGTCATTTTGATGTGCAGTTGATGGGCGGCATCGTGCTGCATGAAGGCAAGATCGCGGAAATGAAGACGGGCGAGGGCAAGACGCTCGTGGCGACGCTGCCCGTTTATCTGAATGCTCTTGAGGGCAAGGGCGTCCACGTGGTTACCGTGAACGACTATCTCGCCAAGCGTGACGCCGCCTGGATGAGCCCGATCTATCGTCTGCTCGGCCTGTCGGTGGGCGTTATCGTCCATGACCTCGATGATGACGAGCGTCGCCAGGCTTACGCCTGCGATGTCACTTACGGCACGAACAACGAGTTCGGCTTTGACTATTTGCGGGATAATATGAAATTTGACCTGGCTGATTTGGTACAGCGGGGTCACCATTATGCCATCGTCGACGAAGTCGACTCGATTTTGATTGACGAGGCCCGCACGCCTTTGATCATTTCCGGTTCGTCCGAGGAATCCACCGAGAAGTATTACAAAATCGACAAGATCATTCCTCATCTGGAAGAAGGCGTGGATTACGACGTGGACGAGAAGTTGCGAACGGCTAGCATCACTGAGGCCGGCGTCGAGAAAGCTGAAAGGTTGCTGGGCCTCGATAATCTCTATGATCCCGCCAATATCGACTATACCCACCATCTCTACCAAGCTATCCGCGCTCACGCGCTGTTCAAGCGCGATCGTGACTATGTTGTGAAAGACGGCGAAGTCATTATTGTGGATGAATTTACCGGCCGCTTGATGCCCGGCCGCCGCTGGTCGGATGGCCTTCACCAGGCGATTGAAGCGAAGGAAGGTGTCAAGATCGAGAAGGAAAATCAGACCCTCGCCACGATCACCTTCCAGAACTATTTCCGCATGTACCACAAGCTGGCCGGCATGACCGGCACGGCGGAAACTGAGGCGGCAGAGTTCGAGAAGATCTATGACCTCGAAGTGGTCGTGATCCCCACCAATCGGCCTCTCATACGCCACGAATATCCCGACGTGGTTTACCGCACCGAGCCAGAAAAGTTCAAAGCAGCGATCGAAGAGATCAAAGAATATCACCTGCGCGGCCAACCTGTGCTTGTGGGCACCATTGCGATTGAAAAATCCGAAAAGCTGAGCCAAGCACTTAAAAAGTCCGGTTACCTGCCCGCTCGCTTGCAGGAGCTGGCGCGGAACGCGGGACTCGAAGGGGCTCGGCTGGAGCGCTGGGCGAAAGAGCTGGCCGCGCGCCATAGTCGCGCGTGTGACTGGTTGATCCGCGCCGGGGTGACGGCCTCGGCTGCCCAGAAGATTTTGAAAAGTGGGCGATTTCAATCGCTCGCCGCCGGATCCAACGGCAACCGGGCCGGCTTCTTGCAGGCACTCCTCCGTCAGGCCCGACGTGATTACACCGGACATGCGCTACCGGACTCTGACGAAGCCATTGCCCTCCTCATCGCGGCATTAGTCGAAGAGGCCACAGATAAGAACCTGCCCATCATCGATTATCTCATTGAGATCCACTGCCGGCCGGAGAGGCTGGTGGAGGTGCTGGAAGAAGGCGAGCTAAAGCATAACATCCTAAACGCCAAGCAGCACGAGAAGGAAGCGCTGATCATCGCCCAGGCGGGTCGCGTGGGGGCCGTTACGATTTCCACGAACATGGCGGGGCGCGGTACCGACATTCTCTTGGGCGGGAATCCCGAATTCATGGCGCGCGAGGAGTTCCGCAAGAACCCTGAAAAATACCGCGAGCAGGGTGTAGATCCTGAGCCTCCCGACCGCCCACCGGCTGGCTCCCCGCCCGAAGTTTACGATGCCTTCGTGGATGCGTATTCGAAGTGGCGGGAGAACTGGCAGAAATTTGTGAGCCGCTTCAAGGCGGTTACGGACGTCGAGCACGACCGCGTGGTCGAGCTGGGCGGCCTCCACATCCTCGGTACCGAGCGGCACGAATCCCGTCGAATCGACAACCAGTTGCGCGGCCGGGCCGGGCGTCAGGGCGATCCGGGGTCGTCGCGGTTCTACCTTTCACTCCAGGACGACTTGCTGCGCATTTTCGCTGGCGAGCGTATTTCAAAGATCATGCACAAGCTCGGCATGGAAGAGGGGGTGCCGATTGAGTCCCGACTGATCTCGAAGCGCATCGAGGCTGCACAGAAGGCCGTTGAGGCGCAGAACTTCGAATCGCGCAAGCATTTGCTTGAGTATGACGACGTCATGAACAAGCAGCGCGAGACCATTTATGGCTTGCGCAACGAGCTTTTGCGGGGCATGGACCAGAAGGAGCGCGTCCTCGAAGCCGCCGACCGCGTCGTGGATTGGCTGGTCGAGAGTTTTTGCCCGAAGGACCAGAACGTCGATCAATGGAACCTGCAGGGCCTGCGCACGGAGTTCTGGGGGCGATTTGGCATCGACCTCAAGAAACACGAAGGCCTGAAGTATGATCCGCGGACGCTCGACACCCTAGCTGGCGAGCTGAAACGTATCGTACATGCTCACTACGAGGAGCGAGAAAAGGTATGGGGTTCGGAGCGGATGCGGGTGCATGAACGTATGATCATGCTCCAGGTGGTCGACGCCCAGTGGAAGGACCATCTGCTGGCCATGGACCATCTCAAGGAAGGAATCGGCCTCCGCGGCTACGGTCAGCGAGATCCGCTCGTCGAGTATAAGCGTGAATCCTATGAAATGTTTGAAGCCCTGATGGATCGCATCGAAGACGAAACGCTGCGCTACCTCTTCTTGATGCGAACCCCGCAAGAAGAAGAGGCGATGATACGAGAATATCAACGGCGCAAACGGCGCGAGCAGCAGGAGATGCGCATGGTGGGCGGCGGCGCGATGGAAAAGCCGCAACAGGTAATTCGACGGGAGAAGATAGGGCGCAACGATCCCTGTCCGTGCGGAAGCGGAAAGAAGTACAAGAAGTGCCACGGAGCAACGGTGCCAGCGGCGGCCAGCACTATAGCTGGGGGCGGGGGTGGAGAAACTCCGTAGGATCGTTCACTCGGACGGCCACCGGACCAGCAGCGGGCAGTGAGACGAGGGCATCAATCTGAAAAATACCGGCGTGTAATATTGAATAAACTCGAAGCGCCGCTGAGTGATGAAGCTGAAGGAAGCCAGAGGTTCCAAGCATGAATGAGGAGCTCCACCAAGTTCACGAGCAGGCCGAGGTCGGACATCATGATCCTGGTCTCGCGCCGGTGTCAGTTACCATGGCGGTTCTCGCCGTGCTGGTGGCGGTCGTATCCCTCCTTGGACATCGCGCCCATACTGAAGAGCTGCTGTTCCAGAACAGGGCCAGCGACGCCTGGGCGGAGTATCAAGCGCAGAGCATCCGCTTGCATGGTTACGAGCAGTTTCTGGACCAACTGTCCATCCTCGATCCCAAAGACTCCGGACTGGCCGACAAGTTGAGGGTCAAATATTCCGGCGAGGTCCAGCGCTACCGTGACAAGCGCAACGAATCGAGTACAGAAGCGAAAGAGTTCCAAAACGAGGTCGCAGTCGCGGCTCACCGCGCCAACCGCTTCGATCTGGGCGAAGTCTGCCTGGAGGCAGCCTTAGTCATTACGTCTATGACGCTGCTGACACGACGGCGGTTTTACTGGAAATTAGGCTCCGGGCTGGCGGTAGCCGGTATCGTCATCGCGGCGACTGGGCTTGGGATTCGGTGAACCTCCCTGCCGATGCTTCGATGAAAGATCGCAAGTCTTCAACATACTTTTCTCCACCTGCAAGAATGACGTCGTTGTGACCTGCGCCGTCAATCGCAATCCATCGTTTGGGAGGGGGAGCCGCGTCGTAAAGCTTTCGCCCCATCCAAAACGGAACTGTCTCATCGTTCGTTCCGTGGGCCACCAGTACGGGCGCTTTCACTTGTTGGATTTTCTGGATCGAATTGAATCGTCCCCGGATGGCTAGCCCCACGAATGGGATAGGGAACAGCCGCCGCGCCATGTCGGGAAGACTTGTAAAGGAGCTCTGGACAATAAGCCCGCCACATTCGCGTCGCGAAGCCAGATCAACCGCCACGGCCCCACCTAGCGAGTGGCCGTAAAGGATGAGATCGGTTGGACGGAAGTTGCATTGGTGAATCAGATAGTCATAGATGGCGTCCGCGTCGCCGTAAAGGCCGCATTCACTGGGTGAACCGCTGCTTTTACCATAGCCGCGGTAGTCGACTTCGAGAACGTTCACGCCCAGGCGCGCGAGGACCGGAAGCAGCACCAGGCCCTGGCCTGTATTCTCGGCATTACCGTGAAACCAAACCAGCACCTGGGAGCTAAGTGGATGCGGCCGGTACCAGCCGTTTAGGCGCATACCATCGCTGGTCGTGATCCACAGCTCTTCTGCTTCCGCCGACTGGGGCAGGACGTCAAAACCGTGAGGGTAGCGCGGCGGCGCGAAGGTCAACCGGCTTTCGATAATTTGGACCGATACCGCGATCAGGGCAAGGATAGCGGCGACGCTAAAGGCCAACAACCCCACAGGCTCCTCTCACCGGTCGCGATCAATCCTGCCTCCTCGACTCGCCGCCGCCGTCCGAGCGTGCTAGGCTACTGCTCGTCGTCACCGCCCTCTGCAGGGGAAATAACAACAAACATGCTCTCACCCTCCCGATTGATCCGCAAGAGCACCTGACCTCTGGCTTCGGATGCTAGGCGGTTGAAGTCGCGGACATTATTCACCGGACGACGGTTGATGCTTTCGATGATGTCGCCCTGTGTCAGGACCTGCGCCGCGGGGCTGCGAGGATCGACGTCAGTCACCACGACACCGCGCACCTCCGACGGCAAGCCCAGTTGTTGGCGGATATCGGGAGTCAAGTTTTGCACGGTCACGCCCTTGAGTGGGCCCACTGACGGCGCTTTACTGACGCCCGCACTCAGCCCCAGATTCCCCGGTCGCTCACCCAGAGTCGCCTTGATGGTCATCGGTTTGCCATCGCGAAGGATCTCCAGCGTAACGGTGGAACCTGGGTTCGTCTCCGTCACCAGTTCCGTTAGGTCGTCCTTGCCCTGGATCGTCCGGCCGTTAAACTTACGGATGACGTCACCAGCCTTGATCCCAGCTTTGTCGGCGGGCCCATCGGCGGTGATGTCTTGCACCAGCGCCCCCGCAGTGTCGGGGACATGGAATTGCTTGGCCAAGTCGGGCGTCAAATCGCTGATTTCCACGCCCAAGTAACCGCGTCTGACCTTTCCGGTCTTGATCAGGTCTTCCATCACGTGCTTGGCCATGTTGATCGGGATCGCGAAGCCAATCCCCAGAAAGCTGCCTTCTCCGCCCGGGCCGGCATTACCACTGAAAATAGCCGTGTTAATGCCCACGACTTGACCCCGCACATTCACCAGCGGCCCCCCGGAATTGCCCGGGTTAATGGCGGCATCCGTTTGGATGAAGTTTTCAATCTGGTTAGGATTTTCACTGAGGCCGGACCGGCCCAAAGCGCTGACCGCACCGCGGGTTACCGTAAACCGAAAGCCAAACGGGTTGCCGAAAGCCATCACAATGTCTCCAACGTGAAGCGTTGAAGAATCACCAAGGGGAGCCGCCGAAAGATTGTTGGCGTCAATCTTCAACACCCCTAGATCGGTTTGAGGGTCTGTGCCCACGATTTTTGCTTTCAGAGTCCGATTGTCAGAAAGCGTGACCTTCACATCGGTCGCATGAGCTACCACGTGATTGTTCGTCAGGATGTATCCGTCGGACGACACAATCACGCCGCTGCCCAGAGCATGCTCTTGCCTCTCGCGGGGAATCGTGAAGCCGGGAATGTTGCCAAAAAACTGACGAAAGAAAGGGTCCATCAAAAATGGCGACTCGTTCACTCGAACGATTTGCGTCGTGGAGATGTAAACGACCGCGGGCAGAATACTCTGCGCGATGCGTTCGTAAGCCTTGTCGATTTTTTCCAGCTGCTCTATGTCAGCGCCGTCCAGTCCATTACTGCTCGCCAGCGCGAAGGGCACACTGTCGCGGTGATTCATGTAAAGGATGGAAGACACTACCAAGCACAGAATGCCGATCAGGGTAAGGCTAAGCCCCAGCGTGTTTTCACGTAGAAACCTTCTCGTAGCAGGTTGCATGGAAAATCGTCCTCCTTGATTCACCTCGGAGCTCGATCAAGAGTGCATCCCCCCGCGCGGGAGGGCGACCGGGTCATCTCGGCTCCGGCAACGAGAACTGCCGTCTCTAGACATTAGTTCTGACACAATGCTCCACTCGACTCCGCCAGTTGACCGGCGGGACAGTCTCCCCTGACTCTAACTCTTCACATGTGCTGGCAAAGCTCGCACGTCCATCAGCTTGGATGCCATCCCGACGCGCACAGGTTGTTGGCGGATCGGTTCCCCCGGCCACTCAGTTTACTGGCAAAGGTTCTCTGCGCGTTCCACTACCGCCGCTCCCCGCTTCACCACGTCCTCGATGTTGGCACACTCGACGACGGAGTGCAAGCCGGTGGTCCGCGGGCCAAACCCGCATTGGGGCCCCTGCCTCACCTAGAACCGCAGTGTCCATCCAGAAGCATTCAGCGCCGACGTGTGCATCCGAACCGGCTAACCTCCCGGTGAAAACTACCGCATCCCGCCCCTCCTCGGAGAAGGCTGCCACCGGCGGCAGCTAGCAGGACGTCACCCGGCACAGGCCTGACGGGGGGAGAGCGGCGAGGTAGACAGCCTTTGCCTTAGTTGGGCACCCTTTCTCGCTGGCTTCATCGCCCTGCCACCCCAGCCGACCGTTGCAGCCGGCGGCATTCCGAAACTTCTCGCTGAGATCGGGCAGCATCGTCTCGAGCACTCCGAGATCAACCGGCGTCGTGGCATGCTGGTTCATCTATATACGTAGCGGCATGGGAAGTGTTCTCCTCCGCTCCGCCCCGTCCCTCCCGCCTAGCTTGGCCGGCGCTTGCGCTTATTCTAAGCCGGCTCGTCTTCACTTTCCTATACAGCTGGCATAGACATTCACCACTTGCCGCGCCACACTCTCAATCGAAAGCCGAGCGATCCACTCACGCCCGCGGGTTCGCCGCCCCCGTCGGCAGACTTCGACAATCCGGGACGCTATTTCTCGCGTGTCAGGGCGCACCAAAGAACAGCCCTCCGTCGGACCGATAAGCTCGGCCACGTCGCCCACGTCGACGGCCACCACCGGCAGGTTCACCGCCATGGCCTCCTTGACCGCATTTGGCGAGCCCTCCCACAGCGACGCCAAGACCAGCAGATCCGCCGCGTTCATGTACAGCGGCATGCGGCGGCGTGCGACGCCGCGCACCGGCAGAATCTCGAGCTCGGGAATCTCCCGCCGGGCCAACTTCGCCGCCGCTTCCACAAGGTCGTATCGCTTGCGCACCTCCGCCGGATTGTACGGAAACAGGATAAATTTCTTGCTGATGTCCAGACCCAGCTCTCGCCGGGCGGAGACCTGGTCGGTGGGCTGGAAAAGTCGCAGGTCTACGCCGTTGGGTATTACGTGCGCCGTGCCCAGCGCGAGGCGCGCCTTCATTTCTGGAGTCTTGACGATCACGGCCCGCACCACGCGGGCCAGCACGAAACTTGACACCTGGAAGAAGCGCCCCGCCCAAGTCATCCCTCCGCCGCGCCCTGGCCGGCCCAGAACGTCATCGCCCATAAACGACACTACCACGGGCCGTCGAAGCTGGCATCGAGCGACCCAACCCGAAAGCCCGAAATGAGCATGAATGAGGTCATAGCATTGCCGCCGCAGCCGACTCCGCATCTCGCCCATACCCCGCAGATAATTCCATACTGACTTGCGGCCGTTGATGAACACCACGTCGTACTCCACGCCCAGCGGGCGCAGCGACTCCATTTGCGCTTCCACGAAGCTTCCGTAACCTGGATCCTCGGTCGTGGGCCATAAATTCGTGACCACCAGAATCCTATAGGGGCGAGCCTGCTCAAGCCCCCCGTTTTTTGCGCCGGATCCAGGCGCCGCGCTGAAGGATGCCCCTGCGCTGACCGCTGCCGGATTCCACTTCTCAGCCATTGTTCCGAGTTGATGTCAGGCGTCTTTGACGCGGTGTCGAATCGTGGCGAGCCGGGCGACCGGAATGGCGCCTGAGGCGGCGAGGGTCGCCAGAAAAACTAGACCGCCCGCGCCGCACAGCTCGCCGACGTAAACGACATTAGCCCAACCCGTTGAAGGCGCGGCTTGACCTCGCTCAAGCATCCAGATGGCGAGGGCAGCCAGCGTGGTGCCAAGTAGACTCTTAGCGCTAAACATTCCTATCGTGCGATCCAACGCGTCTCGAATGTCGGCCACATTCCGCCCGATCGCCCAGACGCACAGGATCGCCATCGCCGTGAACATCCCGAGAGGAATGCCTATCGCACCCCAGCCGAGCCCGGCGACGTAGAGTAGGTCCAGCAGGATCATCAGACCGTATTGAGCGATGGAGAGGCGTAGAAAGGTCACTCCCTCGTGGCGCGCAAAGAGATAGAAGTTGAGAACCCGCACCAGTGAATAGAGCGTGAGGCTCAGGCTGTAATAGAAGAACACGGTGGCTGCAAGAGTCGTGGCGTTCGCCGTGAAGTTGCCCCTCTCAAAGACAAGCCGAATAATGGGACGGGCGAGCAGCAGACAGAAGACCGTCACAGGCGAGACGAGTGCCAGGGTGATTTCGAGCGTGTGCTGGAACGTGCTACGCACTTCGACCGCCGAGCGGTGAGCTGCAGCGCGGGAAAGAGAGGGTAGCGCCGCCGTGCCCACACTCCCTGCCAGCAGCTCGGCTAGGGTGCTCATGATCTTTAACCCGTAGCTGAGGGCTGTCAGCGTTCCCGGCGGGAGAAACGAAGCGATCATCCTCTCGACAATCACCACCGCTTGCCAGCCGAGTGCAGCTCCCATCTGCGCTGCGCCCGCACCCCGCAAATTACGGAAAGCCTCGCTACTCCCCCGCAGGACAAGCGAGTAATGGACGGGGAAGCTTATCAAAACCTGTCCAGCCAACACCACAAATTGGAACACCCAGCCTGCCAAGTATCCCATCGCTATGCTATGCGCTCCATAACGGCGGAAGGCAATGAAGACGAGCGCGATGACCGTCAGGTTGCGGAAGAGGCCGGCCGCCGACGGGAGGGCGAAGCGTCCCTGGCTGAGCAGAAACGACCGAAAGACTTCAGCCAAGCCAGCCGGAACGACAATCAAAAACAGCCAACGGCAGAGCGAAGTCGCGGCCACGGTTTCGGCCGTTGTAAAGCCAGGAGCGATGCCGCGAATGATCCACGGAGCCGCTGTCGCTCCAAGCATCGCAAGGCTGCATGAACCGAAAAAGACGAGGTTGATCGCGTAGCTCACTCCGCGCCACAGTTCTTCGGGTGAACGCCGAGCCGCGAGCGAGGAAAAGAAGGGAACAAGGGAAAACTGGCCGGTGGCCCCCACCAGATTGGTGATAATGTAAGGTATGGTGAAGGCAACGTAGAAGGTGTCGGAGCGCTGGGAAAGTCCCAGTTTCGCCGCGATGCTGGTTTCGACGAGGATGCCGGTCAGGCTGGCAAGCAGCGAGAAGAGCCCCACCACAACCGAGCTGCGCAGCATTTGCCGTCGGGAGACCATCGTTCACATTCTCGATCAGTGTACAGAAGGAAGTCGGGAATCTGGAAACTGAAATTAGGGCGCCCGCAATACGGTCGAAGGCCGCGCGCGGGGTTGATACGTTACAGCGGCCATGGCGCGTGAGGGGGCAGCCCCACTTCATAGCTTCATCCCAATGTGGCCGCGGCCGGATGAACGGCTTGTGTGTCCTTGATTAAGACCGCTTAGATAGACGAATCGCCGCGGAGTCTTGGGCCCAGAAATCGAGTTTTCTCGCCGAAAAAAGATCCTCCAGGCCGCCCTTGGAGGACCGTGTAGATTATCCAGCCCCTCAGGGCAATCCAGGGAGGCGTGCTAAACATTTGGAACGCCGTGTCGTAACCTCTCCGGTTGGCTGAACGTATGTGCAGTGGCAGGAGCGGAAACATTTTGACCTACGAACCGGGAGCGCGTCCCAGTGCTCTACCCTGGCAGGGCGGCACGGCCAGAGGTTATTCAAGTTGTGAATTGCGTCCCGGCGGAAAAAGAGCGGGACTCTGCGGTCACCGGAGGTGCGGCAATATTTGACGCTACGGAACCTATGCCCGGCCTAAGGCGGCCGCCATGATGCAGGAGGTATGATCGCGAGCGACGATCCAAGGGTCTCGGGTTCGATCAAGCCCGAGTATTACGAATTGTCTCTTCCACGCGCGTACCACTTTGAGCTTCGCCAGTGAGGCTCGCATCATGGGTCTTGCTGCGGTCGTCGGCAATATCCTCTTGGATGCGACGGGAGTCCGTCTGCCGTCATTACCGATGGTTTTGCCGAGGGCATCAGTCTCCAAATTTCATTGCGGTTGGTCGGCACAAAACGTATCGGGGGGAATTTATGACATCTCGACGCAGTCCGCTGGTCTCGGTCTCGCTGATCCTGTTGGCGATAAAGGTTGCCAGTCCCTCCGTCGTCGCTGCGCCTCCGGAGGGATATCACCTTCTCAAGAAGGTCCGTCTGGGTGGAGAGAGCTTCTGGGATTATCTGAAACTTGATCCTGACGCTCGCCGGCTCTACATCTCTCGTGGAAGCCACGTAATGGTCGTGGACGCAGACACTTATAACGTCGGGGGCGACATCCCCAATACGCCGGGCGTCCACGGCATCGCCCTTGCCCCGGAGTTTGGCCGCGGGTTCACAAGTGATGGTGGTACGAATCAAGTAACCATTTTTGATCTGAAGACGCTGAGGGCTCTGGGCGCAGTCAAGACGGGCGAAGCTCCAGATGCTATCATTTATGATCCTGTGCCGAAGCGCGTCTTCACCTTCAATGGCCGCACAGGAACCTCGACCGCTGTCGATGGGGCGACTGGTAATGTGGCGGGAACCATCGAGCTCGGCGGCCGTCCCGAATTCGCTGCGGCGGACCGCGAGGGCCACGTCTACAATAATCTGGAAGACAAAAGCATTGTGCTCCAAATCGACCCGAAAAACCTGAAGGTGCTGAACCGTTGGCCTCTCGCCCCTTGCGAAAGCCCGTCAGGTATGGCCATCCATCGTGACCACCGGCTGCTGTTTGTCGGCTGCCGTAATAAAATGATGGCGGTCGTGGACGCGGATAGTGGAAGAGTTGTGGCCACCGTGCCCATCGGTCAGGGTGTGGATTCCAACCGCTTCGATCCGGCACCAGAATTGGTCTTCAGCTCGAACAGCGACGGGACGCTGACGGTGGTGCATGAGGATTCGGCCGAGAAATACACCGTGGTCGAGAACGTACAAACACAGCGCGGTGCGCGGACCATGACGCTTGATCCCAAAACGCATAGAGTGTATTTGGTAACGGCGGAATTCGGCCCGATGCCGCGTGCCCAACCCGGTCAGGGGTTCCGCAGATTGCCGCTGGTCCCGGGGTCGTTCACCCTGCTGGTGTTCACCCTGTAGCAAGATTTGGGTTGGGTCGAGGTGAGCTCACTAGCCCCCGGCCAGGCTCGCGCTGTCTATTGGAAAAATGTGGATAAAATGCCGTACTACACCGTTTTAAAACTAGGCTAACTACTCTCATTCATTTAAGAAGGAAGTGGAAGGTGGGGCTTAAATCCTCATGGGCATCACAATGTAACGATATCGATAGGGCTCGTCCCCGTCGGGACGAAGTTGCCCCGCGCTCTGCTCATCCTTTAGTTCCATTCTTATCTTTCCGTCCCCGCTGAGGACGTTCAGGAAATCCAGTAGGTATTGATAGTTGAACCCTATCTGCATCGGTTCTCCGCCGTATTGAACATCCACGCTCTCATGAGCCTCTCCGTATTCCCCACTGGACGAAAATACTTCCAATTGGGCTGGATCAAGTTGTATACGGACCGCGTGAGACCTTTCATCCGCCAGCAGAGCGACGCGGTGAATCGCCGCCGAGAAGGCGGCGCGGTCGACCTCAATAATCCGGTTGTTATCCCGGGGTAACACAGCTTCATAATTTGGGAATTGCCCGGTCAGTAGGCGGGCGATCAAGATGTGCTCATCAACGGCAAAAAAGAGGTGGTTATCATCCCGGCAAATTTCCACTATTGTTTCATTGCCTGCCCCACCTAGGATTTTCTGAAGCTCACCCATAGCCTTTTTAGGGATTAACATCCGCAGCTCGTTGCTCAATCCTCCCACCCGCACGTCACACTCTATCAAGGCCAAACGGTGGCCATCCGTCGCCACCATCATGGCCGTGTCAGGTTTTAGCACAAGCAGAGCCCCATTCAGGGTATAACGGGACTCTTCATTGGCAATGGCAAACGCCGTGCGACGAATCAGCGTCTCGAGCGTCCGTGCCGGTAGCGACGCCTGCGCCTTAGGAATACTGGGCAATACTGGAAAATTATCTCGAGCCATCCCTGCCAACTTGAATGACGACCTCGCGCACGTCAGTTGGACCCACTGGCTGTCCAGCAGCTTGAACCTAACCTCCGCCTCTGGCAAGGAACGAACAATATCCAGCAGCCTTTTGGCTGGCACCGTGCCGGAACCCTCCTTCTTAACTGTTGCCACACACTTGCAGCGAATACCCAGCTCCAGATCAGTTGCGCTTAGGCGCACCGAACTTCCCCCCGCCTCCAAAAGAAGATTCGAGAGAATGGGAATTGTTGTCTTCCTTTCAACCACTCCTTGCACCAAATCCAGTTCCTTAAGTAGTTCAGCTCTAGCCGCTGAGAATTCCATATTTCTATATTCTCCAGTTTCTAGTAGTAGGCCTTGTGAATTTGTGGAAAATTACCACAACACCTTTGAAATCATATACCTACCATTAAACTCTACGTGAATAGGATCGTTCCGTTCTTGTGTAAATTCTAGGTTAAAACCCGAGATTCCTGAGCGTATCCGGAGCATTTGTCCAGCCCTTGCCTAAAACCTTTGCAAACTATCACTCAGCCTGTTGATAAGTCTGTCTAAATCACGGTCTGACTTCCGTAACTCAGAGATTTTCTGGATTGAATGCAGGACGGTTGTGTGGTGCTTCCCGCCAAATTCTCGCCCAATTTGAGGTAAGGAGGCTGTAGTTAATTGCTTTGCAAGGTACATTGCGATCTGCCGGGGGTAGGAGATCGCATGGCTGTTATTCTTAGATTTCAATAATGTAAGGTTAAGAGCAAATTCCTGGCATACCAATCTTTGGATATGTTCAATCGACACCTTGCGGTCGTCCTGGTCGACCATATTTCGCAGCACCTGTTGAGCCATTGTTAGGGAAACCTCAGACCCCGTCAACGACGAGTACGCAATGAGACGAGTCAGGGCGCCTTCCAGGTCACGAATGCTCGATTTGATCTTGGAAGCCACAAAGTCTGCCACCGCTGGGGGCAGTGTAACGCCCATACTTTCGCTCTTTTTGGCGAGAATCGCAATCTTGGTTTCAAGGTCAGGCGGCTGCAGGTCAGCAATAAGCCCCCAGGCGAAACGAGAGCGCAACCGCTCTTCTAGTTGGGGAATCTCCTTGGGAGCGCAATCACTGGAGATGACGACCTGCTTCTGCGCTTCATATAACGCGTTGAACGTGTGAAAGAACTCTTCTTGGGTGCGCTCTTTGCCGGCGATGAACTCGATGTCATCCATCAATAGGACATCAACGTTACGATACTTTTCACGAAATGAGACCATCCGGTCATAACGAAGCGAATTAATAACCTCGTTGGTGAAATTCTCAGACGAGACGTACGCTAGCCGCATCTCCTTCCACTCTTTCTTAATGGTATGGCCGACGGCGTGCATCAGGTGGGTCTTGCCGAGTCCAACACCTCCGTACAGGAAAAGGGGGTTATAAGCTTTCGACGGAGCCTCGGCGACGGCCCGGGCTGCCGCATGGGCAAACTGGTTGCAAGAACCAACCACAAAGGTATCAAAAGTGTACTTCGGATTGAGTTGGTGGTCGACGGAGTCAAAGTCCAGCTTGCCTTGTTCCGCCTTCGCACCGCTATGGTGAGGTTCTGAACGTCGAGTGTTTTCGGGAAACACGAAGGAAACCTGCCGGTATTGGAGACCAAGGCGCCTGATGGCCTCGTAAATCAGCCCGCTATAATTCTCATGGATCCATTCCTGAAATTCCCGATTCGGTACTTGGACAAAAATGGTATCCTCGCGCGTGTGGCTCAAACGCGTCGGGCGCAGCCAGGTCTGATAGCTCTGGGGGTTCACCCGATTCTTGAGATCGTTGAGGATTTCCTGCCAGGCGTTCATAGTTGTCTTTCAAGCGGAGGGAGTGTGGCGAGCCTCTTCGCGTTTACACCGAGGTCACCCAGGGTGATCATGCCCGTCGGGGACTCAAAGACTTACGACGGGCGGCGGCGACCGTGTCAGCCGACCAAACCTGTTTATCCATCTAATCTGAGACGTAATGGAAGAAGGCGCCGCACTAAATTCCGAGCCGCGCTCTCACACCCCGTAGCGAAGATAGCACAAAACCCAATTTACGCCAAGGCCGCCGCGGTTCAGCGCGAGTTGACGCCAGACTCTGCCCCTTCTTATACTTTTTTCGATAGTAGAAGGCAGGCGGATCATGAAAAGAGTTGGGTGGATGGCTTTGCTGCTCTCCCTGCCCGGTCAGGTTGCAGCCCAAGGTAACCAAGCGGCTGCTCCTCGCCCCGCCGCTGATCAAGCGACAACGATTCAGAAGCCGCTCAAGGTCCAAGTCAACCTGGTCAACGTCCTCTTCACCGTGACGGATAAGAAAGAACGCATGGTGTTGGACCTCGCCAAGAATGACTTCCGGGTGTTCGAAGACGGCAAGCCGCAAACTATCAGCTTCTTTAGCCGTGAGACTGACTTGCCGCTGCGCATCGGCATCCTGATCGATACCAGCAATAGCATCCGCGAACGGCTGCACTTTGAGCAAGAAGCGGCCATCGACTTTCTCAACGAGACTTTGAGGCCGGGAAAGGACCAGGCCTTCGTGGTGGGATTTGATGTTGAGCCGCAGATGTTGCAGGACTATACCGACGACCTGGATAAACTCGCCACCGCCATTCGAGGCCTTCAGGCCGGGGGAGGAACGGCGCTTTACGACGCCATCTACTATGCGTGCCAGCAGAAAATGTTGATCTTTCCTCCTCCCGAACCGTACCTGCGCCGCGTGTTGATCATTGTCAGCGACGGTCGCGATAACCAAAGCCAGCACTCGCGCGACGACGCGCTCTCCATGGCGCAGCGGGCGGAAGCCACTATTTTTGCCATCAGCACCAACCGAAGCGGCATCGACACGCGCGGCGATCGCGTCCTCAAGTACCTTGCCCAACAAACCGGCGGCCGGGCTTTTTTCCCGTTTGAAGCGAGCGACTTGGCGGAAAATTTCCAAGAGATTTCTCGCGAGCTGCGCAGCCAGTACAGCCTGGCCTATCTGTCCACCAACCAGGCGCATGACGGAACCTTCCGTACCATTACGATTGAGCCGCTCGAAAAAGGCTTGCGCGTACGGGCCAAAAACGGCTATTTCGCGCCCTCGCCGTAGCCCCGCCAGCAAGCGACCCGTTCCGGGCCAGGTGCCGCCTCGCCGGCAGCGAGCCGGCTTTGCACTAGCTCAGTCCAAAGGGGCGTAGTAGCCCCGCCGAGCCTGGACCTTGTAGTTTCCGTTGACCGTGCGGACGCGAATGCGGCGGTAGGTTCCGTCGTGCCGGGAGTTGGTCGGTGTATATCCCAGCAGATACTGGGTGCGGAGCTCGTTGGCGATTTCGTCAAAGGCCGCCGCGGTTTGGCTCGCTCGGCTGACCCGAATGACCCGCCCCCCAGTTTCGTTCGAGAGCTTGCCGAGGACGGAATCACCATTCTCGGCCATGCCCAGCACGCCGTAAAACGCCCGGTCGGCGATATCGATAGAATAGATGATGACGTTATTCCTTTGCGCCGCTTCCAAGGCGGCGTTCAAAGTTTCCTTGCTCCCCGCATCCACGCCATCTGTGAGCAGGATCAGCACCTTGCGGCCCACCTCTTGTTTCAACAGGTCGGTCGATGCCAAGTAGACGGCGTCGTAGAGCTGCGTGCAGCAAGCGCGGCCGCTGGTGGGAAAGGTTCCGGGCAAAGGCCCCTGACCGCCGCCGTTGATCACCATTTCATCAACGGCCCGGGATAACCGGTTCGGGTCGCTCGTGAAGTCTTGCAGAAGCTCCACCTGCAAGTCGAAATGCAAGACGCTGGCCAGGTCTTTCGGCCGGATCACTTGCCGGATAAAATTCTTGGCCGCTTCCTGCTCGATGGGCAGCACACGTTGCTGGCTGGGGCTGGTGTCGACGCCGATCACCAGCGTCAGCGGCGTGTCGGTCTGGCGGGAAAAATACTTGATCGATTGCGGAACATTGTCTTCGGTCAGCTCGAAGTCCTCTTTCCTCAGGTTGGGGACCAAGCGCTTGTGGTCCCACACCACCGCATAGACATTCACGACTTCCACGGAGATTTTCAGTGTCTGCGCGGCGGGCGGCAAATCGTTCGCCCCGCCCGGGGAGGGTGCCTGCCGCGCTCGAACGCTCCCCGCAGGCAGGACGCCGAGCAAGGCGGCCACCGCCATCCTCATCTGCCTTTTCACCATTCTCCGCGGTTCTGCGTTCATCGTCGTGCTCGCCTTTGCGGCCCGCTGGCAGTTAGATGCGGAGCAGAGCTCCCGCGTCGGCGCCAGCCTCCGCCCCGCCGGATTTTCCGGATGTGAGTGACCGGGATCTCCGGGGTGAGGAATCCATCATCGCAACTTTTATCCAGATCCCTTCACTTTCTGCTTGACAACGTCTCACTCAATCACTATACATGGGAGTTGAAAACGCGCTCCGCCAGTTTGATTGGCGGAATTTTGAGTCAGCAAGAGAGGAGAATAGAATGGCAGCGAAGAAGAAAGCCAAGAAGAAGAGATAACCTCTTCGGAAAATCTTGGACACAAGCTTCGGGGATGCAGCGCTGCATCCCCGAAGCTTTTTAAGGGCCATCTTCCGCCCTAAACGTCGTTGTCGCCAGGATCTCCGCTCCCACGGGCTTCGTCGGGTATCGGCCCGATGGAGGCTCCGGCTTCAGGGGCGTTCAGCGCCCTCGGAATTTCATCCACGGTTGGGACCTCCGTTAAATCGTCACCGCTAGCCGCCCCCAGGTCTTTCAATTTGCGGGCCGGAATCAGGACTCGGCTCTCCAGTGAGCCCACGGCGCTGTTGTAGTCACTCACCGCCCCTTTCAGGGCCTCACCCACCCCGGCGAAGTGCCGGATAAAAATTCTCAGGCGATCATAAAGTTGTTTCCCGAGTTCGCTGACCTTCTGCGCGTTCTGGGCCATCTGCTCCTGGCGCCAGCCGTAGGCCACGGCGTGCAGCAAGGCAATCAACGTCGTCGGGGTCGCCAGAAATACGCGCTTCTGGATGCCATCCTCGATCAGCGTTCGATCCTGCTCCAGCGCCGCGCTGAAAAAGGATTCGCCCGGCAGAAACAACACCACCAGCCCCGGCGTGGGGTTCAGTTGGTCCCAGTACGCTTTCGCCGCGAGCTGGTTGAGGTGAGCGCGGACGAACTGGGCGTGCCGCTCCAGGCATGCCCGCCGCTGCTCTTCAGTGGTCGCCCCAGTGGCGTCCAGAAAGGCCTGCAGAGGCGCTTTCGCGTCCACAGCAATGCGCCATCCGCCCGGCAGGTCGACGATCATATCCGGGCGCGCGCGGCCGCTATTGCCGGTCAACGTCTCCTGCTCGGCGAAGTCGCAATGCTCGGACATCCCGGCCAACTCTGCCACCCGCCGCAGAGTCATCTCGCCCCACCGCCC
>CADDZC010000028.1 GCA_902812365.1 Acidobacteriota bacterium | reverse complement strand
CGACTCGAGCGCCGACTCAAGGGCCGGAATGGCTGGGGCGGATTCGTCCGCCCCACTCAAATCAGACACCCAGGTCGCTAACTTATTGATGGCCGATTTTGGTCTTGACAACCGGGACCACCATCGATAAGCTGCGAAAGATGGCGTCAATACGAGTGATTCAATTCGGTCCACTTCCAATCAGCGCGAAGGGTACGGTTGAAGTCAAACAGCGAATCCGTACGAACGAAATATGTCTGGTCGGCGCGGACTCACCCGACGGCGACTCGAGTAGAGAACCCATGGCTGTCGAAATCGGGGCAATCGAATACCGGCGCGATGAAACGCTCGACCAGATAAGCATTCGTTTCGCCGTCACGAATCTGCTCGATCAGGACATAGTGGCTTCTCTGAATATAGCCGCAATTAGTGTGTAGCCGGGCTCGGGTGCGTTTCCATTCAAAATGCCGCGCTCTTTCGCGATTTGCCTCAGTTCTCCCGGTGAGAAGGTAACGTCTGGCTTTGAAAAGGAATCACCACAGCGATTTGCGTGCCCCCCAGTTCTTATCAGAAGAGCTCTGCGGCAAGCTTGGATGTTCTTAACACTTGAAAGGATGTGAAACATGTCGGAAAATGCGAATCTGCCCTGTGACAAAATCAGAACCATATTCACGAACCATGGGCTCTCCTCGGCTACAGTGAGTGTATTGCTCAAAGATGAGTGTAACAATGAGGGACGGATGGATGTACTCGACAAGAATGGCAAACTCGTTGAGCGCATTCCTGTGACGCCTCAGCCGCCTGCGAAGCCGGCACAGTCTTTTATTCTGCAAATCCCGGGCGGCGGAAGGCTCGATTTAAACTGCAACGGCTCCGGTGGTTCGGGGAATGGGTGTAGTTGGAGCATCGAAGAGACGCCGGTTGAACCCGACAAGAACTGAGCAGATTCCAGCTCTTCCGCGCTAACCGCAGAGCCGAGCTTGTTATATAATTTGCATTGGCTGGGAGTGCCCAGCGGGCAAGTCTAAATTGTATCGTGACTTTAAAGCGAATGAATCTCTCATTCCGGAGAAGGGATCCAAAAGCTGGCATCTTACTATCATGATGTCTTTTCGGGAGGCTTAATGCCCTGCAATGTCTGTTCACTCGACGGAGTAGTCATCAAGTGTACGACGGATGCCCGATGCCCCGGAGCGTTATTTTGCACCATCACGAACACGAATACAGACCACGCCGTGAATGCAACCGTGAGACTCTCTTTTTCGACAGGGGCTCCTTCGGTTACTGAAACAATATTGCTTCCGGCTGGGGGATCACAACCACTCGGCTGCGACAGCGCAAATCTTGGGCAAACGACGACTTTCGATATTACAGGCGTCCAGGTCATTAGGAGCTAACCAAGTGCTGATTTCATTGCTGAGGAGGAGGCCCGTATGAGCTCGCAGCCGAGAGAGTGTGATGAAATCTTCGAGAATCTTACAGCCGCGATGAATTTGAAGTGTTGTTCCTTTCAACCGGCTACATCCATCCATCCCCCCAATCCGGACGATCAATGCCCGGTTCAAATTTATAACTCCTGCAATCAATGCCTAATCGCTAGGGTTGATTGGTCTGGAATACCTCTGCCCGGCGGGCAGTTGGGCCTTCACGACTACCGTGTAGACGGCCATTCCTCTACAGGCGTTATCTTCAGGCAGAGCTCGAACGGTACGATCGTCGATGAACTGCCTTGTCCTACCGCATCATCTCGAAAGCCGGCCGATCTTTAGCCGATGAGCGATTGGCCGTTTCGGATTTGCTGATTTCGGCGCGACGCAGCTTCGGAGTTTCAGTAGGTAGTATGCGCGGGCCGGACGCCTGAGTCGAGCGCTCAGGATTCGCGATGACCTTTGGCAATACCTGCACCAGCGTCACGTAGTTAACGAATCAATGTCGCCTCGGGTAGCGAGACCCGGACCACCACGGACCTGAATCCCTTTGAAAGCTGCCTCGAAGAAGCAGTGAAAAGTATTTGCTCGGGAAATTGCACCGGGGGATCTCCTGATTCGGCGGTAGCATCGCGTCTGACTGAAATCGGACCTGAGGTGCCAGTTTTCGACCCAGCCGGGAGCTGAATAGGTCCTGGAAACAAGTCAAAATAGCTTGGCCCAGTCGGCCGAAGCTCCGGAGTCCCTCCTTCGTTGTTAACGAGGCGCTGCTTCTCCAGTACGATGGTGAGATCCTTAGAGGCGGGCGAGTTGAGCGCGATATTCAACACAAAACCTTCTCCAGCAAGAGGATCTTCTGGATCGGCCAGGACGGTTGCAATTTCAATCGGCATGGTAGTCGCTCGACCGCAACATAGGAGTGTTAGTGCCGTTCCCTCGCTACTCTCACGTGCTCTTTCGTGGAACTCGGGTGGGAGGACTAACCAACTCTTTAAGTTTCGCCTCAGCGGACTCGGAATTCTTCAAATAATCAAGATTAAAACGAATGGATTTCAGTTCGTCGACCAATGGAGGCCAGAGCTGGCGCGCTCTCAAGATTGTCGGCTTTACAATACCCCACGGAATCGCGTCGTCAAACACCGGCGCGAATTCATTACTGCCGAAGAAAGAAGCGAACAACACCGTTCCATTTGTCTCTTCGACTCCGTTGAATGACGGGATAATGCCAACGGCCTGAGTTTCCTTAAAAGTGTTGTCCTGGTGAAGGAGATACAATGGCAAGTTACCGGGGGACTTGGCGCCGTGCGGAATCGAATCAAGCGCGGCGGTCATAGTTTCTTTGGCCTGCTTAACCCGATCCATAACCGCTATAAACCGACTGAACTTATCTTTGTGAAAAGGTTGATCGAATACTGTTTGACTGGATTGGTCAGCTCTAAGTAGCAATGTCTGAACCTGTGCCCACACAGCCATCGACTCCCCTACGGATAGGTATCCCGCGAGGCCATCACGTCCGTACTGGTCCTGTGTAGTTCGGAGCACTTGATTTATTCCATTTTGAAAATTGACAAAGTTATCGCGAATGGCTTCTTGATTGTGAGTAAACTCTGATGGGTCGGCGATCTTGGGCTGTACCCATTCAATGAAACTTTGGCAAAACTGCAGATGGTCAGAGTAGGCCTCTTTTGTTATTGCTCCTTTTATTTCCTCGGCAACTTGGTCTATGCGGTCAAGCACCTCGTTCAGCTGAGAGCTAATCTGATTTAGGGAGTCTTGAACGTGATCGAGAGTCGCCTGAATATCACGAAGCTGGTCGCCAATCTGCTGGTTAGCGTCAGGAAAGATATAGCCGAACGCGAGTTCTGTCGCTATTGACAGAACGTCGTCCAGCGAAAGCGCTGCCCGCTGCACCTCGAACGCTTGATGTTGCAGAGGTGGGAACTCAGAATAAACCTTGCTCAGCAGCCCAATATTTCTAATCTGGGTGGGATTGGCGCCCTCCGAGACTCGGACAGGGGTCCATACACCGAGTACGCACTGAAGTACTTGATCTCCATCTAGACGCAGCGTACCTTCGTCGAACTCCATTCCTTCGAAGACGCACGGCCTACGATCTTGTTTTGACACGCGCACACTCCTCCTCGGGGCCGACTATACGAGCTCCAAGCTCCCGAAATTATACATCATTGAATCCTGTTCAAGTCGGCAACAATTCTCGATCCCAACATCGCTGGCAGGACGGCCGAACGGACGGGCGAACGGCTTCGCTATCTGGGCTGCACAGTTAACGCTGGACGCGATTTTTCGCTGGCGGGCAGCCTAGGTCAGGGTTGGCTCTGCGCGTCAGGATACCCTGTTGTGCCCGAAACTACTGCACATACCGGGAAGGCGCAGGACCGTGCAATCTGAGTACCGCGAATCCATCGGAAGACCGGATCTGCAAGAATGCAGCTCTTCTAACGGATCGTTACAGGGTAGTACGTCCAATCGGACGGAGGCTGACGCAGGCCAAGAAGGAAGCTGCTCGACCGCTGGCCGGACAAGTCGAGCTTGGCACGCAGGACAGTGAATCCATGTTCGACGGTCGCATCTCCGGCAGTCCTTATCAGCGGCTGGTCGATGCTCTTCAAAAATTGAACATCGTAGCGGCCTGGCTCACTTCCGATTGGAAGAAAGATCGTGAGGTCGAGGTGTTTAGCTGGCAACACGAGCGGCTGCGGTTTCGTGTTTTGCCCCCCGGCGCTGCGGGATGAGCCCGAGCGCGGTCAGCCGCATCTGGCGGGCCTTTGCCTTGCAGCCCCATCGCAGTGAAACCTTCAAGCTGTCGCGCGACCCGCTGTTTATCGAGAAGGGGCGGGACATTGTGGGACTCTACCTGAACCCGCCCGAACGGGCCTTGGGGCTGGGCGTGGATGACAAGGCGCAGATCCAAGCCTTGGACCGGACCCAGCCGTTGCTCCCGATGCAGCCGGGGCAGATCGAGCGCCGCATCACGACTATGAGCGCCACGGCACCCCGTCGCTGTTTGTCGCTTTGGAGATGGCTAGCGGCCGAGTCATCGGCGAGATTCACCGTCGGCTTCGCGCGGTCGAGTTCTGCCAGTTTCTCGACACGATCGACGTCGCGACGCCTGCCGCACTGGATATGCACTTGATTCCGGATAATTATGGCACGCACAAGACCCCGTTGATTCAGCGCTGGCGGGTGCGCCATCCTCGCTACCATTGGCACTTTACGCCCACCGGGTCGTCCTGGATCAACCTGGTCGAGCGTTGGTTCGCTACCCTGACGGAACGGCGACTCCGGCGCGCATCACAGCCCGCAAGAACTGGGGACGACGCTGCGGCGTTACGTGGAAACTGATAGCCAAGACCCGAAGCCCTTCGTTTGGACCAAAACGGTGGACCACATCCTGGCAGACGTGGCCCGCTTGTGTAAGCGCACTTCTGACTCAGGACACTAGGGGCCAAGGCCGCCCCGCGGCGATTTGTGCGGTACTCCCGAATGGCGGCGTCGGGCTGATCCGGAGAGACCAGGGGCAAATAGCGAAAATTCTCCTCCCGCGACTCCGCGACCTTACCGTTGCGGCGCAAGCGCTCCATGCGAATCCGCTCTGCAGAGCTCGTATTGGTGAAGTTCGTGAACGACTGCTCGGCGCTTTCGCCCACGCGGCGCAGGATGAGGGGAAGCGGATCCTGGCTGGAGGCGGGTTCGAGCCCCGCCAGTTCGGGTAATGCGGTGGTGACGGCCGTCAACAGCTGGTCAGCCAGCGATGGCCCACGGTCGGCGGACTCGAGCTCGATCCGCTCCTCGAGCTCAGCCCACAGGGCCCGAAGCGGGTCGGCCATCTCTTGGCGGGCCAGCCGGGGAAGAGCCTGTTCGGCAAGCGCCTGGGCTCGCAGCAGGTGCGCCTCGGGCAGGGCGCCTTGGCCAATGGCTTTGATCAGATAGGCGTCGGCCGCCTTCATCTTTCGTGTCCGAACGAAGATTCGCCCGCGCTCCTGGAGAGAGAGCGGATCGTCTGGCTGCTCGGCCAAGCCGCGCGGGAACAGCTCCTCGGATTTGCGATCCTGGCCTCGCCATCAGGCCAGCACGGCGAGAATGGCCCAGGGCTCGGAGCGATGGGCCGGCGCGTCGGGGCGCGCCGTAATCCGCGCCGCTTCCTCAAGCTGTTCCACGGCGCTCGACCAGCCTCCTCGCGTGAGCTGGCTCAGGGCCATCAAGGTGCGGCACGACACGCAAACAGGATGGCGGCGGACGAGACCCTCCAATTCCGCCTCCGCCTCGTCCGCCCGCCCCTCGTCCAGCAGCAGCGCGGCGGCCCGGGCGTAATGATCACGCTCCGGTCCGGGAGGAAGTTCGGAGGGGGAGTGAAGCCGCCGCTGAACACCAACCAGCAGTTGCGGCCAAGAGAGCTGGCGAGGATCCGCCGGCTGGGGGGCAACGCCGCGAGACACCAGCTCGACTCGGACTGGCTCGGACGAGCCCGGTAACGGGACGATATCTTTGGCCTCGAGATCATTCTGGTGGGCGGCGCCAATCGCTACCCAGCGCGACCAGTCGGTTTTGCCGTCAGCTTCCAACTCCACCCGGCACTCTCCCTGCTCGCCGGTCTCGCAGACTTTGGTCGCACCCACCCCCAGCAGCTCGAAGCGCACCCTCGCTCCCGGAATGGGTTGGCCGGCCGGAGAATTGACGGTGACCGTCACCGGCCAAAAGATTCGAGGATCCGTTGTTGGAGGCGCCGAGGTCGTCTGAGCGCCAGCCGCAGCCGCCGCCGACAGCCCGAGACCAGCCGCGCCGATCGCCCAGCCGAGTCGCGCCGGCCATGACGCGCGATTACGGACTCATCGCTCCGAAAACCCTCTTGAGGTTACCCAGCAGCAACCCACGGCGAGGCTCCGGGCTTAACAGGCTCAACCGTGACTCGGAGGGGGACACGACACAGGGCGCGAGCGAGCCCGCCGCGCCCGTCGGCACGTTGCCGCCGAGGGCTGATGGCTCGCCCATAATCCGAGCCGGCGTCCACCGGGCCGCCATCCGGAGGTGCAAGGCCACGCTGATGAGGGGCGAAAGGCGCTCCTGGGGCGCCGCGGGGCGACGAATTTGGGTCGAGGGGATACGGGAGCTTCGCTGGAGCGCTCGCGGGCCCGGCGTCCCGGTGGTCGCGACCCTCAGCGCGAAGGCAACGAGATAGAGCCTCCTCCACAGACTCCTCCCGAGATTCGGCCGCTGGACTGCGGGGATTATATCGCGAAAGGCGGCAGGAAAACCACGTTGGGTGAAGCGCCGCGGAGCATTCACGGGGGAATTACGATGGAGGGCGATGACCGGCCGAAGTCTTCCTCCGGAAACTGCTGGCGCAGGAAGTCAAGGAAGGCCCGGCCCATCGGACGATGGTTGGTGCGCATATGGCCGATTTGGGTTAGGCCGACGAGGGCGTCGCGAATGTCACGGTCATGGACATGGGCGCCGGAGGTGCGGGCTCGAAGCTTCCGGAAGTCATCGACGGCCGCGTCCAGAGCCTGGTAGAGCTCGCGCTGGTCCGGGGAGGCGGGAGGATTCTCATAATAGAGTCCGCTCGCCCGGGTGCGGTAAGTCTCGGCGAGCGCCTTTAAGGCCGCGATGGCGTCGCGGTCGGCGAGGCGTCGGTTGCGGCTTCTGGCCTCGGAAATGGTGAAAGCCAACCAATCCAGCAGCTCACGAAGCTGGTCCAGAAACGACGGCGGGATTTTGATCTCGGGAAACGGCAGCGTCGACCAATCCACTTCGCGCCGCCCTCCCTCATAGCGCCGGCTGGCAACCAGATACTCGCACTGGCTCGGGCAGTCGATGGTCACCTCGCGCTCGGTGGCGCAACAGACGGCGCAGATGCTCTCGGCGCGCGCCGGGCAGGATCGCGTCGCCTTGCGCTTCCCGCAGATTGGGCAGCTGGGCACGGAATTTTCCTCGACTCGATGGCCGGCCCCAGAGCATCAGCGAGGCTTTGGAGCGGGGCGACCGTCGCCGAGCGATCCTCGCCGGCGGCTTACTTCGCCGCTTCCAGGCCGGCGCCGACGGTTTTACCCGCGCGCGGCCGCGAACTCCTCTTTCGGCGGCGGGCGGCAAGCGCGCGGCCTGGCTTGCCGGCTACCAGCGTCCGATGGCCGGATGGCCGGGGCCGGTAACGGCGAGACCGCGAGCCGTAGCTGGGGGCCGGGACGTAGACCAGCAAAGTCTTGCCGGTGGTCAGGCGCGACGTGTGCAAGTGGTTCCAGCGGCGAATCTCGTAGGGCGTCGTGTCATAGCGGTCAGCGACAAGCTGCAGGGTGTCTCCGGCTCTCACCCGATAGTAGTGTCGCCGCATCGTCATGCGTTGGTGGACGCGCAGCAGGGAAGATACCCGCCCGGGCGATTGCGGGACCACGAGCATCGCTCCATCCGGTAACGGGTCCTGCCGCTCGATATGGTTGACTTCGGCAAGGCTGGCCGTCGATACGCGGAACTTCCGCGCCACCCCCGCCAAGGTATCGCCTTCGTGGACCTTATAGGCTCGCCACCAGACGCGGCGGTTTTCCGGAATCTGGGCGATCAGCCGCTCGTAGCCGTCCTTGGTGCCGGCCGGGAGGTTCAAGACGAAATGGGGATCGTTGGGAGGGGTGGTCCAGGTCAGCAGCTCGGGATTGAGTCGGACGAGCTCCTCGACGGGGTGCCCGATGAGCTCGGCCACCAAGCGCAGATCAGTCGGCACCGTGACGGGAACCCGGTCCACCTCCAGCGGATGGCCAGTGACGGCTTGGAACCCATAAGCCTCCGGATCTTTGGCGATGAGAGCGGTGGCGAGGAAAATCGGCACGTAATTTTCAGTTTCCTTGGGCAAGGCATGAAGCTCACGCAGCTTCCAGAAGTCCGCATATCCGGTCTTTTGGATGGCGCTCTCGACTCCGGTGGGGCTCCAATCGTAGGCGGCCATGGCCAGGAACCAGTCTCCGAAGGTATGGTAAAGATCTTTGAGGTGCCGGGCGGCCGCCTCCGTGGATTTGATCGGGTCTTCGCGCTGATCCTGCCAGCGATTGATCTTCAGGCCGTAAAGCTCTCCGGTCCCTGGCATAAATTGCCAGATGCCTTTGGCGCCGGCGCGAGAGAGAGCGTGAGGGTTGAAGCTGCTTTCGCCGGCCGCCAGGTAAATCAGGTCCCGGGGCAGGCCGTCCTGACGCAGCACGTCTTCAATCATCGGTCCGTAGAGCGTCTTACCTTTTAGCACCGCCTCGACGTAACTGCGGCCGTGTTTTTGCAGGAACGTCAAGACGCCATCCACGAGGTCATTGGAGACCAGTGGCAAGTCCGAATGCACAGAACGTAATTCTTCCTGGGCCCGGGCCTTGATGTGGGGATCGACCGGGAACGTCAGTCCGGCAAACGATTCGATGGGCGGAGGCTCGTAAGTATGGGCGCTGAGTGTATCGCCACGCTCCAGGGCGGCCAGCTCCATGTCGTAGATCTCATCGACCATGGAGTTGAATTGAGAGAGGAGCTGATCGCTTCCCTGGATATCGAGGTTTGACTCCAGCATGAGGGCGAGGGCTTGGTCAAACTTCTCCTTGGCCTGCTCGAGGTTCCCGACCCGGTAATCGACGATACCGGTCTGATACACGGATTCCACGCGCTGGAGCAAGGCCTCCCGGTCGCTGTCGGCGGCGGTGGCGGTCGCGATGTCCGGGAGCTTGGGAGAAGCCAGCGGCAATGGTTGGAGGGAGGGGGCAACGGCCGCGGCCGGAGGCTGGTTGAGGTGCCGGGTCCGCCCAGCCGGACTACAGCCCGTCAGGGCGGCCAGCATCGCCATCAGCAGCGTTGACCCCGAACCGCCTGGCCTCACTCCCCTCAACAATACTCCCCTCGGCGCCATCGGACGGGCGCTGTAACCATATCTTCATCCGCCCGTAACCAAGTGAATTCTAGCCGCCGATCCGTGGTCGGGTCAACCCGAGAATGGTCGCTAGCCGCCCAACTGGCTCTCTGTCAAAGACTTAGGCGGTGGGTTCGACCACGGTTCGCGCCTCCTGCTTATCAGCTGTTACTGGGAGCTTCAGGATGACCGAAGAACCGGGTTGAAGTTGGACCGCCGGGCCCCGAGACCGGGGGGTTGCGCCGGCGGGTCCTGAACCGGCCCGGCCGGGTCCCCGGCAGGGCTCAGCGCTTATAATACTTCGTGTTAATCTCCGCGTAGCCGGCCCACTTCTCCGGCAAGTCGTCGAGGGGAAAGATGGCGGTCACGGGGCAGACTGGGACGCAGGCGCCGCAGTCAATGCACTCCACCGGATCGATGTAAAGCTGGGGAACGTCGGCGAAATTCGCCTCGTCCTTGCGGGGATGAATGCAGTCGACTGGACAGACGTCGACGCACGCAGTATCTTTGGTTCCGATGCATGGTTCAGCGATCACATAAGCCATAGCCACATCCTCCTGAGCCGGTACAAAGCCGTCTGCGAAAAAAGCATAACCCAGCCGCCTGGCATTGACGACGACTTAAGTCGCCGGAAGACATGCCGGGCGTCTGGGGCCGGCGACCGGTGCAAGGGCGATGGGAGCGAATCCGGGGAAGCCGCAGGGCTTGCTCGCCTCTGCCGACCAGCATAACATGCCCTTGATGGCTATCCTTGATCCCATCGAAGCCTTGCGGCGCGTGCCGTTTTTCGCCGTTCTGCCCGCCGAGGAGCTCGACGCCTTGGCGCGTCACTGCGGGGTGCGACGATTGGCCAAGGACGAGATGCTGTTTGCGGAGGGCGATCCGTGCGATGGCCTGCTGGTCGTGCAGGCCGGCGCGATCAAGGTCTTCAAGATGGCCGATACCGGGCGCGAGCAGATCCTCGCCATTGACCGTGCCGGCTCCACCGTGAGCGAACTGCCGGTCTTCGACGGGGGCACTTATCCAGCCTCGGCGGCTGCTCTCGAAGACTCGACCCTCCTGTTCCTCCCGAAACGCGACGTGCTCGACCTGTGCACGCGAAACTCCGAAGTCGCGCTCGCCATCATCAAAACGCTGGCCTCACGCTTCCGGTACATGACCAGTCTGGTCGAGGAGCTGTCGCTTAAGGAGGTCAGCCACCGCTTGGCGCGCTTCCTGCGCGACCGCGCCTTGGCGTTCGGCGTCCGCACGCGCCGCGGCATTGAGTTTCCGCTGGAAGAGACGAACCAGGAAATCGGGGCCGAGATCGGCACCGTGCGCGACCTGGTGTCACGCAATCTGCGCCGGTTCGTGGATCGCGGAATCATTAAACTGGAACGGCGCAAGGTGATTGTGCTGGACATGGCGGAACTGGAATCGCAAATCGCCGGCACGAAACGCGCCGGAACCTCGGAAAGGCCCTAGCCGTTCACGCGCTGGGCTGGCGAAGGGAAGCCAGGCTGCGAAGCAGGTCGTGCCAATAAGCTGCCCCGATGCTGATCAGGACTCCGGTCAGCAGTGAGCCGAAAAACTCCGTGGCCATGAAGCGCCAGGACTGCAAAGCAGTTTGGGCGGGCGGCGGTTTCATCCACACCCGGCCAACTCCAAAACTGACATTCTTCTGAAAATCCACCAACTGCTTCATGAACTCTTGAGTTTCTTGACCGAGCCCGGAACCACTGTTTCCGGCACTGTCCGTTACTTTTCCGGGGCCGGCGGAAGCCGAAGGCCGGCCTTCGGCGGCAGCGGTCGCCTGCAGAGCCGCCTTAGCGTACGTCGTGGCAAACGTAGTTCGCAACTCCTGATCGCTATACAGGGTCTGCCAGATCGTGACCGCGTTGACGTCCAAAGTCAAGCACAAGAACAATCCAATCACCAGAGCCAGGTTTTTCATCCGCGTATTGAACGCGTACGAGATATTGGCCACATGCACCTGTAAGCGATCTTCGAGATGGTCGAGCGCCCCCGGGGCAGCTCCCAGCTTGGTCAGCACCCATTCCATGTTGGGTCTGTTCAGGAATTCGTATCCCAAGCGCTCCCAGATAATGCCCCTGAACCAATGTGCGTCCCTCTGCGTCGCCGGGTTCCGCGCTAGCGCCGTCACGGCCTCATCCCAACTCCTCCCGAGGACTGCCATCGCCAGCCGATCCACCTCATGCTTCAGGTTCGTGGAGTAAAAATCCACATGGTTCTTGACCAGAGAAGTCAGTGTTTTGACCAGTAAACTCAGCACCAGCATGATCGCAGCAAATCCGATCACGGTGTCAATGAGAGGTAGCATCTGATGCGACTCCTTCCTCGTTCGTAGCCGGCCCGGCGTCTCGGTATGGCGCCGATGACATGCCTCCCTTGTCTTGCGGGAGATACCGCGACCACTTGCCCACCCCAAACATCAAAACTAGCGTCACCACCAGCAAAGAACTGCCGATATACACGATGCGAGCCGCCATGGCCGCTCCCGCCATGAGTTGTCCAACGACCGCCGCCCCGGCGGTAGCAACCACAAAAGCAAGGGTCAGCCACAGGGCTAGCCGGCCGCGAATCTCGCGTATTAGCCGATGGCCCATCGTCTGCGCCTTTCTCTGCCCCTCGGATTCTCATCCCGTGCACCGGAGGGGAACGTGACCCTGTCCCTTGCCCCGGCGCCGCTCCCCTCGCGGGTCGTCCTAGGGAGCGCTGGTGTTCACGGGCCGCACCAAGACCCAGGTTAGACGATCCGAGTAAAGCCCCGCGCTCACCTTGGAGGTCCTCCCCGAAGCCAAATCCATCGCTATTAAACCCCATGGCTCAGCAAACCGGTCTCGAGTCTCTTTAGCCACGGAGGCCAACTGATGTTGAAGCTCCGTCCGGCGGCTTGCAAATTCTTGGCTTTGCGGGTCCGGCGACGGTATCTGGCTAAAATAAGGATAGGCCCGCGCCAAGCACGCGGCGGCTTCCGCCATCGCTTGCGACCAGTTGACGATCACGAACCAGTCTCCGTAAATATCCATCAGCACCGGCTCTGGGGCCGTGGGGAAGATGTCGCCGAGTATCTTTCGATTTCCGGCCGCCCGAACCACCTCCGGCCAGTGGCCATCGTCAAGGGCCGTGCGGCGATCCTCGTTAACGGCCCCGGCCAGTAACACGGCGCGCATCGCCCCGCGGCCGATCGCCTCGAATTCGGCGTAAGTGCGGGGAGCTCCGTTGGCATTTAGAAAGATCGCCCGCACCGCGCCGGCATCGTATTCGGTATCCACATAGAACACGGAGCGACCAAAGTTGGACACCCCCGCCGGGGGGATAGCATCCCCGGCCAAGGTGATTCCAAGCGCTACGACGACGTTCAGATGGTCCTCGATGTCTCGCCGCGCAGTGGCCGAGTGCAGGTCGAGGAACCAATAAGAGCCGCTGAGCTGCGGAGCTTCCGCGATCGCGCCGCTGCACCGGTAGACAGCCGTGAGCAAAAAGCTTTCGGCCAGCACACTCCGCAATTTCGAGCGGACATCTTCGGAAAGAAAATTGGCGGCAAGCCCAATCCGGGTGGCGGTGGCCTGATCGGTGATGATTACCTCGCCGCTTTCCAGGTCCGTGCCAATGGACGAACTGACCAGAAGATCGCTCAGGGAGAGGTAATTGTAAAGGCCGAGGAGATTGAGCCGGAGTGAGACGCCGCGCTCGCGGGCACGCGCGAGCACGCTCTTTTTCCACCGAATCCCTGGCGGCAACATGGGCGCATCGCCGACGACTGCCGCGAGTTTGGAGTGGAGTGCGTCATGGACGGCCCTCCGCCCGGCAGAGTCAAGAGCCCGAAGATCAATCTCGAAGAGAAATGCCTCCTCACGCGAAGAAAGGAATTCCAACTGAGCCTTCAGGGCGAGTTGGAGCTTCCTTTCCACGGCCTTCTGGAGCGCGCTGGCGATCAAGTCCGCCTTGGCATCATCGAGCTTCAAACCCGCAAGGTCCGCCGTTGGATTGGGGCTGATCGCGCCAACGACAGCTGCAATCAGATCCGACTTTCCCACGGGTGATGAGACCCCGGCGTCCGCCGAGACGTCCACGTCGAAAGTGGACCCTTGCGCCCGGCAGAAACCGAGTTCAATGTGGTCGGCGTCCAACTTGCGAACCCGCATTTGATAGTTTCCGGACAGTTGGTAGCTGGCCGCCACCGAAATTTCCCCGGCTGCATTGATGGGAAGGGCCAGGGGAACGATTTTGGCTGACAGCGTGGCCAGTGGATTTGCCGCGGTCAACAGGTCAACCGTCGCTGAAAACGTAATCTTACCCGAACCTTGGATCGTGAAGATCGTTCCCACCGGCATCACCAGGAGATCACCCACATCGGCGGGAATGGTGTAATGGGTCAACGTGTCCGCGAGGGCGCTCCGCAACGATGGCTCAGCGGGCGTGGTACCGAAGCGGCGATAGTGAGTCAGCGTGATCTCCGTTCCCGCCTGGAATCCGAAGCCTAATTCGCCTAGCTGGTCACCGGGTTCCACTGCCAGTCCCGCCGCGATGGCGAAGCCCACATAAGCTTCATTGGTCCCGACCGCAACCGCCGATTCGCACGCGTCATTTTCAAAAAGCTGGCCCTTGGTAATCACGCTGAGGGTACCATGTGCCCCGGCCGCGACGGTCAGCTCCGGCCCGCCCATTCCAAGTTTGTAGGCCCGGTCGAATAACAGGCCGATGCTTCCCGAGCCCGGTGGGATGCTGGCCAAGGGTGTTTCGATTAGGCTCTTCAGATCGCTGTGGACGGCACGCATCGTAGGCGGGACTAGAAAATACCTCACGAACGCTGAGATGGGGTCGGGTCGCAAAAGGAGATCCAATCCGAAATCGTCAGTGAGTCGCAGATTTGGCACGGAAAGGACTCGCCTCGGCGCGTGACTACCAAGTTCTCGCCTATCCTAGCCACGCTCCACGCCGGTGTCAAGCGCTGGTGGGCGTTCCGGTTATGGGTAAAACTCCTGGGGTTGGGACGCCGGTGCTTGCGGTTGCAGGCCAACACATCACTGGAGACAGTCGCCATCCAGCGTCGACGGTGGCCGGACCACGAGCTGGCGACTGTCAACCATAATTCCGAGCCGGTACCAACGGCCAATCCCGCTCTGGCGCCGGTAGCCCCCGTCGCCTCCACGCCGTCCAATCATGGGTTACAGCTCAGCGACGGATGTCGTCCCCGGAAGCGTCTGCACCATCATTATCCGCTGGCGGTGAGCCGGCCCTTTGTTCCCCGCTTGCAATCCCTTTTCCAGCGGACAGATGGGGCTCAGTTATGCCAGCCTTCCGCAATCGAGCAACTTTATCACCGGCACAAGCTCGCTGATCACCCACGAGTTTGTCGGCGACTTTGGCGTGCAGAAGGGTTTCTCGACCGGTGCTCGGCTGAACGTGGGACACACCAGCGTGCACCAGAGCGCGAATAACATCCGCCACACCACCTGTTGCAAGGTTTTGGAAGGGGGTTGAACCGTCGCTTTATTCGCATTGCCCGCAACGACGAACGTGTCTGCGACATCGTCTTGCAGCAACAGGTCATCAGTGCCGTGTACGGTGTCCTCCGCCTTTACTGGGACCGGTTGGCGTCGAATGACGAAGTGCAGGCCTACCGCCAGTCGCTCGCCGCGGCGGACACGCTTCGGGCCGATAACCGGGCTGGCGTGGAGGCGGGCCCGGTCGCGCCGGTGAAGGTCACACGGGCTCAGCACCAAGTTGGCGTTACGACCAGCTACCATGTGATTTTGACCGAACGAGACTTGGCGCAGGTGCCCTGCCGCTAGCCATCGGCGGTGGGGCCGAGTCGGAGCTCAGCCGGCCGCTGGGGATTACCATCGTCGGAGGGCTCATCTTCAGCCAAAGGCTCACGCCGTTCACGACCTCCCGTGGTTTGCCTTGACCTGGATCGCCTGCAATCCTGGGCGCAACGAGTGCGCTGGCGTCGCATCGAGCCGGCGCCCCTGGTCGATTGAGGCTCAGCCAAAATCCGCCGCTCCCAATGACTGAGCCTGGAGGAAGCCGGCGTTGAACACTCCTTTCGGGTCGTACTTCCGCTTGAGCGCCAGGATAGTGGGCCACAGATCGGCGTAGTGGGCGTTCCATTGAACAGGGTCGAAGGATACCCATCCTGACAGATAGCGCTTGCCGCCCATCATCATGGAAGCCGCGCTGGCCTGGTGAAGACGCGGCAACGCCTCGTCGAGAAATGGTGGCGGGACTGCCGGCAGGATGCCGAATCCCACCACGTACTCGCTGCGCGGACGCATGAAAAGGGGGACGGAGGAGGCGTGGCCGCGCGCTGGCCACAGCAAGATGTGGCCGCCGGCAACGGCCTGAGGAGGGAGGTTGCCAAGTACCTGAGTTACGTAAAACGGCGCCGCTTCCCACGGCAGGATGCATTCCATCCACGGATGCGCACAGTCCCAGAAGCCTCCGCGCTTCCACAGCGCGAATAAAGCATCGAGGCGAGTGAAAAACTCCATGGTAGAGCCTTCTTCAGAGTGCACGTATTTATAGAATCGCAGTCCCTGAAGCTTCACGCCTTCCTCCGATGGCTGGCGCCAGTCGGTTTCGATCGTGACGTGCAGCGGATAGAACCACTGCGCAAACGCCTGCCGTCCGTCACCCACTCGTTTAAAGCCTTGCGGACACGGGGCGCACCAGGATTCGAGATAATCGAAACGCTCCTCCCTGATCAACACCTGGAAATCGTCCAGAAGCGCGGCCAGATCGTCGTACAGCAGGAAGTAGGTGCGGACGGCGGCTCGGTGGCGCCGCACCCTGAGCTTCGCTTCGGTAATGACACCGAACTGCCCGCAGCCGGCTCGCACGGCATCAAACACCTCCCGGTTCGAACTCTCGGAACAGTGGACGATTTCACCTTCGCCGGTCACCACGGCGAGCGCCAGGCACTGGTCGGCCTGCGTGCCATAACGCCAAGAGGCCACGCCCAACCCGCCGGTCGAGAGCGTGCCCCCCACCGTCACGTCCAGGTTATTGGTCAGTACCGGAGGAGAAAGGCCGAACGACGCCAGGCGCTTTAGGAGCGAGCGCCAGGTCAACCCCGCCTGGCAGGTAACGGTCAGGCCTTTCTCGTCCACGTCGAGGATGTCGTGGAGCGCCGCCATGTCGAGGACAATATGGTCAGAGAGCGATTGACCGCCCTGCGAATGGCCCATCCCGCGGGTGGCGACGCGCAACCCGTGACCGGCAGCGAATTGAAGGGTGCGGGCTACGTCCTCGGCTGAACCAGGCCGGACGATAGCTGCGGGAGTTCGCCGGACAATGCGGCCAAAGTCGGTGGCAAAACCAGCTCGCGTCGCCTCGTCATCGAATACCCTCCCCTCGAGGCCATGACTCAGTTCCCGCACCCAGCTCACCGATACTCCCATCCGAAAAAGCGCGATATGGGGTGAGGCTAGCACACACCATCGGCAGGCACAAGACAGGCTGCTAAACTCATCGTCAGCACATGAGATGTCAGGTTTACATCACACGTGCTCTGCCGGCGCCACGCGGACCCTCATTCAAGGGGTGGAACTCAGCACAGCTTTGCCGCTCTCCAAGTCAACCGGCACGGAGATATGTTCATGGGCAGTGAGCCAATGGCCGTTTACCTTGACGTCGCCATGCGTGACGCGGACGATCAAATTGAGCTGCTTACCTTGCTTATCGGTGAGCGAGACATGGTCAATCCGGTGGCCGAGCCGACGCTTGAGTCGGCCGTGATGCTAAGGTCCGTAATTCGAGCTTGGGCGGGGCCTGGAAAAGAGGCGAAGAATTCTTCCCAGTCCTTTTTGTAGGCGGCGGCGCCGCGGTATTCGCGAGGCAGGACGAGATCGAAGACCAGAAGGCTAGGACTGCTGACAAAGCACGCCATGATGCCGGGGACGCTTTTGGCGTTCATTGCACTGGCGTAACGCTGATCGAGGGCCCGAATTGCCTTCTGGCTGGCTGCGTTATCCATCGTTTGACCCTCCTTAACGCCGAGACGCCTGCCAGACCAGCTGCTACCACCAGCAGGGCTTCCAGCAACCGTCGTGACATGTGAGATTTCATCGTGAACCTCCTCTCCTTTTCATAGCCGAGTTTAAGTGTGACTGGAATCGTAGCGCTCTAGCGTTCTCACGCGGCAGCAGCGGACGATCTGAGCCCAAAATCCATGGGCGTTGCTTCTGGCCGCGCCCGAAGACGTGAGCAAAGCGGCGCAAGGGTTGGTTTGGAGCGGCCCTTTGAGGGTTCAAAGGCCGCGTGGGGGTCATGGTCTAGCACCGGTCGCCATCCCTTCAGTATGCTAAAGTGGCTTTCGTCTCGACGTCGCGGAAGCCAACTTCTTCGCGCATGGCGCTGATCGGGCGCTTGGAGTATAGCACTGCGGCGTCGGCACGGCAACCCGCATCACCACATCGAAGACACCCCGACAAAGAGGGGTCGGTGCGCAGGGTAGGTAATGGCTCCCCAACCGCCTTACTGGCCGCAAGGCATCGCACGACCCCGGGGATGTCGAGCCGGTCCCGGATGGGCTCGATTGAAATCTATGGCTCGCAGCCCCTCCCCACCGACCCTACAACCGCGCCTATCTTCCGCCTGTATGGCGAAGGGCGGTTTGGTTTTGGAAAAGGGGGCCATCGGAGACAGGGGCAACGACGGCTTCGACACGATGTTCAACGCCCTGAAGCTTTCCTCGTCAACGAGCGTTGAGGCGAACTCGACGCCCCGCTTCCCGGACACGTACCCTGTGGGCTCGCTCATCCACTGGGAGTTCCCGGCGCGAGAGAATCGCGCTCCGGTCACGATTCACGGCTACGATGGCGACCTCTCCCACGGCCGCCGGACCAACTTTGAGTTTGAGCCGAACGTTGTCGAGGCGGTCCGGCTGGGGAGCCTTGCCGTGCGCCTGAGCGCCAAGTGTGACTGGGATGCCGAAAACCAGCCGGTCAGCCGAATCGCGGAGGCGCAAGCAGGCGACTGGGCGGTCGCCCATGCGCTGATCAATCCGCCGCGGCGGTCTTCGTGGCAGCTCGCATCATCCGCAGACTGGATCTTCAGGTCAACGGCTTGTCCAAAGGGCATTCCAACCGCCGCCCGGAGTACCGACAAGCGAGCCCCTATCTTCCGCAGGCCGAACTCCCGCTGAATCGGCAATGTCGCCAACGGATGTAGTGGGGAGCCGGCTAAAGCGCGCCCTTCGAGGGCCCGAGCACAATTTCCTCCACCGTCACGCGTGGGGGGGGAACCAGCGCCGCCAGTACCGCCTGTGCAACGTCATCCGGCTGCAGAAGGGACGAGCGGTCAACCGGGAAGCCAAAGGCGGCGATCATCCGGGTGTCGGTCGAACCGGGGAGGATGGCGGTGACGCGGATGCCTTTCGATCTCAGTTCTGCGGCCAGGACGCGGGTCAGTCCGAGAGCGCCGAATTTTGACGCGGCGTAGGCGGCGCAGTTGGGAAAGGCCTCCCGGCTCGCCACGGAGAGAATGTTAATGAGGTGAGGCGCGCGGCTGCGCGCGAACAGCGGGAGCGCCTCTCGCGTCGTGAAGAAAATCGAGGTCAGGTTGGTTTCCAGATTGGCGCGCCAGTCGGCGAGCGTCGTCCGCATAAAAGGCTTGTACGTAAAAACTCCGGCGTTGTTGACGAGCACATCGAGGCGGCCGTAGCGCTGGCGAACCCGCCGGAATACGGCCGCGACCTGCTCCGGCCGGGTCACATCGGCTGCGACTGCCAGCGGCTCCCCAGAAATCTGCGCTCGCGCCTGCGCCAGCGCCCGGCGGTGGCGCGCCACCAGCACAACCCGGGCGCCCTCTCCCCCGCAGGCACGGGCGATGGCCAGCCCAATGCCGCGACTGCCGCCCGTAATCAGCACGATGCGATCCGCCAGGCGCCCCGAGGGCGGGAGAGCGGAATTTTGGCGATTCACGGTAGGGCGCGCCATCGAGCACCGGACGTTGAGCAAGCAGCCCAACCCCTCTCCACCGTCCAGCCTTCGCCGTTCAACTTCGTCCTCTCACCAGACTCAGAAATTCTTCCCGAGTTTGCGTATGATCCCGAAAGACGCCCAGCATCGCCGAGGTAACAGCAACAGAGTTCTGCTTTTCGACGCCCCGCATGATCATACAGAGGTGACGCGCTTCGATCACCACGCCAACCCCTTGGGGATTGATTTTGTCCATGATCGTATTGGCGATCTGGGTGGTGAGGCGCTCCTGCACCTGGAGCCGGCGTGCGAACACATCCACCAGGCGGGGAATCTTGCTCAGGCCGATCACCTTCTCAGTTGGAATATACGCGACGTGGCACCGGCCAAAGAACGGGAGCAGATGGTGTTCGCACAGGCTGAAGACCTCAATGTCTTTCACGATTACCATTTCGTCATAACCGACCGAAAACAAGGCTCCGTTCAGCACTTGATCCACGTCCTGGCGGTAGCCGCTGGTCAGGAAGCGCAGGGATTGGGCGACCCGCCGCGGGGTGCGCAGGAGTCCTTCCCGGTCCGGTTCCTCGCCGAGTTCGCGCAACAGGGTCTTGAGAGCCCGCTCCAACTCATCGTGGCCCGGCAGCCGCTCGAGACCCTCCTTCACCGCCAGCACTTCTTCACTTTCAAACTTCGCCATGGGTTGCCTCCTGGCGGGGCTGGGGCGCGGTCGATGGTTCTCCTTGGAACTCGAAAAAGTTGGAAGGCGTCTCTTCCAGCCGCACGCGCTCAAGTTGCACGCCGCGCGCCCGGCCGGTGTCACGAAGCGCCGCTTCGAGCAGGTTGTAGATTTCAACGCACAGATTCTCGGTTGTCGGCACGCGGGAGCGAAAGCTTTCCGTGTCGAGATTCAGGTGAACGTGGTCGAAACGCTCCATCACCTCGCGCCGCACGAGCTCATCGAGAACCACCAGATCGAACACCATGCCGGTGATCGGGTCGACCGGGCCAACCACCGTCACTTCGAGAACGTAGTTGTGCCCGTGTCCGTACGGGTTGTTACACTTCCCGTACAGGTGGGCGTTCTGGTCGGCGCTCAGCGCGCTGTTGTGGAGACGATGGGCGGCCGCGAATCGGTAGCGACGAGTGAGGTGAGCAACGGGCATCAGTCTCCGTAATAATCCACGTACAGATCCGGCGTTTCGTACAACCTGATTCGATGCAACTGGCCGAGCGTCAGTTTCGGTGCGAGCCGCCTCCAGATTTCAATGGCAATGTTTTCCGTGGTCGGAATCACCGTCCTGAACACCGGCACTTCTTCGTTCAGAAAGCGGTGGTCCATCAATTCCATCACTTCGGACTCGAGCAATTGTTTCAAGTCCTTCAAATCGAGCACCATGCCGGTGACGGGATCGACCTCGCCCGCCACGGTTACCTCCAGAGTGTAATTGTGGCCGTGCCCATGAGGATTATTGCACTTGCCGAAGAGGCGCCGATTCTCGTCCGGACTGAGGGCGGGATTGTGGTAATAGTGCGAGGCCGAAAACTCGGCGCGACGAGTGACATAAATCATGGCCCCCAATCCCCCTTGGTCGCATAATGCCGTCCTTTCCACTCTACGCTGCCCTTCCAATGATGGGCGTACGCAGAATTGAGCAGAAGGGCCAAAAAAATCAGCTCGCCGGGCAGGTAACAGACGGCCGCCTTCCCACCCAAGCCCAGGCGGCGAAGCGACCGCGCGTAATTCCAATGCCTCCACCAAACGAGCGCCAGGCCGACCGCCGCGATCGCAACTGGAGTTACGCCTCGAATTCTCAAGGACGCAACCAGAATCGGGGCCACGATCAGGACGGCGGCCGGAACGATATCCAGAAAACAGAGCTCGGCGATGGTTGCCAGCACTTCCGAGAAGCTATGGCCGCAGAGCTCGTACAGGTTTTTCGTCCATCCGCGCCACATTTCGCCGAAAGTCCGATACATGCGCGTGTGAACCCACTGAGCCCCTGGCAGAAAGAGACAGCGCCCGCCGGCGGCCTTCACCTTCCGGGCGAGGGCGACGTCCTCCAGGATTTCGCCCCGAACGGCCGAATGGCCTCCAATCCTTTCGTACACTTCCCGTCGCACCAGCAGGTATTGTCCATTCGCAGCCGCCCGCGGAGAGTCCGGGGCGCTCACGTCGTCAAACGGATACCTCTTGGCCAGCCAGACGTAAATCCATGGAACCACAGCCTTTTCCCACCATGTGGGCGCCAGTTGGCCCGGTGAGAGCGAAAACAGCGCGGCGCCGCCGGCGCGGGCCCGTTCGAGCGCGGCGGCGAGACTACCCGGCAAGTGTTCCGTGTCGGCATCGGTAAAGAGCAGCCAATCCCCGGAAGCGCCTCTAGCGCCGGTATCGAGGGCGTAACACTTGCCCAACCAACCGGCAGGAAGCGCCTCAATCCGCACCACCCGGAGCACCGGAATCCTGCCCTGAAGCCGGTCGAGGAGCGCCGGCGTGCCGTCGGTCGATTGATCGTCCACAACGATGATCTCATGGAGGCCGGCAGCGCTCTGCGCGGCCACCGATAGCACGCAGCGCTCGATGCTGGCTGCCTCATTACGAGCCGGAATTATGACCGATACTCGTTCCTTGCGGTCTTCAGTCATCGGCGCACTCACCGAGCGCCCCCTGCTGGCCTGAAGCCCCCTCTACGGAACGACCATCTCGACACCAACATCATTATAAGGCACAATCATTTCGTGGGTAAGAGAGTAGGCTTGCTGATTCTGGCCGTCGGGGTGGCGGTGACTGCGATTTGGCTGCTCCTCCTGCGGCCCCGAGTTCGCCGTCCGCTGAAGGTGGGAGATTCTGTTCCCGAATTCAGCCTCCCCTTAGCCCCACCCGACGGCACCGAGGCGCCGGTGCTGACCGGCCGGCTGGCCAGCGATATCACACAGTTCATCGATTTGCGGAGTGACCGCGGGCGCGTCGTCGTGCTGAATTTTTGGGCGACTTGGTGCCCGCCGTGCGTCGAAGAGATTCCCAGTCTGGAACGGTTTGCCGAGAAGGTCCGCCCCCTCGGCGTGGAAGTCGTGGGCGTCAGCGTCGATCAGAACCCCGAGGCCCTGGCGGCGTTTATTCGCAAGTACCGCCTGACCTTCCCCATTGCCCGCGATCCCGACCAGAGGCTGGCCGGTCAATATGGAACCTTCAAGTTTCCCGAAACCTACCTCATTGACCGCCGCGGCCGCCTGGCCGAGAAGATTGTGGGGCCGCTCGACTGGGATGACCCTCGCATGCTGACGTTTGTGCGCGAACTGGTCAGGCCCGGCGAAGCGAAAATCGGAGCCTCCGCCCGCACCGGCAGCTCCGGGTAGGGCGACTCCGCCCGAGGTGTTTTGATTGCGAGCCAGGACTTTGAAACTGCATCGAAAGGCCGTGGCCACCCTCGTCATCGTATGGCTGAACGGCGCGTGGCTGTTCAGCCTCGGTTGTTCAACCCTGTGCGCGTTCAATTCGTGCCCGGCCTCGGTCGCCGGCTCCTCACCCGCGACGTGTCATCATCATTCATCGCCGCACCGGTCTGAAGACCGTCACCGGGCGAATTGCGGTGGGCAGGTCTGCCGAACGTCTTCTATCATCTCGAAGCCGGAATCCCCTATCGCTCCCCGCTTTTCCACTCAAAAACTGGCTCCCGTGCTCTATGTCCTGCCGGTCGCGACCGACCCCCCGGCAGCCTTGACCGGCGATTCGCTGGCGCATTCTCCGCCCCGACCCGCCGGTCCGACCCTCGTTCAACAGAGTTCTCTCCTTCGCATTTAAGCCACTTCCTGGACCCTGCGATTTTTGTGCTGGCGCCAAGCACAAATTCACACGCCGGGCCTCGCCCGCGCATATGCGAAAGGAGAATCATGAACCACCTCATCTTCCGTTGCACCGTGGCCCTGGTGTGCCTTCTCAGCCCACCCACCGCGCTCTCCCAAGCGCAAACTCCGTCGCCCGCGCCGGATGCCGGGCCGCCTCTCGCGATCGCCATGGACGCAGATACTTTTACCGACGCCATTCTCCGCCACGACTCCTCCGGCACCAGCGCCCAGCCCGACTCGACTCCCGCCCCCATGTTGATGAGCATGAGGGGCTCATGGATGCTCATGTTCCACGGTGTCGCCTTCCTGAACGATATCCAGCAAAGTGGTCCCCGCGGCCACGATCGGCTCTTCTCCACCAACTGGCTCATGCCCATGGCGCAACGACGGCTTGGCCCCGGCACGCTCACCCTCCGCGCCATGCTCAGCCTGGAACCCGCTACGGTCACTCACCGCCTCTACCCGGAATTGTTTCAAGTCGGCGAGACGGCGTTTGGCCGGCCCATCGTGGATGGCCAGCATCCGCATGACTTCTTCATGGAGCTCGCGGCGCTCTACGATCTCCGGCTCGGCGAGCACGCTCTGCTCTCTTTCTACGCCGCCCCAACGGGCGATCCGGCGATGGGGCCGACCGCTTACCCGCACCGGGCTTCGGCCAGCGAGGACCCGATCGCCACGCTCGGGCATCACCTGGAAGACTCCACCCACATCGCCGACGACGTCGTGACGCTCGGCCTGACTTATGGGAAGGCGCTCATCGAGGTCTCCGGGTTTCACGGGCGCGAGCCCGACGAGTATCGCTGGGACCTCGACTCCGGCCGAATCGATTCCTGGTCGGCGCGGCTTACTGCCAATCCCGGCCGCAATTGGAGCGGCCAGTATTCCGTCGCCCGCCTGCACCGCCCCGAGGCGCTCAACCCCCGCCAAGATGTCCTCCGCATGACCGCCTCGATCATGTACAATCGGCCCCGGCGCGACGGAAACTGGGCCTCGACCCTGATCTGGGGCCGGAACCAAAACCTGCCGGGCGGCGAGGTCTTCAACGGCTACACGGCCGAGTCCACCCTGCGGTTTCGCCTTCATCACTCCGTCTGGACCCGCGTCGAAAGCGTGGACCGAACGAACCAGTTGTTGCTGGGGAGCGCCTCTCCGCTTCCGGGCTTGGAAGAGCACTTTCTGGCGCGCGTCCAGGCCTATACTCTGGGCTACGACCGCGGCTTCGCGGTCATCTCCCGCCTCTCGACCGCGCTCGGCGGCCAGGTCACGCTTTACGGCGTGCCGCCGGCGCTGAGGCCCGTTTACGGCTCCCAACCCAAGGGCGCCGTCTTGTTTCTCCGCCTTGGCTTCGGGCCGTGAACATCTCCGCCGCGGCTCGCGGCCGGCCTTGGCCGAGCCGGCTCCGCCGGGGCGCGGGGAGGCCCGTCAAGGGGGCTGCCGGCGTTCCGTGAAGAACGGCTCGGGTGGGACCTGCACCGTCGCCCCGAGGCTGCCCGGGGTCATTTCGAGGAAGGGCTTCAAAAGGCTTGGCTGGGAGGCAGGGATTCGAACCCCGATACGCAGATCCAGAGTCTGCAGTCCTACCGTTAGACGACCTCCCAGGGCTCCCCTACCACTACCGTGAGGGGGCGGGGTTTGTCAAGCGTTGACGGGGGCGGTTTTCCCGGCCAGCTTCACCAGCTCGGCTTCGTCGATCGTTTTGATCCCGAGCTCCCGCGCCTTCTCCAGCTTCGAGCCCGGATCGCTGCCCACCACCACGTAATTCGTCCTCTTGCTCACCGAGCCCGTCACCCGCCCCCCCGCCTCCTCGATCAACTTCTTGGCCTCGTCGCGCGAGTAAGTCGGCAAAGTTCCCGTCAGCACAAACTGCATCCCGGCCAGCGGGCGCGCCCCGCGCCGGGCGGCCGGCGGCTGCTCGAAGCGCAGGCCCGCGCGGCGCAGTTTTTCGATCACGCGGCGGTTGCGCGGCTCGTGGAAGAACCGCACGATGCCCGCCGCCGTCTTCGGGCCGATTTCCGGCACGGCCTCCAGTTCCTCGGCGCTCGCCCCCATCAGCCGGTCGAGCGAGCCGAAATGGTCGGCCAGAATCTGAGCCGTGCGCTCGCCGACAAACGGGATGCCAATGGCATAGATCAGCCGCGCCAGCTCGGCCTGCTTGCTGTTCTCGATCTCCCTCTGCAAGTTCATGGCCGATTTCTTGCCCATCCGCTCGAGGCCTTCCAGTTGCTCCTCGGTGAGCTGATAAAGATCGGCGACATCCTTCACCAGTCCTTTGTCCACCAACTGATCCACCAGCGCCTCGCCCAACCCGTCGATGTCCATGGCCCGCCGGCCGGCAAAGTGCAACAGCGATTCCTTCAACTTCGCCGGACACGCCGCGTTGACGCACCGGTAGGCCACCTCCCCCGCCGCCCGAAAGACTTCCCCCCCGCACACCGGGCACGCCTTCGGCATGCGGAACTCGCGTCCCTGCGGCGAGTGCTTCACCACCTTGACAACCTGCGGAATCACCTCCCCGGCCCGCTGCACCAGCACCGTGTCTCCGACGCGGACGCCCAGACGCTCGATTTCGTCCATGTTGTGGAGCGTGGCGTGGCTCACCGTCACCCCGCCCACGTCCACCGGCTCGAGATCCGCCACCGGCGTCAGTATCCCCGTGCGCCCCACCTGGGCGCGGATATTCTTCACCACGGTCGTCGCCTGCCGCGCCGGATACTTATAAGCGACGGCCCAGCGCGGCGATTTGGCCGTCGCGCCGAGCTTCTCCCACAAACGCGTGTCGTTGACCTTTACCACGATGCCGTCGATCTCATAGTCCAGGCGGTCCCGCTTCGATTCCCATTCCCGGATGTAGTCGATCAGCTCCTCGAACCGACGGCACAGCCGGCGGTGCGGATTCACCTTAAAGCCGATCGCCGCCAGCGAGTCGAGCACCTGCCAGTGCTCCTCGAGCGGAGGACGGCCGTTCACGATGGCCTGATAGATATAGGTATCGAGCTGCCGTTCCGCCACAATCCGCGGGTCGAGCTGGCGCAGGGTTCCGGCGGCCGAATTCCGCGGGTTGGCAAACTTCGGCTCCCCGGCGGCCTCGCGCTGGGCGTTGAGCTTCTCGAAAGCCTTGCGGGGCATGATCACTTCGCCGCGCACCTCAAACCGCTTCGGATTTCCCCACGCCGCCAATCTCGCCGGCTCCACGCGCAACGGCACCGAGCGGATCGTCTTGACGTTGCCCGTCACGTCCTCCCCCGTCACCCCGTCGCCCCGCGTCAGGCCGCGCACCAGCCTCCCGTCCTCATAGTGCAGGGCGATCGATAGCCCGTCCAGCTTCAGCTCGCCCACATAGTCCACCCGCGAGCGCCCCGAAAGCTCCCGCACTCGGCGGTCAAAATCTTTCAACTCTTCCACCGAGTAGGTGTTGTCAAGGCTCATCATGGGCGTCGAGTGCCGCACCTTGGGGAATTCCTCGGCCGGCGCCCCGCCCACGCGCTGGGTGGGCGAATCCGGCGTTACCAACTCGGGGTGGGCGCGCTCGAGCTCCTGGAGCCGCCGCATCAGGCGGTCAAACTCGGCATCGGAGATTTCCGGATCGTTGAGCACGTAATAGCGGTGCTCGTGGTAGCGGATGGCCTCGCGAAGCTTTTCGATCTCCTGAGCAACGTCTGGGCTCACGGCCAGCTCCTTCCGAAGCCGATCTTAACAGAGTCGGGCCGGAAGCGGAACGAAGCGAGCCGGACGCGCGGCGGCGGGCGCGAGACGGGATGGAAACGGAGGGTTAGGGGCGCAGGGCGGCCGGAAGGCTTCAGCCAACCTCCCAGCAACCGCGCTCAGCCAGTCCGGCGTTGCGCCCTTCACCGCGCCAATTGATTGATGTCGCCCTCGATCTGGCGATAACCGGCGGGAATGTCGAACAGCGACGAATCCAAAGGGCCGTTCGAGTAAGAAGTCACTTCGATGGTCATCTCGGCCAGCGAGCCCGGGGTGCTCGGCGGCGGCCCGGCGGCTCCGCCCCCGGCGTCTGCCGACTCCTCGTCGGCATTCTTCTTCTTGTGCCGGCCAAACATCCCCCCGAGCGTCTTGACGGCCAGCCCGCTCGGACTCATCGACAACGGATTCGCCGGACGAGCCTGCGGTTGCGCCTGAGGCTGGGCTTGAGCCGAAGATGGGCCTCCCTCGCCCGCCCCGGTTCCCGCGGCCCCGAAACTGATGTACTGAAGTAGCGGGAATCCCTTCAGCTCCGAGCCATTCTTGGCCGCTTCCGCCATCGCGCTGGACATCTGAACATTGCCGCCAAAAAGCTTTCCCGGCACCCAGTCCAGCTCCCTCGCCATCTTCATGTTGAAGGCGCGCAGCTGTTCATAGCCGGGGACTGACGGGGCCACGTAATCGTCCGAGTTCATCCAGAACGTCGCCTTCTGCCCCTGCGCCTGAGGGTCGTCCGACTGCATTTCCATCTGCACGCTGACCTTGACCTCATGGGTGTTCTGGCCCAGGATCACTCGGCTGCCCGCCCCTGGCGTCACCTGAAACTTGGGAACGATTTTCACGTTGGGATTCTTGGCCTGCTTCTTCTGCTCGGCTTCCGCCTTGGCTCGAGCCCGCTCGATCGCCTGCCGCATCTGGTCGAACGTGACGACGGAGTAAGTCTGCTGGCGAGGATCCACCGAGATGATGCGGCGACCGTCGAGGTCGATGATCTGCACCTTCCCTTCCGCGTCCTCCCGCCGCATCCGGTTGCCCTCGACATAGACGGTGGAGACCATCGGCTCGCGGGCCTTCTTGCTAAAGACTCCCACGAACTTCATCGCGCCGGCCAGCACGCCACCCGTCAGCCGGCTCTGCTCCGTATACTTGAAGTCGGCCCGCGCCCAGCCGCACGCCCCCATGACCATCGACGCGACGAGAACCGCCACTTTCCTATTCACGGCTTCCCTCCTCGGATCGAAACCCGGCAGATGCTCCCTATACTAGTGCGGAGCAGGGGCGGCGTCAACAAGGGCGCGAAAAACTGACTTGACGAGCGCATAAGGATATGTTAATATATTCGCTAATGAACCCAGACGGCCGCCAGCGCATCTGCATCCCTCCCTCCGACCCCAGGATCTCCGCCGGAAGCTGTCTGTCAGGGGTTGAGCCTCGCGAGTCGGCGGAAGCGCCGGGATCAAAACATCTTTTTTTGAGGAACGAAGCCATTATATCGTTGAAAATAAACAACCTAGTGGCTTCGCCCAAAAAACGAAGCCGCTAAGTTATTGAAAATACGTCGAGCGTTCGGTTGAAAGCCACTATGTTGTTGATTATAGGTAATTTATGCGAGTATCGGCACCCCGGCATTCGAGCTAAGTTATTGAAAACAAGAGTCCCGCTTCAGGGCGCGCTCGAGACAGCCCTCTCGAAAGCCACTAGGTTGTTGAAAAGTATTGATTTAGCCTCCAAACGCCGGATCGCGCCACCGCCCACGGCCGAATCCCTGAGCCGCGCGCTCCGCGTCGCTCCATGGCTCGCGACCATCGCGGTCTGGCGATTCTGCCCGCAAGACGGGATAATCCACCCCAGCAGGATGAAATGGCTCGCCGACACGAAGCCGGCCGTTTAATCAACGTCGCGGTGATGGCCGCGATTCGCCGCCCCCTCACCTATCGCGTGCCCGATGGTCTCGACGTCCGCCCGGGCCATCGCGTCCTGGTGCCGCTCGGCTCGCGCCGCGTTCCCGGGATCGCGCTCGAGCGCGCCGCCCGCGTCGCCCCCGGCATCGAACTGCGCGACGTTCTCAAAGTGCTCGACCCCGAGCCGCTGCTGTCGCCCGAGCGCCTGACCTTGGGCCTCTGGATTGCCGACTATTACTTGGCCCCGGTGGGCGAAGTGTTCCGGGCCATGCTCCCGCTGCTGCCCGAAACTCGCAAGGTGCGCGTGCTCCGCCTGACGGAAAAAGGCCGGGCCCAACTCGAAGCCCTGCGCGGCGACGCCGCTCAAGTGCTCTCGGACGAAGCCCGGCTTCTCGACTGCGTGGCCGCCCAGGCCGATCTCCCCCTGGCGGCCGCGCGGCGCCAATTTCCCGACCTAGTGCCCCGCGCCCTCCGCCGCCGCTGGCTGACGCTGGCCGAGGTGGAGCGCGAGCGCGCCCGGCGGCAGCAATGGAGCGTGCGGCTGGGGCCGGCGGCCCACGCCGCCACCGGGGCCACGGTGCACGGTCCCGTCCCTCAGCGGGCCCCGAAGCTTTCGCCGGTCGCCCGGCGCATCCTGCAAGCACTCGAAGAGCAAGGACCGGTGGCCGACCATCGTGCCCTGCTCAGCCGGACGCGCGCCACGCTCGCCCACCTGAAGAAGCTCGGCGAAGCGGGCTTGGTTGAGCTGGCCCCGGCCGATTCCCACCTCCCGGATCGCCCCGAGGAAGCCGACCGCCCGCCGCTCGAGCCCGTTCGCCGGCCGCCGGTTGATTGGCAGCTCACGGCGGCGCAGAGCGCCGTGCTCGAGGAGCTGGGGGCGCGGCTGGAGCGCCGCGAATTTGCTCCCGTGCTCCTTTACGGGGTCACCGGCAGCGGCAAGACCGAGGTCTATCTGCGGGCCATCGAGCGCTGTCTGGAGCTGGGCCGTTCGGCCCTGATGCTGGTGCCGGAAATCGCCCTTACCCCGGGCGTCGAGGCCCAGGTCATAGAGCGCTTCGGCGGCCGGGTGGCCGTGCTCCACAGCGCCCTGGCCCAGGGCGCGCGGCACCGCGCGTGGTGGCGGGCCTGGCGGGGCGAGGCTCGCGTGGTGCTGGGAACGCGCTCGGCGCTCTTCGCGCCGCTGCCCGACCTGGGGCTCATCATCGTCGATGAAGAGCACGAGGCGAGCTACAAGCAGGAGGAAACGCCCCGCTATCACGGCCGCGACGCGGCGGTGGTGCGCGCCCGGCTGGCCCGGGCCGTCGTCCTGCTCGGTTCGGCCACGCCGTCCCTCGAGTCCTACTGGAACGCCGAACGGGGCAAGTACGCCCTCGCCCGCCTGCCGGAACGCGTGGCCGGCCGCCCGCTCGCCGCCGTCGAGATCGTCGACATGCGCGCCGAGTTTCGGCAGACTTTTAGCAAGATTCCCATCTCGCGGCGGCTGCAGGCCGAGATCGAAACGCAACTGGCCTCCGGCGCGCAAACCATGATCCTGCTCAACCGACGGGGCTACTCCTGGTTCGTGCTCTGCCGCAGTTGCGGTCAGTCCGAGCGCTGCCTCCACTGCTCGATCTCGCTCGCCTACCACCGGCGCGAGCACCGCCTGCTGTGCCACTATTGCGGTTACTCGACGCCCGTCCCGGCGCGCTGCCGCGCCTGCCAAAGCGAATACCTCGACTACATCGGCGAGGGCACCGAGAAGATCGAAGACAAGCTCGCCGAGCTGTTTCCCCGCGCCCGCGTCGCCCGCCTCGATCGCGACGTGGCGCGCCGCCCCGGCCAGTACCAGCGCCTGCTCGCCGACTTCCGCGCCGGCCAGATCGACATCCTGATCGGCACCCAGCTCATCTCCAAAGGCCATGATTTTCCGGGGGTAACCCTGGTGGGAGTGGTCTCGGCGGATCTCGCCCTCGGCTTGGCGGACTTCCGCGCCGCCGAGCGCACCTTCCAACTGCTGACCCAAGTGGCGGGGCGCGCCGGCCGCGGCGATGCCCCGGGCCGCGTCCTGGTGCAGACTTTCTATCCCGAGCACTACGCCATCCGCCTGGCCGCCGAACAGAATTACGAGGCCTTCTTCACCCGCGAGATGCGCTTCCGCCGCATGATGCGCTATCCGCCCGCCGCGGCGCTGGCCAACATCATCATCCAGCACCCGAAGCTCGAGCAGGCGGCGCGCCTGGCCCAGCAGGTGGGAAATTTCCTCGAATCCGCCATCGGCTCCGAGACCGACCGCTTCCGCGTGCTCGGCCCTGGCCCGGCCCCCCTGGCTCGCATCGAGGGCCGCTATCGCATCCAGTTCCTGATCAAGGCGGCGTCGCGCTCCGAGCTCAATCGCCTGCTGCAGCGCGTGGCCGACCGCTCGGAGGCCGAGCGCCTTCCGCCGGCGGCCCTCATCCTGGATATGGACCCGGTCAGTGTGCGGTGACGGCCGCCCGGCTCGCTCCGGGGGCCGGCGGGCGGGGCGGCGGGGCGTTCAGAAGGCGCCACAGCGTGCCGCTGAAGATGTTCGCCTGCGCCTCGGGGCTGACGCCGCAGGCATCGAGCATCTTGTGGTAACGCTCGAGCTCGCGGTCAAATTCCTCGATGTCGCCTCCGAAGACGTCCGAGCCGAACACGAGTTTTTCAAAGGCGCTGTGGGAGCTTTTCGGGGTGTGGGGGCTGACGACGCCCGACCACCAGAAAATCTGCTTGAAAAAGCCGTAGTCGTCTTGTTTTTTGATCAGCGACGAGCCGGAAAGGTCGAAGTAGAGGTTGGGATTCCAGCGGGCGATCTCCGCCGCCCAGGCGTAATCGGGATTGCCGAGATGGGCGCCGATGACGGTGACGGAAGGAAACCGGCGGGCGATGGCGTCGAGCGTCGTGGCCCGCATGCGGTCCACGCTCGCATCCTCGGGGATCTCGGGCGTCTCGCGGTTGACGATCCCGGTGTGGAACAGCAGGATCAGATGGTCGCGGGCGGCGCGCTCGTAAACGGGCCAGTAGCGGGGATCGTCGTAGCGATGGAGCGGCTTGGTGATCTCGCCGAGACCGCGGAATCCGGCGGCATGAAACTGGTCAATCAACTCCAGCACGGCCGGATCATCGAGCCGGATATCGCCGAAGCCGATCAGGCGGTCGGGATGCTCGGCGATGAAGGCTCGGGCCTGGGAAAAGGCCGCCGGCGTCACCAGCAAGAACGCCAGGCCGTCAACCTGTTCGAGCCGGGCCTCGAGCTTCTCGAGCAACCCCGGCTCGCCATTGTAATGGAAATGCGCGTCGATGACTTTGGGCGCGTGGTCGAGCGCCCCCAGACAGCGCGGCGCGGCGGCCAGAAGCGCGGCGGCATACATCATTCGGCGATGGAACACGGCGAGCCTCCCGCCGGCCGGACGGGCCCGCAAGACGGACATCCGGCCCGAATTTTCCCGGCGGCCGCGCGCCGCTCGAGCGCCCGCCCGCCGGCCCCTGATTATACCGGTTGCCGCCCCCGCGCGGCGGCCGCTCGAGCCCGCGCCCACCCGGCCTTTTTCGGCTCAGGGGGCCTGGGCGCGGGCGAACTCCTGCCGCGCCAGATCGGCGCGCCCCTGGGCCTGGTAGGCGCGGCCGAGGTCGTAGTGAGCCCGGGCGGAGTGGGGAGCCAGCCGGACGGCGTGTTTGAGCGCCTCGACGGCGTCGTCAACGCGGTGCTGATACAGCTCGGTGGCCCCGAGGGCTTCCCAGGCGGGGGCATAGTTCGGGTTGATCTGGGTGGCCCGCCGAAAAAGCCGGACGGCTTCTTCCAGGCGGTGCCGCTTCAGGTCGGCCGCCCCCAGATCGTAGGCGGCGACAAAGTTCGTCGGGTCCAGCTCGAGGGCCCGCTCGAAGGAGGCGGCGGCACCGTCCAGGTCGCCCGTGCGGACTTGCGCCAGTCCCAGATAGTAGGTGGCCAAAGCGAACTTGGGGTCCAGCGCGAGCGCCGCCTGGAAAGCCCGGATGGCGCTCGGATAGTCCTGGAGGCGATAGTAATCGAGAGCGGCCAGATAACGGATGGGCAGCGAGGCCGGCTCGGTGCGGGCGGCTTCCGCCAGCCGCCGCAGCGAATCCCGGTAGCGTCCGTGCTGGCCGTCCGCCATGGCGTCGGAGACCAGTTCATAGACCCGGATGCGGTCTTTCGGATCGGCCAGCGGCTGGCCGCTCGGCGGAACCCAGGTGCCGGAGGAGAGCGCGACGTAGCCGAGCGAGCGCAGCCGATCGAGCAGGGCCGGGTCGGTCGGCGCCTGGGCGGCCGCAGCCTGACCGGCCGCCGGCGTGTACCGGCGCAGGACGTCGAACAGCCGGTTGCGCATTTCATGGGCGAGCGCCTGGCGCGCGCCTTTCAGATTGTTCCGCTCGCGGGGATCGGCGCGAGTATCGTACAGCTCCGGCCGCGGCGCGTCGATAAACTGCCAGTCGCGCCACGCCAGGCCCCGCAACGGGCTCCAGCCGAAGTGGAGCAGGGGCAGATAGGTCTCGGAATAGAGCGTCGAGGCGGAGCCGGAATCGCGTCCCATGATTTCACCGAGCAGGCTGCGGCCCTGCACGGTGGGCGGAATCGGCAGGCGGAGCGCGGCGAGGACCGTGGGCAGAACGTCGACGAGGGAGACCGGCGTATTAACGACGCGCGCGGCCACCCCCGGGGCCGAGGCCGGCAGCTTGATGATCAGCGGCACGTGGAGGGTGGAGTTGTAGATGAAAAATCCGTGGGTCTTCTCGCCGTGCTCGCCCAAGCCTTCACCATGATCGGCGCACAGGACGATGAGCGCCGGGTCGTAAAGGCCGCGCGCTTGCAGAAAACCGATCAAGCGGCCCACCTGCGCGTCATCGAAGGCGATGGCGGCATCATAGGGCCGGCCGCGATAGCGGGCGGTGTAAGGAGGGGCCGAGGTGTAGGGGTAATGGGCATCGTAGAGATGGACCCAGAGCAGGAAGGGCTGCGGCGGGCCGTGGCCGAGCCAGGCGAGCGCCCGGGCCATCACGTCGTCGCCCCGGCGCGCCATGAGGTCGAGATTGGTCTCGTCGAGCCGGCTGAAATCGAAGTGGCCGTCATAGGTGTCGAAGCCCTGGTTCAGGCCGAACCGCGCATCGAGCACGGCGGCGGCGATGAAGGCGGCGGTGGCGTATCCGCTGGCGCGCAGAACGCTGGCCAGGGTGGGAATGCTCTCGGCCAGCTGGTTGCCGCTGAAATCGTGCATTCCCGTGGCCATCGGAAAGCTGCCGGTGAAAATCGCGGTGTGGGCCGGCAGGGTGATCGGCACCGGCGTGTAAGCCTGGCTGAACCGGGTTCCGGAGCGCGCCAGGGCGTCCAGGCGGGGCGTCTCGATGCGGGCGTCCCCGTAAACGTGGAGATGGTCGGCGCGCACCGTGTCGAGCGTGATGACGACGACGTTCGGAAGCCGGGAAGTCGGGCGCGGCGCGGCGGGGGCCCCGCAGGAACCCAACAGGGCCGAGAGCACGAAACCTCCGACCCCTCTTCTAATCATAGCGCTCGTAACTCACCGCCTCCGGCCCGTAGCCCATCGCTTCCAGCTGCCGCCGCACGTCATCCACCATTTTTCGCAGGCCGCAAACGTAGGCGTGGAAACCCGCTCGGTGGCCCAGGTACCGGCCAATCTGCTCCTGGACGTAGCCGGTGTGGCCCTTCCATCCGGGGCCCGGGCGGCTCAGCGTGGGGATGAAGCGGAAATTGGGGTGGTCGCGGGCCATCTGCTCAAACTCGCGGCGATAGAGAATGTCCGCTTCTTCCCGCACGCCGAAGATCAGCCATATTTCCTTGTCGGGACCGGGCCCCGCGCCCGGCTGCTGGAACAAGTACTGCAGCATCGCCCGCAGAGGAGCGATGCCCGTGCCCGTGGCGATGAAGGCCGAAATTGAGTCCAGCGGCTCCCGCAGCGTGAACAGGCCGAAAGGCCCGCAAAACTCGATCCGGTCGCCGGGTTGCAAATGAAACAACCAGGGCGAGACCAGGCCGTGGGGAACGATGTTCAGGCACAGGTCGAAGCGGTTATCGTGATGCGGCGACGAGGCGATGGAGTAAGACCGCAGCACCTGCTTGCCGCCAAACTCCGCCGCCATCGAAATAAACTGGCCGGGCAGGTAGTCAAACTGGCTCCCGTTCCGCAATTCAAACGAAAAGTGTTTGGTGCGGTTGTTGGTGTACTCGGCGTGGAGCAGATAAGCTTCGTGGAAGGCGTTTTTCACCGTCAGTCTCGGATTCTCGCGGCATCAGCAATCATTGTAACGGAAAAGATTGACGAGAGGCAAAAGCGACGAAGCGCCTCGACCGGCGGGCCTGAAAAGCGCTTGACAACAATATAAAGCCGATATACTATTCCGTTAACAATGCGCCCTTGCCACCGTACTCTTCCGCCCGCCGCCGTCCCCGGCCGTCCTCCCAATGACTCCGCGACTCGGCTGCCAGCGGCCATCCTCGCTTTCCGAACTCGCCCAGCCCGCCTCTTGAGCAGCCCCTCGGGCCAAGGGGGCGAGCGGTGCGGAGACCCCCTGGGGGGTGGGGGGTGAAGCCACTATGTTGTTGAAAATAATTAAGCTAGCGGCTTCGCCTCAGAAACGAAGCCGCTAAGTTATTGAAAATACGTAGGGGCCCCGCCTGAAAGCCACTAGGTTTTTGAAAACCATAGATTTAAACGAAACATGCGGGGTCCGAATAGCCCGTAAGGGATTGAAAATCCGCCGGCGCGCCGAGGCAGAGCCGATTGAAAGCCACTAGGTTATTGACAGCACGGGAGATATTCGTTTCTACCACAATCCGGTTAGCCTCGGCGCCAATCCAGCGGCTGGCGCGCGCGTCGGAACCAGGGAAGAAATTCCATCGGCAGGTTGACGGCTGCGGACAATCGTGAGAGAAAGAAGAACCCGTGCGCCGCGCGGCCCGAAATGGCGCTCCGCATGATTAGCCTCGACGACATCCGCGAAGCTCAAGCCCGCATCTGGGGCGCCATCTACGATTCGCCGTGCGCCTATTCCGAGCGCTTCTCTCGCCTGACGGGCGCGCGCGTCTGCCTGAAGCTCGACAATCTGCAGCGCACCGGCTCGTTCAAAGAGCGCGGCGCGCTCAACAAAATCCTGACAATCAGTTCCGAGGAGCGGCAGCGCGGGCTGATCGCCGCCTCGGCGGGCAACCACGCCCAAGCCGTCGCCTATCACGCCTCGCGCCACGGCTTGCGGGCGGTGATTTGGATGCCGGAAACGACGCCGCTCATCAAGGTGACGGCGACGCGCGAATACGGCGCGGAGGTCAAGCTTCACGGCGCCACTTACGACGAAGCCTACCGAAGCGCGATCGAGCACGCGCAGGAAACGGGCCTGACGTGGGTTCATCCCTTCGACGACGATGCCGTGATCGCCGGGCAAGGCACACTGGCGCTGGATATTCTGCGCCAGTGCCCGCAGGTGGAAACGGTTCTGGTGCCGGTCGGCGGCGGCGGTTTGATTGGCGGCATGGCCTGCGCGCTCAAGGAACTCGCGCCCCGCACGCGGGTCATTGGAGTGCAATCGGCGCGACTGCCGTCGATGCAGGCGGCCGTGGCCGCTGGCCGCGTCGTCGAGCTGGAGCCCGCGGCCACGCTGGCCGATGGCATTGCCGTTCGCTCGGCGGGCGAGCGCACGCTGGCGCTCGTGCGCCGTTACGTGGATGACATCGTGACCGTCGACGAAGAAGAGATCGCCAACGCCATCCTGCTCTTGCTGGAGCATGAAAAGACGGTGGCCGAAGGCGCCGGCGCGGTCGCACTCGCGGCGCTCCTGCACCGCCGGCCGGCCGCCGCCGGCCGTTCGGCGGTGGTCGTGGTGTCGGGCGGCAACATCGACGTGAACGTACTGTCGCGGATCATCGAGCGGGGTCTCGTCAAGGACGGTCGTTTGGTGCGGTTGCGGATTCATCTGCCCGATCATCCCGGCTCGCTGCACCGCCTGACCGCCGTCATCGCCCGGCATCGCGCCAACATCGTCCAAACCAGCCACGATCACGCCCATTTCGGCGTCAGCCTGGGAGACGCGGTCATTGACGTGAAGCTGGAAACGCGCGGCCCCGACCACATTGACGAAATCTGCTCCGCGCTGCGCGCCGCGGGCTACCTCCACGAGCGCGTCATGTGACCGACGTTCGCCCCGCGCGAGCGGCCGTCAGCGGGTGACGGCCAAAATCTCGTCCTCATCCACCGCCACGCGCGCGGGCCGTTCGGCGGTGACGAACCGGAATCGGCCGCCGGCGCTGCCCGTGGCCACGCGCCCTAGCCGAGCCTTGGCGGCCCCAGGGTGAAGAGGCCGGCGAGCACGCGTCCGTCCGGGCTGACGAGCTCTCCCTGCTCAGTGGTTTTAAGACCCATTCCCAACGGTCCGGCGTCAATGAGGCGGCTCGCAAAGAGGCTGGTCCATAGAGGGTGTTTCAGCTTGCGATAGTCAGACTCGGGCGCAGTGCAATTGATCAGCCGATCGACGCTGAGGCACTTGGGGCTGGGCCGACCTCGCGGTCTCACTTCCACTTCAAGTCCGGCGGGGCCTAGGTGGACTTGCTGGATGCGGCCCGCGTGTACCTGCACGCGGCCCTGCTCCGTCATCCGCGCAATCATGGACGCAACATCAGGAGCCATGCGGTGCCGGTGCACGTCCCAGTAAACGCGGACATGCCGAAGAAAGCGGCGCTGATCCTCGGTAGTCAGCCGTTGCCACAACCGTGGTGTATCGGCACGCAAGGCATCCATAACATGGTACCAACCCCCGGTCCCCGTCCGTGCCGCTTCCCGGCGCACCTGAGCTACCAGCTGGCGGAGTGGCGCTGGCCGCAGGCCAAATCCGAGTGCGTTAGCGGGCCTGCGCCGAGGATGGGCGCGGGGCAGGAGCCCGTGCCTCGAGACCAGATGGATCACCCCGCGGTGCCCGCTCTCTTCCAAGGACACAGCCGCGTCGATTGCCGTGAGCCCCGAACCCAGGAGCAGCACCGCCCCATGCTGATTCACGCACTCGAGCGCGCCCGGGTGCCAGGCGCTGGGAAAATAACGCCCACTGCGGCGAAACGGACCTTCGGGGATTACCTCGTCGGAAGGTGGGGGATTGCCCGTGGCCAAAACGACAGCGTCTGCGCTCAGGCTGGATCCGTCCGAGAGGTAAGCCCTGTAACCAGCCGCCTTCCGTTCCATCCGGATCACTTCGAGACGGACGTGCTGCAGGTCCACATCGGGCCGTGCCGCACGCCGGCGCACGGCGAAGAAATCACCGACATACCGTCCGTAGACCGAGCGCGGTACGAAGCTATAATCTGTTGCCCAGGAGTAGAAGTTCTCACGCAGCCACTCAACGAAATGATTAGGTTGTTCCTCCACCAGACTCAGCTTGCCCGCGGGCACATTCATCAGGTGAGCGCAACAACGCGTGGAATAAGCCAGGCCGCGGCCGAGGGTTGGGCGAGGTTCCACTACCACGATGTGCAGCGGGTGGGTTGCGCGCAAAAGGCCTGCGGCTACCAACGTGCCACTGACCCCGCCGCCGACGATGAGAATGGTTCGCATCGATGCTCTAGCGCGCTGGCCGCTCGATCACCCCTTGGGCTGGCGGCTAGAACGCCTTGAGCTCGCGGGGGCTGACGTAGACGGCGTCGTCCTTTCTCAGCTGAAGCTCGGCGTAACGATCATGGGAGATTGCAGCCTCCAGGGTCTCGCCCGTGTCGGTTGCCAGCTGAACCTTCACCAGAGGGCCTGCCGAGTTGATCCGCTCAACCCGGGCTACCACCCGATTCTGGCCGCAAGGCCGCCGCTCAATGTGCAAAAGGTGAGGGCGGACGTAAACGATAGGTCGATCCGCGCTACCGCCCAGGGGGCCGTCGCCAAGTGCGTCACTGCCGGTCTGCCACGCATTAAGCCGGGCGTGGAAGAGGTTGAAATTTCCCAAAAATTCGTAGACAAAAGCGCTCGCCGGCCGGTGATAGACTTCCTCCGGGGTGCCGACCTGCTCGATGTGGCCGCGGTTCATGATCGCTACGCGGTCCGCAACTTCGAGCGCTTCCTCTTGGTCGTGGGTAACCAAGACGCTGGTGATGCGAAGCTCGTCGTGGAGCCGCCGCAACCAGCGGCGAAGCTCGAGCCGCACTTTGGCGTCGAGTGCCCCAAAGGGCTCGTCGAGCAGCAACACCTTCGGCTCAACAGCGAGCGCGCGGGCTAAGGCCACGCGCTGGCGCTGGCCGCCGGAGAGTTGGGACGGATAACGATCCGCTTGCGCGTCAAGCTGCACTAGCTTGAGAAGCTTCCAAACTCGAGCCTGGATCTGGGAAGTCGGGGGCCGCTCGCGGCGGGGCTTGATGGAGAGGCCGAAAGCAACGTTCTCGAACACGGTCATGTGGCGGAAGAGGGCGTAGTGCTGAAAGACGAAACCCACGCGGCGAGCCGGGGCGTTTTGCGCCGTCATGTCGCGGCCATCGAGTAGCACCTCGCCGCGGTCGGGAAATTCCAGGCCGGCGATCACGCGCAAGAGGGTCGTCTTGCCCGAGCCGGACGGCCCAAGCAGGGCGACAAGCTCTCCTGTCTCAACGCGCAGGTTGACGCGATCCAAGGCTAGGAAGGCTGCAAAACTCTTGCTGAGGTTGCGCACTTCAATGGTCATGCGGCCCTCTCTTCCAAGCTTGCGAGCTCCGGCGCGCCGCCATGCTCTCGGCTGGCTTTCCATTCGACGACGCCCTTCACCACTAGCGTCACCAGGGCCAGGCCAGTCAAAAGGGAGGCCACTGCAAAGGCGGGAACCAACTGGTAGTCGTCATACAGAATCTCGACATAAAGGGGCAGAGTGTTGGTGACGCCCCGGATATGCCCCGAGACCACAGATACCGCACCGAACTCGCCCATGGCCCGCGCGTTCGCCTGGATTACGCCATAGAGCAGGGCCCATTTCAGGTTGGGCAACGTCACGCGCCAAAACATTTGCCAGCCGCTGGCACCTAGCGTGAGAGCAGCCTGCTCCTCCTCCGCTCCCGTGGACTCAAGCTGGGGGATCAATACGCGGGCGATGAAGGGCAAAGTGACGAAGGTTGTGGCAAGAATGATCCCCGGCGCTGCGAAGATGATCTTGAGATCGTGATCGGTCAGCCAGCGGCCAAACCAGCCCTGCGCACCAAAGAGGAGCACGAAGAGCATTCCGGAAATGACCGGCGAGATAGTGAAGGGAATATCGATCAGCGTCAGGAGCAGACTCTTTCCGGGGAAGTCGAAGCGCGCCACAGCCCACGACGCTGCCAGCCCAAACACCAAGTTGAGTGGCCCGGCAAAGCCGGCGGCCAGCAGGGTCAGCTTGATAGCAGACCACGCTTCGGGCTCGCAAATAGCAGCGAGGTATGCAGCAACTCCCTTCTCCAGCGCGTAGGCGAACACGGCGGCCAGCGGCAGCACGAGAAACAGCCCCATCAAGCCGACCGCTGTACCTACTAGCGTCCAACGCACCCAAGCTGGATCGCGGCGCGGAGCAGCGCCGCTGGGGCTTACCCAGGCTTGCAAGGTTGCGATTCGTGCCATCGGTTGCCTCGATCGCTTTCCGTCACATTAAGATTGGCAGCACGCTCTTGCGCCGCTGCATGGCATTCATCCCGAGCAACAAGCCGAGGGACACCGCCAGGAAGACGGCGGCCAGAGCGCTCGCCCCCGCGTAATCATACTGATCGAGCCGGGTCATGATGAGCAGAGGAGTGATCTCCGTGCGCATGGGCATGTTGCCGGCTATGAAGACTACTGAGCCGTATTCGCCCAAGCCTCGCGCGAAGGCAAGGGTCACACCCGTCAGCCACGCTGGAAGCAGTTCGGGCAAGATAACGAGGTAGAACCGCTGCCAGAGGTTAGCGCCCAAGCTCAAGGCAGCATCCTCGATCTCCGGATCGAGGTCCTGCAACACCGGCTGGATGGTGCGGACGGCGAAGGGCAAGCCGATGAAGATCAGGGCAACAACGATCCCCAAAGGGGTGTAAGCCACCTTGATGCCGAGCGGCTGCAGGCGCCGGCCGATCCAACCGTGGGGCGCGTAGAGCGTCGTGAGAACAATCCCACTGACAGCGGTGGGGAGGGCCAAAGGCAAGTCTACGAGTCCATCGAGTAGGCGGCGCACTGGGAAGCGGTATCTCACTAAGACCCAGGCCAGCAGCAAGCCGATGACGCCGTCAATCAGCGACGCCGCGAGTGACACGCCAAAACTCAAGCGGTATGCAGCCAGGGCACGGGCTGATGTAACCGCTGACCAGAACTGGCGCCAGCTTAGCGACGCGGCCTTAAGGCAAAGCGCCGAGACAGGAATCAGCACGATCAGGAGGAGGTAGAAAACGGTCCAGCCCAGCGCCACACGGAAACCCGGCAGGACACGCTTACCGTGCAGGGTTGCCCCGCGGGGCGGGTACCGCCTTCTGAACCGGGCGCGGAGGACCACACCCAACAAGGCCAGGCCTGAGAGCGCTTCCGCGCCGTAAACCCCCAGGAGTATCCGGATTAGCCAGCGTCTCATGGACATCCGTCCGGCTCTGCTCAGCGACCAGGCTGATAAATTTGGTCGAAAATGCCTCCGTCAGCGAAGTGCGTCCTTTGGGCCTTCTGCCAGCCGCCAAAAACTTCATCGACGGTGAAGAGTCTGAGGCGTGGAAACTGGGCGGCGTAACGGGCGGCCACCGACCGAAGTTGCGGCCGATAGTAGTGGCGGGCCCCGATGGTCTGCCCCTCTTCGGAGTAGAGGAATTCCAAGTACGCTTGCGCCACCGCCCGGGTACCGCGCCGGTCCACCACCTTGTCTACCAAACTGACGGGCGGCTCGGCGAGAATGCTCTCCGACGGCGTCACGAGCTCAAACTGGCCCCGACCGAGCTCCTTCACCACCAGCAGGGCCTCGTTCTCCCAGGCGATAAGCACATCCCCTAGCCCTCGCTGGACGAAGGTGTCCGTCGCTCCGCGGGCGCCGCTATCGAGCACCGGCACATTCCGATAGAGGCGGCTTACGAAATCGCGGGCGGCCCCTTCGTTTCCACCCTGTTTCCGCAGGGCGTATCCCCAAGCTGCCAGGTAGTTCCAGCGCCCACCGCTCGAGGTCTTGGGGTTGGGTGTAATGACGGCGATTCCCGGCCGCACAAGGTCATCCCAGTCCCGCACTCGCTTCGGATTGCCCTTGCGTACCAGAAAGACGACGGTCGAGGTGAACGGGCAACTGCGGTAAGGAAGGCGCGACTGCCAATCGCGCGGCAAGAGCCCAGCCCTCTCTGCAATTTCGTCAATGTCGTAGGCCAGACCCAGGGTGACGACGTCCGCCTGAAGACCATCAATCACCGCGCGCGCCTGCTTCCCGGATCCCCCGTGAGACTGGTGGATGACCACTTCTTGGCCGGTCCGGGCCTTCCACGTTGCGGCGAACGCCCGGTCAATATCCTGGTACAGCTCGCGCGTCGGGTCGTAAGAGACGTTGAGCAGTGTCACGACCCGATCGGGCGGCGCCGCCGACCTGGCGTGGAGCGCGATCGCCATCGCCGCAGCCGCCAGGAACGCCGTCCTATACCCTTTTACTCGAACTTCTATTGAGTCTATCATATAAGTAGACTAATTGGCTTCAGTGCGCCTGTCAAGGAAAAAATGGACTCTCTACTCCTGTTGGGCGAATGAGGGATGGCACCCCGGCCGTCAGCGCCCGGCGGACGTTCGCAGTACCCTGGCAAAACTTCCGCGCTCGATCTCTTGCGCTACGCGCGCGACGTCCGCGTTCCAGGGCCGGTCTTCCGGCCTGGCCGGTGAGACGCGCCGGACGAGCGCCCGTGCTCTTTCCGCCAGCCTGCCCGTGCGCAGAGGCGCGAGGAAGTCGAGCGCCCGGCACGCCGCCAGGAGCTCAATCGCCAGGATGGAGGTGACGTTCGCCACGATGGGCTGGAGCTTCAGGGCGGCCGTCATACCCATGCTGACAAAGTCTTCTTTGTTGCCCGAGGTAGGAATGGAATCTACCGAGGCGGGATGCGCCAGAACCTTGTTCTCCGAAGCCAGGGCCGCGGCCGTCACCTGCAAGAGCATCATTCCCGACTCGATGCCGGGAGTGGCGGCCAGAAAGGGTGGAAGATCCGAGGTCAAAGGATTGACCATGCGGTCGATGCGGCGTTCGCTGATTCCCCCCAACTGTGCCAGCGCGATTGCCATGAGGTCAAGCGCCGTGGCCAGCGGCTGCCCATGAAAGTTGCCGCCCGAGATCACCTCGCCGGACTGCGCAAACACCAGGGGGTTGTCCGTCGCCGAATTCATTTCGATTTCGAAAACCCGGCGGGCGTAGGCGAGGGCGTCACGCACCGCGCCGTGCACCTGCGGCATGCAGCGCAAGCTGTAAGCATCCTGGAAGCGGGTGCAGCCGCGGTGGGATTCACGGATGGTGCTGCCGCGGTTAAGGCGCAAAAGGTTGCGCGCCACAGCCTGCTGCCCGGGATGGGGCCGCGCTTGGTGCAAGCGCGGGTCAAACGCCGCGGGCGAGGAGCGCTTCAGCGTCTGGGGCGCTGGAAGCCTCGGGCGGCCGGGTGGGAAGGGAACAGAGGGCCGCGACCCCGGCGATCAGCAGCGCGGCCAGCCTCCACTTGGGGCCCTAGCCAGAAAGGATCAGCGGGGCCTGTTCAGACGGCTTCAAACGACGGCGCATCTTCGTCCCGCGCGAGAGCAGCATCAGGTTCGCCACCCGGCCATTCCGCGACGTTCTGATTGGATGCGGCGAGGTGGCATTGGGGGAGCCGGGTTCCGGGCCCGCCCTCCGGGCTTACCCGGGGCGCTCAACCGGCTCGGCTCGATGGGCTACAGCCTCCTGATCTTTGTATTGGAGCTGGTAAAGCTTGGAGTAAATGCCGCCCCGGGCCAGCAGTTCCTGGTGCGTGCCGATTTCGCGGATGCGGCCCTTATGCATGACGATGATCTTCGAGGCGTTGCGGATGGTCGAGAGGCGGTGAGCAATCACCAGCGAGGTGCGGTTTTGGAGCAGCCGACGCAGCCCCTCGCGAATCATGTGCTCGGTCTCGGGATCAACGCTCGAGGTCGCCTCGTCGAGTATCAAAATGCGCGGCCGATGGGCAAGGGCGCGAGCAAAGGAGAGCAATTGTTTCTGGCCGGTGGAAAGTGTGGCGCCGCGCTCTTTGACGGGCTCCTCAAACCCGCGGGGAAGGCTTTCAATGAAGTCGAGCACGCCCACCTGCCGCGCGGCTTCGCGCACCTCGTCGTCACTGATGTCTTTGCTTCCCAAGCGGATGTTCGAGGCGATGGTGCCCGAAAACAGGAAGGGGTCCTGCAAGACCAAGCCGAAGTTGCGCCGCAAATCGTGCAGGCGGAGGCGGCGAATGTCGACGTCCGCCAAGCGGATTTCACCTTCCTGGATGTCGTAAAAGCGCAGAAGAAGATTGGTCAGGGTGGTTTTGCCGGCGCCGGTGTGGCCCACGACGGCTACGGTCTCGCCCGGCTCCAGCGTGAAGGAAATATGCTCGATCACCCGATGGCCGTCGCGATAGGCGAAGCTCACGTCGCGAAACTCGACGCGGCGGCTTTCCGACCGGCGGCCGCCTCCGTCGCGCCCCTCGCGGGCCGCCCAGCGGAGCGCTTCGGCCGTTTCCGCCCGAGCGGGGG
>CADDZC010000027.1 GCA_902812365.1 Acidobacteriota bacterium | reverse complement strand
CTCGCGGGCGGGCGGGCGCGGGGAACGATGACCCGGAGCCGCCGGGGCAGCAGCGTGATCTCGACCGGCAGCGAGCCCAAGGCCTCGCCATCCACTTCGATGCGCGTCCGTTCGTCGCTTCTCGCCACCAGCCGGCGGGCGCGGAAATGATGCGTCTTGGGATGCCGGTAAACGTTGTCGGAATAGAGGACGCGGATATCACGCAGCAGCTCGAAGAGATTCAGATAATCGATCACGGTCACGTCGAGCCAGCCGTCGTCGAGCCGCGCCTTCGGGCAGGGATGCATGCCGCCGCCGTGAAACTCGCCGTTGCCCACCGCCACGTTGGTCATGAAGCAGGGCTGGGGCAAAGGCTGTCCGTCGAGCTCGAGCTCGACGCGCTGGCCGCGATAGTCGAGCATGGTGACGAGCGTCGCCCAGAAGAACGCCGCCTTGCCGCCGAGCGGCGTCAGGAAGTTCTTGGACCGTTCGGCCACGTCCCCGCCCATGCCGAAGCTGACCAGGTTGACAAAATAGCGGGATTCGGCCGCGCCGCGAGGATTGGTGTAGCAAATCTTCCCAATGTCGATCTCGAGGGGCGCTCCGGTGGCCAGAATCTGGATGGCCTCGGCGGGCCGCGACGGTACGCCCACCGTGCGCTGAAAGTCGCCGCCGGTGCCGAGCGGGAGCAGGCCCAGGCAGGCGGCGGGCCGCACGGGCCGGTCGTCTTCAATAAAGCCGTTGGCCGTCTCGTTGATCGTGCCGTCTCCTCCGACGGCGATGATCAGGTCAAAGCCTTCCTGGAGGAGCTGGCGGGCGAGGCGCGTGGCGTGGCCGGCCGATTCCGTGAAGCGTGCCGTCACCGGGCCCAGCCGCCGCTCGAGCTCCTGCGAGAGCTCGCCCCAGCGACGGGCCGTCTGGCCGCGCGCCGAATGCGGATTGACAATGGCGGCCATGCGCCGCGTGTCGCTCATCGTGACTCACGAAGACCGGCCGAGCCGCCCCGGCCGACGAGCCTGGCCTCGATCATTCATTTTCCGGTTTTCCCCGGCGGCGGCGCAAGTCGTCGACCGTGGCCCGCAACGTCTCGAGCGGGTCGCGCGTCTGAAATCCCAGTTCGCGGCGCGCTTTCGCCGTGTCGCAATACCAGAACAGCGCCGACATCTTGATGGATTCGTCGTCGAGCTCGAACCGCCGGCCGGCCAGCCGATAAAGCCGGCGGAGCAGGCGGGCGCTCCAGAGCGAAGTTCGGAGCGAAGGCTGCAGTCGGGGCGGCCGCCGGCCGGCGATCCGCGCCGTCTGGGCGATCAGCTCCCGAAAGCTCCAGTTGACCGCCCCGAGCAGGTAGCGCTCGCCCGGACGCCCCCGGCGCATCGCCGCGATCAGGCCGGCGGCGGCGTCGCGGGCGTCGACAAAGTTCAAGCCGCCGCGCGGCAAGGCCAGAATCTGCCCCTTCAGAAACAGCGCCACGTCTCCGGTCGAAGAATTCCGCTCGTCGCCCGGGCCGAGCACGAGGCTCGGATTCACCACCACCACCGGCAGCCGCTCGCGCTCGAAATACCGCAAGGCCAGCTTTTCGGCGAAAATCTTGCTCAGGTAATACGGCCAGTCGCCGACGAGGTCGTGCTGGTAACCGGACTCTTCGTGGCGGGCCACCGGCTCGCGGCTCACGGCGATCGTGCCCGACGACGAGACCACCACGACCTTGCCGGCTCCGTGCCGGAGCGCCGCCTCGCACACGTTGCGGGTGCCCTCGACGTGGACCCGGTAGAGCAGCTCGGCGTCGCGCGGATCGCGGGACACGACGCCCGCCAGATGATAGATTTCGCCCGCTCCCTCGGCAGCGCGCTCCACATCGCCGCGCGAGGTGACGTCGCCGCGCACCACCTCGATGGCCGGGTCGGCCGGCCCGGGCGACGGCCCGCGGTAGAGCAGCCGCAGCCGGGCAACCGGCGCGGGGGATTCGCGGCGGAGCGACGTTTGCAGTTGTTCAACCAGATGCCGGCCGAGGAATCCCGTGGCCCCGGTGACGAGAATGGGTTTCATGTCCGCGTGCCGCGGCGCGGCGGCTGGCCCAGCCGCCGCCTCCGCCATGAGGAGCGGCAAGAATTCATTGTATAACGGGCGGGCTTCGCTCGCCGATCAGACGCTTTGCGGCGTCCCGGCCACGTCGGCCATCAGGATGGGAGCGAAGTGCATCAGGGTGATACTGGGCTTGCGGCCGAGGTAGGACTGGGCTCTGTCGAGCGCCTCGTCCATGTTCGGAGCGGTTTCCCAGCCCATGATTTCGGCGGCGCGTTTCGACTCCGCGCCCACGCAGATCACCTTGCCGACGTGCGCCCGCCCGTTCTCGCCCCAGTACCACATGTAGAACGGATGGACGCCATGATAGGCGTTGCCGGTGCGGTAGAGGCGGATGTAATCGGGATGGCGGGCGAATTCCTCCTCGTATTTTCGCTGCAACTCGAGCGCGTCGCGGGTTTCGGGCAGGATGCGGTGGAAGAACTCGATGTAGGAGGGATGGTGCCGGGGATGAAACTCGTCGTAAAGGGGATGGGTGAGGATGAGCACGCCGTTCTTCTTCACCACCGGCATGCCGCGGTACATGTTATGGAAATATCCGAGCGCCATGACTTGCACCAGCAGCGGGTTCAAAATGGAGTTGACGTTGTAAGGCGAGATAAACGGAATGCCGTAGACCACCACATCGCTCTGGCCCTCCATCGGACAGCAATACTGCGCATAGCAGTAGGCCAGCGTCTTCTCGTGCACCGGCAGCGTGGCTCCGGCGTGGACGGCGATGGGCTGGTACGGCGCTGGAACGGCAAACAGCATCCGGCGCTTCCAAGGCCGCGGCAACCGGCTCAGGGCGCGCCGCGTGGCGGCGAACAGGGCGCGGTCAGCGGCGCTGTAGCGATCCTCGGGGCGCGTGAAAAACCTCAGCCGGGGATCGAACATGCGGTTGTTGAGGACGGTTTCGATATGAAACACCTTCAGATGGCGATTGATGACCTGGCCGATGCGGTCGCAGGAGCGGTTCATGGCCGAGCGGGTGTGATCGAAATAGGAGTCGCAGGCCCGAATGGTCTGGGGCGTGTGATGAGCCTGCAGCGTCGGATAGTCGCACAGCCCCACGCCGACGGATTTCGAGCCGCCGTCCATGGGCACGAGGTTGATGTTGACATAGATCAGCAGGTCCGATTCGGCAGCGCGGCGGTTGAGGCGCACGCGCTCGCCGTGATCGGTGGTGCCCAGCTCGACCATGCCGCCGGGAGCTTCGCCGTCGTGGTTGTAAAGGCGGTGCGGATAGTATTGCCGGAAAATCCTCGATCCGACGACGCGCCGAATCTCGAATTCGTGCATGCGGCGATGAAACGACGTGGCGATGATCAGGTGGAGGTCGTCGACCCCTTTTGCGGCGAGCAGCGGCAGAAGAACCCTCAAGACGGACTCCCGGACGTCGGGCCGCACCATCTGGGGCAGGGGCAGAGAGATGTCATCGAGGGCAATCGTAACCTTCATGCCCGGCCGCAGCAGGGCGGCGAGCGGCTCCATGCCTTCGGGGTGGGCAATGGCGTAACGGATGGCGGCGTCAAAGTCCGTGAGGCCCGGGACGGTGGGCTTAGGGTACATCACGCGCGTCCCGGCGGGAAACTTGACGGCCAGCAGGTCCTCTCCGAACCACATCAGGCGCGGCGCAGAGTTCGCCTCGAGGTGAACCACGCAACCCTCGTGCGGCACCAACGCCCGGCGTCCGACGGCGTTGGGCGCCGGATCGCCAAAGTCCGGAATCGGAAAGCCGAAACTTGGCTCGGGCCGGGCGGAATCGGGCCCGGCAGCCGCCGCGCCGCCTCTGTCAGCCGGTTCGGACATGGTGGTTTCCTTTCAAATCCAGGATGGGCCAGCCACGCTCAGCCGCCACACGCCGCAAGCGCCGATCCGGGTTCACAGCCGCAGGATAACCCACGGATTCTAGCATGGGGGCGTCGGAGAAGCTATCAGAGTAAGCCTTGCAGTCCGAGGGAGCCACGCCGCGTTCGCGGCAGAGGCGGAGGATAGCCCCAACCTTCTCGCGGCCGGCCACCAAGGGTTGGGCAACCTCGCCGGTTGCCGCACCATTTTTGAAAATCAACGAGTTGGCGACAACGGCTTCGAATCCGAAGTAATCGGCGAGCGGCGCGACGGCGAAATCGAGTTCGCCCGTTACCAGCACGGGATGGAATCCGGCGGCGCGGTCGCAATCGACCAAGGGCTTGGCGCCCGGGTACAGGCTCGGCAGTATAACTCGTTGAAACAAAGCTGCTTCCATCGATCGCAGCCACCCTTCGTCCATGCCGCGATAGGCTCGGAAGAACACTCGGTTAAAAACCCCCCGCGAATAGAAATCGAGACCGGCGTAAAGGGGGAGGCTAGCCAGCAACTTCGAGAACTTCAGAATCGCCCGGACTTTTGAAGGCAGGTGGCGAACGAAGAAGGCGTAGCGTTCAACAACGTTGCCTGAAACCAGGGTGCCATCCAAGTCATAGAAGGCTAGACGAGCCATAGATCCTGCTAAGCTGTTGCAAATAAGTATGGTTTTTATTCATCACGATCAGGCGCCCTTCTCCCTCCCGATGGCTTCCGCTCCGAGAGCGGGCGATTCGCCGGACTTCAGCCGCCGCAGGTTCGACTGATGCCGCCAGACGAGAAACAGCGTCATGAGAGCGGCATAAAGAGCGTCAAGGCGGCCGACGAAGAGCAACATGAGCAGCGTAAACAGCACCCAAGTGGTTAAGGATGCGATAGTTCCGGCCTCTCTCCATTTCAATTTGGCACCCGCCAGCCGCACGGCAGTAAAGTACGCCAATCCAATGACCGCCCAGCGAGGATAGAGGATCAGCATGACTCCCGCGGACGTCGCTATCCCTTTGCCGCCATTGAACTTAAGGAATGGTGAGAAGCAGTGTCCGAGCACGGCGCCAAATCCATAAAGCCAGCCGAGCGCCACCGCGCTAATCGGCGACAAAGGCGCAGGCCACGCCCGCACCACCAGCCAGATGGCCAGAAGGCCTTTGCCCAGGTCCCCCGACAGGGCCAGGATCGCCCGTTTCTTATTGACCCGCAAGACGTTATTGAACCCTGGATTCCCTGACCCCACCTTCCTAATGTCGATGCCCGTGCCGAGCATCGAGATCACGGCAAACGGAATGGATCCGAGCGCAAAGCAGACGGCAAATCGCAGGATCACAGCCCCTACCATATCGCCATTCTAATCGTAAGTCTAATATTATCAATAACTTACTTAACGACAAAGTTCCGCGATGGCCTCGCGCAGAGCGTCCCGCAAGCTGACCAATTCCCGACCGCCGTCGGGCTCGGCGTGAATCGGAGCCCCTACCGCGATTCTCGCCTCGCTGCGATGAACTAAGTGACTTCCTATCTGTAAGATACGTCCTGTCCCGCGGATCGCAACGGGCACCAGCGGCCGCCCCGTCGCCACCGCCGCCTGCAGGGCGTCCAAGCGGTAGCGGCTCAGATGCGGTGGGATGCTCGGCGGGCCGTCCGACAGCACGAGCACCGTGTGGCCGCTTTCGAGCGCCTTCCGGATGCGTGCCCTTGGCGTCCCGCCCGGTGGCTTCCGCTCGCCCTTGATTTCCGGCACGACCAAGGGTTTCAACATCTGGGCGGCGCGTGCCGGCAGACCTGCCAGGGCACCTGCGTCGGCAAACAGAAAGCGTTCGGGTAGCACCGCAGCCAGGACGACGGGGTCGAACCGCGCGGCGCGATTGGCCACCAGAACCGCCGGCCGGTGCCGGCCGATCGCTTCCCGGGGCGGCCCGCTCACCCGATGCCCGCTGAGCCACAGCAACGCCCGCGCCGCTTGCCGCGCCAAGCTCTGAGCCGCCCGCTGACCGGGCATCAGCCGGCTCAGTGCCACAGTGGCCGAACCCATGAACGCCAGCAGGGCCGCAGCGTACAGCTTCCGCAGTCCGCCGCCGGCGCGTTCCATCCGCTTACCTAGCCAAGCTCCGGAATTACCCAGCCAGAGCCGGACCAGCTGCAGCCACGGAGGCCGCCGCCCGGTGCCCAGTCGCCCGCTTTCGTACCGGAGGCGCGTCTCGCTACGCCGAATCTTCCCGCTGGAAGTCTTCGGGATCGTCTGGGGAGCCACCAGGACCACTCTGTCGGGGGGCGTGCCGACCGCCGCGTCCACGCTCTGGACGATCGCGGCCTCAATTCGCTCGCGTTCTTCGCGGCCCGTGGCCCGGGTCTCGGCCACGACGATCAGCTTCTCGGTTCCGGTAGCCTCCTCGCGCGTCCCAAACGCCGCCACGCAGCCCTTGCGCACACCCGGGACCTCGGCCGCGGCGCGCTCGATCTCCTGCGGCACCAGGTTATGGCCGCCCTTGATGATGAGATCCTTGGACCTTCCCGTCACCACGATCTCGCCGTTCGCCCAGTAACCCAGATCGCCCGTGTCCATCCACCCGTCCGCGCTCATGACCGCGGCCGTGGCCCCAGGGTTGCGATAATAGCCCGGCGTCCGCGACAGACCCCGGAAAAGGATTCGGCCTTGGACGCGCTCCGGCAGGTCCCGGCCCTCGCCATCCACCACACGAATTTCATGGCCGGGCAAGGGCTTCCCGTTCAGAACGAAGCGGAGTACCCGGTTCTCGGCGGAGCCCGCGTTGCCCGCCGGCACGGCGCGGCCTTCCGACTCGAAGAGGTCGCGGAAAATCACGTCAATCACCGGACGCCGGTCGATCGGCGGAAAAGCCAGGGCGACCGAGGATTCCGCCAGGCCGTAGCACGGCACGAAGCTTTCGGCGCGGAAGCCGTAGGGTTTGAAGCGCTCTTCGAAACGCTCCAAGGTGCCGGGGAGCACCGCTTCACCGGCGTTGATGGCGACGCGCCAGGCGCTCAGATCCAGCCCTTCGAGCGCCTGATCGGGAACCTTGCGGGCGCAGAGCTCGTAGGCGAAGTTGGGAGCCGGGCAGAGCGTCCCGCGCGAGTCGTGCAGCGCCCACAACCAGCGCTCGGGACGGCTCAGAAAGGCCAGTGGCGACAGGATCGTGATCGGGGCGCCGAAATAGACGCTGAAGAGCCACGAGCCGATCAATCCCATGTCGTGATAGAGCGGCAGCCAGCTCACCACTGCGTCCCTCGGCTGGAACTTAACCGCCCAGCCGATGCCGCGCACGTTGGCCAGCACGTTGGCCTGGCTCAGCACCACGCCCTTGGGATCTCCCGTGCTGCCCGAGGTGTACTGGATAAACGCCGTGTCGGAAGGCGGAGCCTCCAGGCGCCGCGAAGCGCCGGCTCCCGCCCGGCGCAACGCCTCCACGCTGGTTGTTTCCACCAGGCTCGGCAGGCTCACCCCGATGATCTTCGAGACAGCCTTGACTTGGCCAAAACTGATGAGAAAGCGAACCTCGGCGTTGCGGAGAATGGCCACCTGGCGGCGGACGTACTCTTCGATTTTGTCCAGCCGCGCCGGAGGGTAGATGGGCACGGCGATGCCGCCCGCGAGCATCACCCCGAAGAAGGCGTAGAAGAAATCGGCGCAGGTGGGCAGCATGATGGCCACCGTCTGGTTGGGCTGGAGGCCCTTGGCAACCAATCCGGCCGCCACCGCCGACGCCGTCTCGAGCAGTTGGCCGTAAGTGATGTCCTGCCCGGCTTCTTCTTCGAGCAGGTGGATGTGCACGCGTTCCGGCTCGAGCTCGGCGTGATGGCGCAGGACTTCCACCCAGGTCGAGGCGGTTTCGGGGGCCGTCGGGGCCTCGCGCGCCGGCTGCCGGATCTGGTAACGGGGCGGCGCGGAGGCCTGCGGCCGCCCCCCCGCCAAAATAGCCTTCGCCCACTCGCCCGGGGTTTCCGCCTCCTCGGCTACCTCATCAGGCAGGCGCACGTTGAAGCGCGCCTCGGCCCGCACCAGGAGCTCGACGCGCTCCAGGCTGCCGAGCCCCAGATCGCGCTCCAAAGACGAATCGAGCGTGGTGTGGGCGGCGGCCGCATGCGCCCCGAGTTCGCGCAGGAGTTCCCGCACCAGCTCGAGCACTTGCTCTTCCACCGCAGGGGTGACGGCGTGTCGCGGAGTGGCGGTCATATTCAAGGAAGCATGAATTATGAACGATGAGCGCGGAATTGTGAATGCCGAATGAGGAAAGACCGGGTTGCAGGGGCGGCGGCCCTCGGCGCGGCCCGGCCTCCGAACCGGGGCCGGGAGTTTCTGTTGAGTTCGCGTCGCAAAGGTACGCTCGAGGACGGCTGGACGATCGCGGCCATGCTCTGGAAGAAGGAGTTATTGTTCGTAAATGGAACTACACTTTGGAGGCGACTCTCATGGAAACGCCACTGGGCCATGTCGGCACGATCATCAGTTCCGGCAAGCCGAACGCCACGTTCACGCTAATCATATCCAGTCATGGGTTCAAGTCGGCGAACACGATTATGACACCGTTTGGCACGGCGATTGCCTTTTGTACGCCGTCCAGCACCGCTTTGGTGGCCGGTTTAGGGAGTGCCATTCAGGGACTGGTGCAGCCCGCCGAAAATCCCGATCCAGGGCCGACCATACACGACTATGACCTAAGCTACTTCGAAGGCGATCCCCGCAAGCACGCCATCGCCGGCTTGCTGAACGGCACCAAGTTCAACGTGCTCGTCATTCGCCGCCACCGGAGCACCACCCTAGGGCAGGTGCTGACTCTGCTCGATCGCCAGAACCTGCGCTACCCGAGGATCTGGTGCCTGTTCTGCCGGGTGGCGGCGGATCAATACGTTGGCTCCAAGTACGTCGGCCCGACGTACCACGGTACGACGCACCCGGTTTATGCAACCACCGCCCAGCAAGCGGGACAGCCTTTCCTAACCGCCCAGGAAATCCGCCAGAAAATTGCCTTGTGGGCAAGATAACGCCGAAGTAGGGAAGTGATCCGGGGGCTGCGAGCGGCTCCTCGTGGTCAGTTCTCTTCGTCTGCTCCCGAAGCCGCCCTTCGGGGAGATGCCGCTTCACCGGCATCCCGCCGAGGGCGGTGCGCAGACGAGGCTGAAAGGGGGTTGGAACTCAGCCGGCCTCAGACCGGGCTACCGGCACCATCTCCGGCGCAGAAGGCCTCCGAGGCCAAGCAAGCCGGAACCAAACAACAGCATCGAGCCCGGCTCAGGAGTCGGTGTAACGCCATCCACCAAAACGTCTTCGCTTCCTCCGCTGCCTCCCCCCGTGATGGCCAGATAGCTTCCGGAATGCCCTCCGGTGAACAAGGGTGACAGGTCAACATTGACGGAGGCCGAGGAGCCGGAACCCGTGGAGGCGATGCAATCGGCCGCCGATGGGTTGCCGGAAAAGCCGGACTCCAGGCAGATGATCGCCGACTCGCCCAGTTGCTCACTTTCGATTTGAAGTTGCCAACCGCTTCCGAGACCCGGGATATATAATTCCAGGGCAAAGTTCTGATTGATCTCACCGTGAATTTCCAGGTTGGGGTCGATGCCCAGCCCGGTTTCATCGGCACCCCCCCGTTTGTCAAAGACGTTGACATTCGCTCCGTTGCTCAACTGAAAGGCTTCGGCCTGAATGTTGTCCGTGGCGCTGTTATAGACGACCTTGCTCACGCCGGGCACGTTGGTCAGCAGGATGCCGTTGACGCCGTTCACCGACCCTGCCGTACATCCATTGGGTGGCGAAACGACATTGCTGCACTGGCTGAGGTCATAGAAGGTTCCTACTGCCCACATGGGTGAAGAAGCGACCAGCAACGCGACGCCGGTCAAAACCACTGCCCACCTGGTCTTGCTCCTCATGGCGATCATTCTCCCCTTCTTGAGTTCAGTCCGCGGCGATGGAAAATGCCGACTCGGGTGACCAGCCCTGAGCGTTGCCGATGACGGCCTCGAGAGGGCCACCTTCGCCGGCATCAGTCTGCAAGCATCGAGCCGGCGTGTCAATGAACGGAAGGGCAGACGTCTTTACCCGACGAGGCAACGGCGGCTGGTCCCGGCGAGGCTCAACTGGGCGATATTTCGGCCATTGCCGTAAGGGCAAGCCGGTCCGGGGCGGGCCGGCCGCCCGCGTTGCAAAACCCGCCGCCTGACGCATAATGATAGGGAAGGAGCGCCTGATGGTTTCAACCCTGCAAGACCGGGCGGAAGCCGCCCCCGGTGCGCCCGGCGTCTACATCTTCAAGGACGCCGCCGGCCGGCCCCTCTACGTCGGCAAAGCCAAGTCCTTGCGGCAGCGGCTGCGCTCTTACTTTCAGGAATCGCGGCCGGCCGACGAGAAGCGGGAGCGGATGCTGGAGGCGGCGCGGGACTTGGAAACCATCCTGGTGGACAACGAGCGCGAAGCGATGGCACTCGAGAACAACCTCATCAAGCAGTTCCAGCCCCGCTACAACGTTCTGCTCCGCGATGACAAGACTTACCCTTACATCAAGCTGACGCTGGCCGAACGCTACCCCCGCGTTTACGTCACCCGCCGCCTGAAGCGGGACGGCTCGGCCTATTATGGGCCGTACTTTCCGGCCGGGCTCGCCTACCGGCTGGTGGACCTTATTCATCGCTGCTTTCTCGTGCCCTCCTGCAACGTCGATCTCACCCGCTACCACCCGCGCCCCTGCTTGCAGTATCACATCCGGCGCTGCGTGGGTCCGTGCGTGGAAGGTTACACGACGCCGGAAGCGTACGCGCAGAACGTGCGGCGCGTGCGGCTGCTGCTCGAGGGGAGGGTGAACGATCTCGTCCGCGAACTGAAGGGGGCGATGGAGGAGGCCTCCGCGCGCCAGGCTTACGAAGAAGCGGCTCGCTACCGCGATCAGCTTTCCACGCTCGAGCAGCTCCGCGAACGGCAAAAGATGGCCAGTTCGGAGGGCACCGACGCCGATATCTTTGGCTTTCACCGGGAAGGCCCGCTCGTGGCCGTCAACCTGTTTCACGTGCGCGGCGGACGGGCCGTCGACCGCCGGGAGTTTTTCTGGGAAGACCTCGACGATTTCGATGCTCCGAGCCTGTTCTCGTCGCTGCTGAAACAGATTTACCTTGACCAGCAGTATCTGCCCGGCGAAATCGACGTGCCGGTGGATTTCGACGACCGCGAGGTGCTGGAAGAGATTCTTTCCGAAAGACGCGGCGAGCGGGTGCGCATTCATACGCCCCAGGCGGGACGCAAGCGCGCCCTGATGGAGCTGGTGGCCCGCAACGCCCGCCATTCCTTCGAGCGGCGGTTCCGCGTGCGGAAACCGGGGGGGCGCGAGATGCTCGAGAGCCTGGCCGAGGCGCTCGACCTGCCAAAACCGCCGCGGCGCGTGGAATGCTTTGACGTATCGCATATCCAGGGCAGCGACGTCGTGGCCTCGATGGTGGTTTGGGAAGACGGGAAGATGAAAAGGAGCGACTACCGGAAGTTCATCATCAAGGCCATTTCCCAGAACGACGACTTGGCCAGCATGAAAGAGGTGATCAGCCGGCGCTATCGGCGGCTGCGGGACGAGCAAAAGCCGCTGCCGGACCTGATCCTGATCGACGGCGGAATCGGACAGCTCCATGCGGCTGCCGAGGCCCTCGAGGAGTTGCAGGTCATCAACCGGCCGATGGCCAGCATCGCCAAGAAGGAGGAAATTCTGTACATTCTGGGCCGCGAGCAAGAGCCGGTGACGCTCGATCCCCACTCGCCCGCCCTGCGCCTAATTCAGCAGATTCGGGATGAGGCCCACCGATTTGCCGTCGGTTTCCACCGACTCCGGCGGTCGCGCCGAGAACTGACCACGGAACTATTGGAAATCCCCAGCATTGGCGAGAAGACCGCCCGGAAGCTGCTGGCGCACTTTGGGAGCGTGCGCGCGCTCAAGTCCCTGTCGCCGGAGGAGTTGAGCCAGGTGGTCAAGCCGGCGCAAGCGCGGATGATCTACGCGCATTTCGGACAGGAGGGCAGATAAACATAAACAGTCCGGACTGTTTAGTAATAAATCTATTGACAAGCTGGAAGTTAAGGATCATATGTAGGATGGGGACGGAGAGGGAGGCTACTATGAGCAGTTCAAAAGGTCCGTCACGGATTACGGTATTTCTGGCCGGTTTGGGCATCGGGGCCATTATTGCGCTGCTGTTCGCGCCGAGGTCCGGTGAAGAGACGCGGGAACTGATTGGCCGAAAGGCGGAGAAGGGCAGGGAGTACATCGAGAACAAGGGGCGCGAGCTTCGGCGGCATGCGGAGGAAGCGGTGGAGAAGGGGAAGCGGAGCGCCGAAGAGCTGGTGGAGAAGGGGAAAAACTTGGTGGCCAGGGCGACCTCATGATAAACAGTCTGGATGGTTTATTAATAAGGTTCGACTGATCAGTGGATTGGGAGGATGGCCATGAGTGAAGGCAATGGAGGATCGAAGTTCACCTACTTTCTCGCCGGGTTAGGCATCGGAGCCATCGTGGCCCTGCTATTTGCGCCTCGATCGGGCGAAGAGACGCGCGAGTTGCTGACGCGCAAGGCGGAGGAAGGCCGGGAGTACGTGGCGGGCAAGAGCAAGGAGCTCCGCAAGCAAGCCGAGGAATTGGTGGAAAAGGCGAAGGAACTGGTCAACCAGCAGAAGGAGCAGCTCTCGGCGGCCTTGGAAGCCGGCAAGCACGCGTACCAGGAAGAGAAGAGCAAGGCCCAGGCGCGTTAGGCGACGGGACGCCAGGGGTTTGAGATGGCCCATGACACAGTGCTGAGGGTGTTTGTCATCATCATTGCCATTGCGTTTGTGGCGCAGGCGGTGGTGATTACGGGGCTGCTTCTGGTCGTCCGGCGCTGGTATCGGGAATTCGTGCAGATTCACGCCGAGGCGAAGGCCATAGTGGATCCGATAGCGGCGGGTGTGACGGAGATCATCCAGAGCGCCCGCGGGCCTGTCCGCGCCATGGGGGAGAACCTAGTCGAGGTCACGGGCACGCTGCGAGACCGCGTGCGGCAGGCGGACGTGGTGATGGCGGATCTGCTTGAGAGGTGTCGCTTGCAGATCGCGCGCGCCGACGAGCTGGTTTCAAGGCTCGTCGCCAGCATCGAGTCCACGGCCGGGGTTGTGCAGAGCAAGGTCATGGCTCCGGTTCGGGAGGTCTCGGCCGTGCTGGCGGGAGTCCGCACCGGACTTGACTTCCTGTTCGCGCGCCGGCGGGCCACCACGGCGCGCTCCGCGGGCGAAGACGAGAACCTGTTTATCTGAACTCACCGGCCGGCAGGACGCGGACAGGCTCCCTGCCGGAAGATTCCTGCGGTTGTTACCCCTGCGCCCCAAGACGCCGCCCCGCCGCCCCGCGATCGCCGTGTTCGCGCGGGCACCCAGACCCGGGGCGACCAAGACCAGATTGATCCCCCTCCTGGGGGCGCGGGGGGCCGCCGCTTTGCACGCGGCCATGCTGCGCGACACGCTCGGCAAGGTGGCCGGACTGCGCCGGCCCGTGGCGCGGTACGTTTTCGCCCGCGGCCGCGTGGCTGGCGGATCGTCCCGCTTCACCCTTCTCCAGCAACAGGGCCGGAACTTCGGCGCGCGGCTCGCCGGTGCCTTTCGGCAGCTCCTGGCGCGACACCCGAGCGCGATCATCATCGGCGCCGACTCGCCCGGCCTGTCAGCTCCCACGCTCGAGCGGGCGCTGCAGAGCCTTCGCCGCGCCGATGCGGTTCTTGGCCCCTGCCCTGACGGCGGATACTATCTGATCGGCCTGCGGCGTTACCGGCGAGGGTTATTCAGCGGCATTCGTTGGGGGAGCCGCTTCGCGCTCGACGATACGCTCGCCAATCTGGCCGCACGAAGCTTCTCCTGGGTACTGCTGGAGCCGCTCGAGGACGTCGATCGGCCGGCCGACCTGCGGCGGCTGGCGGCGACCCTCATGCGCCGCGCGGCCGCCCGGGATCGATGCCCGGCCGTCTGGGAATTCATCCAGACCGCGTTTCGGATCGGCGGGCGGGTGAAAAGGAGCGTGCAATGGAGGAGCTGACCTGGCTTTCGGCCGCGCAAATGGCGGCTATGGTGCGGCGGAAAGAGGTTTCACCGCGGCAGCTGCTGGAGGCTCACCTCGAGCGGATCCAGCGTCTCGACCCGCAACTCCATGCCTTCGTCGAGGTCGACGCGGAGCGCGCCCGTCTCCAGGCGCTCGATGCGGAGGCGGCTCTCAGAGCCGGTAACGCCGAAGGGGCTTTGCTCGGCGTACCCGTCAGCATTAAAAGCTCCCTTCAGGTGGCCGGCTTGCGCGCCGAGTGCGGGTCGCGGCTCCGCGCCGGCCACGTGGCCCAGCAGGATGCTCCGCTCGTCGCCCGGCTCAAGGCCGCAGGGGCGATCGTGCTCGGCACGACCAACGCTCCCGAGTTCCTGATGGCTTACGAGACGGACAATCGGCTGTACGGCCGTACCCACAATCCCTGGAACCTGTCGCGCACCCCGGGCGGCTCGAGCGGTGGTGAAGCCGCGGCCATCGCCAGCGGCTGCGCGGCGGCGGGCGTGGGCAGCGACGGAGGCGGCTCGATTCGCGTCCCGGCTCATTTCAGCGGTATCTGCGGGTTGAAACCGACGCCCGGCCGCATTCCCTCCACCGGCCACTTTCCTCCTTCAGTCGGACCTTTTGCGATGATCGGCGTCGTCGGCCCGATGGCTCGCAACGTGGGTGACTTACGTTTAATGCTGGAGGTGATGGCCGGCCCCGACGACGGCGATGCCTGCGCCGCTCCTGTGCCGGTTCGCGCCCTGGCCGAGAGGGAGCTTCGCGCCACGCGCATCGGCTGGTTTGAAGACGATGGCGAGACCCCTGTAACCGTCGAGACGCGCGCCGCCGTCCGCCGAGCCGCGGAAGCCTTGAGGCTGGCGGGCTTTGAGGTGGAACCGTTTCGCCCCCGAGGGCTGGCGGAAGCGCGGCGCCTCTGGTGGACCTTCTTCGCACAGGCGGGAGCCTTGGTGCTGAAGCCGGCGGTGGCCGGGCGCGAGGCTGAGATCAGCCCGCTTCTTAAAGAGTTTATGAGCCTGGTCGAAGCTGGCCCGCCCCTCGCCCTTGAACCGTTTATGAACGCCTGGATAGCCCGTGACACGTTGCGCGCCCAGTTCCTCGCCGAGATGAACCGCTTTACCGTCCTGCTGTGTCCGGTGTGCTCCATCCCGGCATTTCGTCACGGGGAGCGCGAGTGGCAGATCGCAGGACGAGTAGCGCGTTACCTTCGAGAGCCGGATGTGATGACCTACACGCAGTGGTTCAATGTGCTCGGCAATCCGGCGGCCGTGGTTCCGGTCGGACAGGCGCCGGGAGGCTTGCCGATCGGAGTGCAGGTGGTGGGGAGGCCGTGGGAAGAGGAGCGGGTGCTCGCCATTGCGGAGGAGATCGAGCGGGCGACTGGCGGCTTCAAGCCTCCGCCCGTTGCTTGACTCCGGGAACGGTTCAGTGCAAGTCCTTCAGTGCGCTCGCCGCCGACCTGCCTTCCGGCGCGTCCGGCACGGCAGCGGCCACACGCTGATAGTCTCGCCGGGCGTCGGCCATCCGGCCGGTGCGAGCCTCGATCGCCGCCGCGGCCAGCAGGGCGCGGTCGATTTCCAGGGAGTCGCCCGGCAGGTTTCCGGCTTTGGTATATAGGCGCAGCGCGCGTTCCAAGTCTCCGAGGTGTTCGTAAGCCTGTCCCGCCTGGTAGAGAATCTTCGCGGCCGGCAACTGCGGACCGCCCGGATCGTTCGATGCCAAGCGCGCGACTAATCCGTCGTACACCTGAGCGGCGGACCTCCAGTCGCCCTGATCCTTGAAAATTCGGGCCCTTTCCAAGTCCAGCAAGTAGTTGCGCGGATACGATCGCGCCAGTTCGTCCAGGTCGGCCAGAGCTTGGCGATACATCTTCTCGCGCCGATAGATGGCTACCAAAACGAACTTGGCGTCCTCACGCGCCCAATGGCCGTCCCGGCTAGCGCGTTCCATCTCTTCGAGGCCGCGCGCGCGGTTGCCATGCAAGCCGGCTACCGACAGGAAGACCTTCACGTACCAGGGAAGACTGCCCAGGGCGTAGTCGGCCAGCCCGAGGATCAGCAGAGGGTCAGCGGCAGCCGGATCCAGCCTGGCGAGCCGCAGCTCGTATCGGCGCGCCTCGACACCTTCGTGGGCGGCGGCAACGTACTTCCGCTCCAGCGCGAAGTAGAACTCAGCGCGCGTGCCGTGTTGGACGCCGGCCCAGTAGAGCGCGTCCGCGTCGCGGGGATTCCGGGCCAGCCGCTGTTCGGCCAGCTCCTGAGCCTTGTTGAGCGCGGCGAAGAGCGTCTCCTCAAAGCGGGCCTGGAGGGGCCTCTGGCGCTTGCGGAAGGCTTCGCCGCGATCTACGTAAGCGCCAGTGGATAACAAGCCCTCTCGGAGCATTTCTTGATCGAGAATCGATTCGGCCAGATAGTTCCAGGCGCGCAGGTCTTCGGGGTGCTGCTGGGTCCAGGTTTCGAGCCATCGGCGGGCCGGCCCGAACTCAAGGTTATACATGTGATCCAGCACGCCGGCGAAAGGATCGGCCGTGCTTGCGGCGAGGCCAGCACCGCTGATCGTCGATGCGGCAACAAGGGCCAGCAGCGCCGTGCTGATCGAATTCTTCCGCCGATCGTTCCTCACCTGATTTGTCTCCGCCGCGGCAACGTCGGGCGCGCCTCGAACCGTGGATGTCCGAAACACCGTATTGGATGCGAGCTGGCCGCGCCGCGTCCGCCCCTCGAGATCATAAGGGCAGGCGGAGGCGCGCTGCGCAACCCGGTCCGGCGGTACGATTGGCGAGCGTGAGAGACCCGCCGTGAGCCTCGGCGATCTGGCGGCTGAGGACGAGCCCGATACCTGAGCCGCCGGGTTTGGTCGTGAAAAACGGAACAAACAGGTTACCGGTATTCGAGAGGCCGGGCCCTTCGTCCTCAATCCATACGTCCAAAAATCGGCCGTTCTTCGCCCATCTCACTCGCACCGCGCCCTGGGTTTCGAGCGCGGCGTCGACCGCGTTGCGGAGAAGGTTGATGAGCAGTTGTTCGAGCTGGTCGCCGTCGGCTTGAATCGTCATCTCGGGTCCCGGGTCAACTTCGACGGCCAGGCGGGTTTCGAGGCCGACGACACGGCGAATCCAAGCGCCCACATCGAGCGGCTGCGGCCGTGGTTTGGGCAGGCGGGCCAAGCGCGCATAAGCTTCCACGAAACGAATCAGCGCGTCGGCGCGCGAGGCGATGATGCGCAGGCCATGCCGCAGGTCTTGCTCCCAGTCCGGGGGCCGCGACGGGCGGGTGAGCAGGGTTTCGAGGCTTGCGGCGACAGATTTGATGGGCGCGAGCGAGTTGTTGAGCTCGTGCCCCATAACCCGGACCAGACGCTGCCAGGCTTGCAATTCCTCCTCCCGCAGAGGGCGGCTCAGGTCGGCAATCACCACCAAGTGGAGAGGAAGGCCACCCTCTCGGAGTACGCTGCGGCTCATGCCCCAACGCGTGCTGGGCGAGGGCGCTCGCGGAAAACTGATCTCCACGATGCGATTGGGCTCCCCGCGGAGGCATTCCGCGAGCCCCAAATCCGCCGCCGTGGCGCCGAGCAATCGTTCGGCGGGTTGGCCCAGCAATCGCTCGCCGGCGCGGTTGATCAGGCGCAGGCGTTGCTGGGCATCAAAGGTCAGCACGGCCACGTCGATTTCTGCCATCACCTTGCGCAACAGGGTGGTCGCTTCGAGTGCGCCCAATCGCTGATCACGCAAGGTTTCGGCAAGGGCGTTGGCTTCCAGCATAACCTCGCCCAAAGGGTCGTCGACGCGGGCGCCCCGCACTCGCACGGAGTAATCGCCTTCCCGCACCGCTGAGAGGAGGTTGGATAGGGTTTGCAGGGGCATCACAACCCGCCGGCGCAACGCGAAAGCGAATCCCAGCCACAGGCTAACGATCATGACCGTGAGAGTCCACTGCAGCTGCCTGCTGTAGCCTCCTAGCCACAGCAGAAACAAGGCTGTGCATGATCCCGGGACGCCGGCCAGAACGGCGAGCAACAGAATACGACCTTCGTACCGCAATCGTTTTTTTGGGGTGCGGGTGTTGGAGTTCATGAGTTCCAGCCGAACGGCGTCCCCGGCCGGCTGATTCTCATCTTACAACGAGTGATGCGCCCATGCGTCGGCCGCGGCCAGGGCAGGGAGGCGCGGGCCGAGCTTCCGCCGAAGCGGGCGGGGGCTTGGTCCCGGAGTCAGTTCTGCGGTTGAGGACCGACCGAGCCCCCGGGGCGAGGGCGGCAGGGAGCCGTTGAACGCCCGGAGCGGCGGGAACAAGGGCCCTGGGATACCTGCCTCGAGGACGACCGCTGTCACGCCGCCTGTTTCGCGCCCATCGATGCAGCTCTCTCCGCGGAGACAGTTCTCGGCCTATCCCTCGAACAGCGACTCCACAAACTCCCGGGGGTCGAAAGGCAGCAGGTCGTCCACTTTCTCGCCCACCCCGACAAAGCGGATGGGCAAGCCGAGTTCGCGGGCGATGGCCACGGTAACACCCCCTTTGGCGGTGCCGTCGAGTTTAGTCAGGATGATCCCGGTCGTTCCGGCGCGTTCGGTAAACTGACGCGCTTGCTGCAGGCCGTTTTGACCCGTCGTCGAGTCGATCACCAGCAGGACTTGGTGAGGCGCGCCCGCGACCTCGCGGCCCGCGATGCGGATCATTTTTTCAAGCTCCGCCATGAGGTTGTACTTGGTGTGCAACCGGCCGGCGGTATCCACAATGACCGGATCGTCGTGGCGTTTCTTGGCGGCGGCGAGCGCGTCAAAGATCACGGCAGCGGGGTCCGCGCCGCTTTTCTGGCCGACGATCTCGATGCCCAGCCGTCGGGCCCAGATTTCGAGCTGCTCATTGGCGGCAGCGCGAAACGTGTCGGCCGCGGCCAGAAGCGGGCGGCGGCCCTGCTGCAAGTAAAAGTTGGCCAGTTTGGCGATACTGGTGGTTTTGCCGACGCCGTTGACGCCAACCACGAAGATCACCTCCGGCTGCCCAGCCGGGGGCAGGCGCGGTGTGCCGGCCTGTGCGGCAGCCCGTTCCAGGGCGCCCAAAATCTCCCGCTCGATCGCCGGGCGCAGTTCACGCGCTTCGCGAAGTTCGCGGCGATCGATTTTTTCCCGGAGATGCTCGATAATTTCCTTCGTCGTCTTCACCCCGAGGTCGGCCTGGATCAACGTGGCTTCCAGTTCGTCGAGTACGGCGCGGTCGACCGTGTGCTTGCCTGTCGTGATCTCGTCCAGGCGTTCGACAAGTTGCGCCTTGGTGGAAGCCACGGCTTTCTTAAGCCGTTCGAATAGGCCGGCCTTCTTCTCCGGCCCTCCAAAAAGCGTTTGGACCATACCCCTTGATTGTAACCGGAAGGGCTGTGCGCCGTCAGGTTTGGTTGCAGCGAGCGGCCGCGTCAGAAATCAGCCGCAGCTTACGGGATCGGGAAGTCGATGCGCCTGGCTTCCACGTCCCCGCGCTCAACAGGGGCGGGCCGCTCGAGCAACCGCTATTGCGGCTCAGTCTTCCGGCGACGAATAAACGCCGGAACTTCGAGATCGTCCGCCGCAAGTTCGGCCGCCACTTCCTTAGCCTGAGTCTCGATCGGAAGTTTCTCTTTTTTGAGAATCGCGTTCTTTACACTCTGCTGGGCGCTGCGGGCCGCAGTGGAGACGGAAGGAAGCCGAGATATTCCCAGGCGTTCCGGCTTGACGCCGGTGGCGATGACCGTGACCTTGACGGCGTCCTGCATGGACTCATCGTGGACGGCGCCAAAAATGATGTTGGCGTTCTCGGCGGCCGCCTGCTGCACGATCGACGAAGCTTCATGCACCTCATGCAGGGTCAGTTTGCTCGAGCCCGTGATATTCAGCAGAATGCCTTGCGCGCCGTTAATCGAAGCGTCCTCGAGCAGGGGGCTGGAGATGGCCTGGTTGGTCGCATTGACGGCTCGATTTTCCCCTCGCGAACTCGCCGTGCCCATCACCGCGTAGCCCATGCCTTCCATAATGGTCTTCACGTCGGCAAAGTCGCGATTAATAATGCCGGTAATGGTGATGATGTCGGAGATGCCTTGCACTCCTTGGCGGAGAATGTCATCGGCAATGCGGAAGGCCTCGAAAAAGCTCGTGCCGCGGTCGACGTACTGCATCAGGCGCTCATTGGGGATGCAAATGACGGTATCCACGGCTTCGCTCAGCTCGGCCAGACCCTGCTCGCATTGCGCCATGCGCCGTTTGCCTTCGAAAGCAAAGGGCTTGGTGACCACGGCAACCGTCAGCGCGCCGAGCTCGCGCGCCAGACCGGCAACGATGGGGGCACCGCCCGTCCCGGTTCCACCGCCGAGACCGGCGGTGATAAAAACCATGTCCGCACCCTCGAGCGCATCGATAATCTTATCGGTGTCCTCCAGCGCCGCCCGTCGGCCGATCTCCGGATTGGCGCCCGCGCCCAGTCCCTTGGTCAGTTTGGCTCCCAACTGGATTTTGACCGGGGCACGCGAGGTGCGGAGCGCCTGCAAGTCGGTATTCGCGACCATAAACTCGACGCCTTCCACCTTGGCATCAATCATGCGATTGACTGCGTTTCCGCCGCCACCGCCGACACCAATTACCTTGATCTTCGCGCCCTGCCGAAAGTCTTCGGAAAAGTCTACTCGCAAGTCGCTATCATGAAGGCCATTGTCAGGATTAGCTGGCATTGTCGCTCCTTAACCGCACCGACGGTGGTCGGCGAAGCCCGGTGCTCTCCCTCAGCACCGAACAGCGGCTGCCGTCCCCCATTGAATCCATGACCACCGCCCACCTGCTGGGGCTGCAACGGAGATGCTCCCAGCTCCTCAGAGGCTATTTCGGCCGCCGCCGAAAATATTCTTTAGCTTCCTGGCGAGACCTTGTTCGTGCGACTCGCGGAACAACCGCAACCGGTTGCCATGAAGGACAAGGCCGACCAGAGCGGCGTACGCGGGATCGGGCAGGACCTCGCCCATTTTTTCCAGCCCCAAGGGCTTGCCGATGCGCACCGGCAGGCCCAAAGTCTCTTCGGCCCGGGCCGCCAAGCCCCCCAGCTTCGCGCCGCCGCCGCACAGCACCAGTCCCGCGCCGAGCTGGTTCGCATAGCCGGATCGCTCGAGTTCCGCTCCGACCAGCTCCACCCATTCGCTGGCGCGGGGCTCTATGATGTCATTGAGCATCGCGTAAGTCACAGCGCGCGCCGGGCGCCCGCCGACGCTCGGGACTTCCACGGCCGTCTCGGGAGTCTGCAGGAGGTCGTGCGCTCCCCAGGCAATCTTCATCTTCTCGGCCTCCGGGATCGGGGTGCGCAGTCCGACCGCTATGTCGTTTGTAAAGTATTCGCCCCCCACCGGGATGACGGCGCTGGCCCGGACGCTTCCTTCCCGGTAAACAATGAGCTCCGACGATCCTGCGCCGACGTCCACCAGAGCCACGCCCAACTCGCGCTCGTCCGGAGCCAGGCAGGCCTCGGCCGCGGCCAAAGCCTCGAATATGGTGTCCAGCACTTCGATACCAGCTCGATTCGCGGCCCTGACGACGTTGTCGTGGGCCGTGGTGGACCCGGTGATGAGGTGGAGGTTTACTTCCAAGCGCGCTCCACTCATGCCGACCGGGTTGCGAATTCCGTCCTGCGAATCCAGCAAGTATTCCTGGCGCTCCGCGTAAATCAGCTTGCGATCGGGAAGCAGTGTGATACTCTGCGCCGCCTGACAAGCTCGTTTGACATCTTCGCCGGTCACCTCGCGTCCGTGGGGTCCTAGAGCTACCTGACCTCTCGAACTCATGCCCTTGAGGTGAGGTCCGCCCACACCGATATAAGCCGCATCCACCGGGACACCCGCCGCATCTTCAGCAGCCTCCACAGCCTTCTTGATAGCGAGGGCGGCGGAGTCGAGGTTGACCACCACTCCCTTGCGCCAACCCTTGGACTCCGCCTCGCCGAATCCGGCCACCTCGAGCTTTCCGGCCTGACCCAGTTGGCATATGAGAGCGCACGTCTTGTTGTCGCCCAGATCCAATCCAACGAGATAGCATGGGTTCCGCGCCATTTCTCAGTTCAAGAACGACCACCCGTGATCAGCAACAACGAGATGCTGACTTCACGGGCTTTCAGGATCAACCACAATTTCGCCCGCGTAGCGCAAATCGACCGAGGCAATCTTCGGCGACGCCTTCTGTACGGCCGGCAACAGTTTTAAAAACGTGCGAAACCTCTCACCGAAATCCTGATGGCCAAAGTGGACGAGGACCGTATCCTTGCCGCGGACGAGCAGCGCCTGCAGATCGTCCGGATCGGCGAGATTGACTTCGGAGAGCAGCCATCCTGACGTTGCCCATTGGCCGGCGAGCTGCCGGTTGAATTCCTCGTAAATCGCCAGCCGTGATCGACGTTCGGCTTGAGTGTCCGCGGTATCCAGACCATCGATTACGGGAAAATCAAACGTCGCTTTCTCCGGCTTCTCCAGAAGCGCGCCTTCCCCGTCCACGAGTTGCACATGCCCGCCGATGTTGATGAAAGCCAGGGGAACACGCTCTACGATTTTAACGAACAACTGATGGGGGTATAATCGCATCACCGTGGCCGAGAGCACCCAGGGAATGGAGGCGATCTCGCGACCGTCGTCCTGCAGCGACAACTGAAATGCGTTCATGCTCTCCTCGGCGCCATGACGGCGGCGTCGGGTGCGTCCTATAGCGGCGACCACTTCGTCGGTACCGACGAAGTGGTTTCCAGTCACCGTAATATCGTCTGCCGGCCTCAAGCGAAACAGTTCCGCGGTCTGGCCGCGAGTCGCAATCTGATAGCCGCTGTACAGAGCTGCCAGCACTATCCCGACGACAGCCAACCATTTTAATCCGACTCCCAGCCGAGGAGTCCTCCGGCGTGCCACGGGCACAGCGGTGTGACGCCTCCGAAACGGCGACGAGAGCTCGGGCGCCAATTCATCCGTAATCGGAGTGGGTTCGATGTCAGCCATAAGTCCAGGCACGAACAACAAAAGACGTTTTTGAAAGGGCCAGCCTTCAATCGCGGTAAAGGTTTCCGAGTTCGCGGAACCCGTCAGTTTCCTCCGGTTTCTGTTGGCTGGCCGCGCCCAGCCGATCGCTCATGCCCCGCCAGCAACTCTGCCAAGGCTTCCGCGGCTTTGCCTACGCTTCCTGCGCCAATCGTCAAAATCAAGTCGCCGGGTTTCGCCAGATCGAGAACTTCATGGACGGCCTGTTCTTCAGAAACCACATAGCGGGCACGATCGAATCCGAGTTCGCGCATCCGGTCGGCGAGGCGCTGCGACGTAATCCCAGGAATCGGCGACTCACTGGCCGGATAGATATCCAAAATCCAAACTCGCTCGCAACCGTCAAAACAGCGGGCAAACTCGTCCATGAGAAACTGTGTCCGCGTATAGCGATGCGGTTGAAAAATCACCCAAATGCGCCGCGGCTCGCGGTCGCGAGCCGCGGCTAGCGTGGCCCGAATTTCGGTGGGATGGTGCCCGTAGTCATCCACCACAGTAATGCCGCCGTATTCCGCCTTGACCTGAAAGCGGCGCTCGGCGCCGCGAAAGTGCGCCAAACCGGAACGAATCTGTTCCGCTGTGAGTCCGAGCTCGAGTCCGACGGCAATGGCGGCGAGCGCGTTCTGCACGTTGTGTCGGCCCGGAACGTGCAAGGTCATTCGGCCCAGGGACTGCCCTGCGGCGAGGGCCTCGAAACTCCAGCCGCGCGGGCCGCGTTCGACGCGCGTGGCGGTGACGTCGGCGCCGGGCTCGATGCGGTAGGTGATGACGCGCCGGCGGACGCGAGGAAGCAAGCTCGTCAGGGGCACTTCGGTGGCCGCCGCGACGGCGTCAGTGCAGAGCACTACGGCTCCGTAAAACGGCACCATGTTCATGAACGAGACGAAGGCCGAAATAATTTCCCCGACGTCGCTGTAGTGTTCCAGGTGCTCGTGGTCAATATTGGTAACGACAGCGATCGAAGGGAAAAGGCGAAGGAACGACTTGTCGCTTTCATCGGCTTCCACCACCATCAACTCGCCTTTGCCCAGTCGAGCGCTCGATCCGAACGCATCGAGTCGGCCGCCGATCACCACCGTGGGATCGAGTCCGGCACTGGCCAGCATGACCGCGATCATGGACGCCGTCGTGGTCTTTCCGTGCGCTCCAGCCACGGTTACACTGAATTTCAGTCGCATCAACTCCCCCAGCATTTCAGCTCGGGGGATGACGGGAATCTGAAGTCGCTGCGCCTCCACAATCTCTGGATTGTCAGGCGGGATCGCGGCCGACACCACGACGACCTGCGCGTCGCCGACATTAGCGGATCGATGGCCCTCGGCGATGCGGGCTCCCAGACGTACCAGCCTCTCGGTGATGGGACTGGTTTTTAAATCCGAGCCGGAGACGACGAATCCGAGATTCAGCAGGACCTCCGCAATCCCGCTCATACCGATCCCGCCGATACCCACAAAGTGAACCCTGCGAATTTTACCGAGCACGCGCCAATTCTCCATTGACCATGGCGACCAGCAGTCGCCCAAAATCGCCACCGTCGGCCGGACCCAGGTGCTGTCACCGGGGCGGGAGCATTGATACTTGACCGCCCAGGGCTAGTTGTTCGATCAGATCCGCGATACGCTCGGCCGCGTCGGGTCGTGCCAGCGATCGCACCCGCCTCTCCATTTCGGCGAGTTGCTCGCCGGAGTTCAGCAATTCAGCAACTTCCTGGGCCAGGCGTCCCGGGGAGAGTTCGCGCTGCTCGATCACGCGGGCGCCTCCGACCCGTTCAAGCGCTCGGGCATTATGAAGCTGATGTTCGTCGGCTGAACCGGGAAGGGGAATCAGCAGGGCGGCCCTGCCGGCCGCTGCGAGTTCTGCCACGGTTGTGGCGCCCGAGCGACACACGATCAGGTCCGCCCGCGCGAAAGCCTCCGGCATATTGTCGATGAAGGGATGAATGTCGCCTTCAACGCCGTGAGTCGCATACGCCTGACGCACAACTTCATAATCGCGCTGGCCAGTCTGATGGATCAGACGCACGGGCAACACCGCGGGACGAAAATATGGCAAAGCTCCCATGATGCATTGGTTGATCGCCGACGAACCCTGGCTGCCGCCGAAAACCAGCACCGTAAATGGTGCAGCGTGCATCTTAGGCGGAACAGAGAAGAATGCCTTCCGGACAGGATGTCCTGTGACGCGGGCCTTCGCTCCATAAAACGAGGCCGTCTCTTCAAAGCCGACAGCTGCCAAACGAACAAACCACCGGAGAATTCGATTGGTAAGGCCCGGGACGGTGTTGGGCTCGATCAGTAACGTCGGTATGCCGCTAAGCGCTGCGGCCAGAACAGCGGGACCCGCGATGTAGCCGCCCATCCCCACGACGATATTGGGTCGAAACCTCCGAAGAACCGCGCACGCTTGCCAGGCACTTTGTGGCAGAAGCGCGAGACTTTCGACCTTTCGCCAGCCTTTTACACCTTTGAGCCCAGCGCCCGTGACAGGTGAAAAAGGAAAACCAGCTCTCTCCACCACCCGGGAGTCGAGATCTCGGGTGGTGCCAAGAAACTGGATCGTGCAACCGGAATCCCACGGTCCGCGCCGCACCGCCCTCGCCCGTAGCTCGTCGCAGACCGCCAGGGCGGGGAAAAGGTGGCCACCCGTACCCCCCGCGGCCATCAGCACCCGCAGACCCGCCTGGTCCGGGACTGACCTTGACGCATATCCTGAAAAAACGCGGAATGAATCCTCCGATTGTCTCCGAGAGATCGGAGCTCGAGAGTCCAAACGGAAGACAGCCCGCCGCTGAAACATTACCTTGATTTCTGCTGAATCCATGCTCACGGTCTTTCACTCGGCATGCCGGCCCTCAATCCGGTGGCCAGTTTCAAGTGCGTTTTTTCTAATGTTCACTCTTCAGCCGTCCGCCTGTTGGGAAACGTTTAGCAGAATGCCCGTAGCGACAAGATTGGTCACGAGTGACGAACCGCCATAACTGATGAAAGGCAGCGGAATCCCCTTTGTCGGCATCAGTCCGACGACCACGCTGATGTTCACCAAGGCCTGCCCGACGAGCATCATCGTGATTCCGAAAGCGAGCAAACGACCAAACTCATCTTGACACTTCAGGGCCGCTCGAGTGCCACGCCACAGGATGACGGCAAACAGGGTGAGCACTGCAAGGTCGCCCAACCAACCGAACTCCTCACTGACAACTGCGAAGATGAAATCATTGTGGGGTTCAGGTAGAAAGAAGAGCTTCTGCCTCCCGTTCATCAAACCGACGCCGTCCAGGCCACCCGTTGCGACCGCGATTGTGGATTGGATAATCTGAAACCCTTTGCCGAGCGGATCCTGGTCGGGGTGCAGAAATGCGAGCAAGCGATTATACCGGTACCCTACATGAACGACGAGCCAGTAAAGTATCGGGGACACGGCGCAAAGCGGGCCGAGAATGTATTTCCAGCTCAGACCAGCCACGAGGAGCATCGTAACCACGATGAGCGACAGCGCGAGGGAGGTCCCAAGATCCGGCTCGCTCAAGACCAACAGGATCATAGTTGCCGCGACCAGCGCGACGGGCGCGAGCGTGTGACGCACGTCGTTGACGGCGTGCCTTCGCGAACTGAGAAAGTAAGCTAGGAATACCACCAGAACGATCTTTGAAACCTCAGAGGGTTCGAAGCTGAACATGCCGAGATGAATCCAGCGGTGAGCGTTGTGAGTCCGACGGGCAAGCAGCACGCCAGCTAACAACATCAATTGCAGGGTCACCGCGGGGAAGACCACCGGCGAACTGGCCAGGCGGCGATAATCGCCGTTCATCAGCCAGACCATAGCCCCCAAGCCGAGGATCGCCGCTATCCCCTGGCGGATTACGAAGTAGTAGCTGTGGCCGTACCGTTCGGTCGCCATCACCGCGGAGGCGCTGAAGACCATCAAGGTGCCGAACAGCACTAAAAGGATGACCGTTCCAAAAAGAATGTTGTCCGGCTGGAGTTTTCTTGCCATGTTCGCTTATTCGCCGGGCGCGCGCAGGCGATCGAACGCGATGGTGACCATGGGGTTTCGAAAAGGGGTCGGTACAATCCACACGGCCGATTTCGATTCGCACCCCTTTAAATCCATGGTCAGACGAAACGTGTGTGTCCCGCCCGTGGCTTGTGGCCGTTCGGCTGATCTTCCTTTCGCCGTAGAGCCTGCTCGTCAGCCTCCCCATTGCCGATAATTTCGAATATCAGCGGATCCCCTGTGTTGGCCGCTGGCCCACCCGAGTGATACACACCGCCGAGACCCTGCAATCCAAGCCACATCTGGTTTTCGGGGGCTGCCCTTACGTCGATGGGAAGCGGCTCGACTTCTGCCGCTCTCACTTCGTAAGTGCAGGTGAGTTCACGAGGATCCAGAACCGGGCGAGCGGAAAAAGCCGAGCCAGAACCCACACCTGTCTGGGTCGAAGGTTGATGAGACTCATCTTTCGCTGGCTCGGCTCCGCTCGGGGGCACTTTGCCGCCTTCGAGTCCATCGGGCTGCCAGTTTGGCTTTGGTCGATCACCAGCCGGCGTTTCATTCGACCTTGTGGCTCCGCTGGCCCCGGACATGCTGACGGCCGAGCTCCGGCGTTCTTGGGCCAGTCGTGCCACAATCTCCTTGAATACGCGTCCGCGATGTTCGAAATTTTGGAACTGATCGTAGCTGGCACAGGCCGGAGATAGCAGTACGACGTCGCCGGGTTGAGCGTGCTCGAGGGCGGTCCGGGTGGCCGTCTCAAGGTCGTCGGCTCGGACAAGCTCGACAACGTTGAGAAGCTCTCGCTCGATTCGCTCGGCAGCCGCGCCGATCAATAGAACTTCGCGCACCCGACCGGGAATCCAGTTGCGCACCGGAGTGTAAGGTGCTCCTTTATCCTGGCCGCCCAAAATCAGGTGGACGCCGCTCTCGAATGCCGATAGGGCTTTCACCGTGGCATCCACGCTCGTCGCCTTTGAGTCATTGTAAAACTCCACGCCCTCGATCGTACTCACAAATTCCAGCCGGTGTTCGACGCCACGAAATTCCCGCACCACGCGGGCGATGGCCTCGAAATTCACTCCGAGCGCGCCGGCAGCGGCGGCCGCGGCGAGGACGTTTTCCCGATTAAACGCCCCTCGCAGGGGGAGATCACGGACCGCCATCAGCGGCCGCTCCAGATTGTTCGTGCGGTAAAGGATCTGGTCATGGCTGACCAACCATCCTTCGGGGAGGTTCTGACGGCCGCTGAAGTAGAGTTTCCGGCTTTTGATCCGGGGCACAAGGCTCATCACAATCGGATCGTCGGCGTTTAACACCGCGCAATCGTCCGCCGTCTGGTTGCGAAAAATTTGCGCTTTCGCCTCGATGTAGGCTTCGAACGAATGGTGACGATCCAAATGGTTGGGCGTAACATTGAGGAGCACCGCAATATGCGGATGAAGGGTTTGAATGGCCTCAAGCTGAAAGCTGGACAGCTCAGCCAGCACAACTGACGGCGGCGGAACCTTTTCAACACCCGCGATTAGTGGGACGCCGATATTGCCACCCACAAACGCTGGCACCCCCGCCGCTTCGAGCATTTGGGCGATAAGCGTCGTTGTGGTCGTTTTGCCGTTTGACCCAGTTACGCCCACCATCCGCCCCTTCAGGAACCAGCCCGCCAGCTCGACCTCGGGAATTACCGTAATTCCGCGGGCGCGCGCAGCCTGCAGCGGTGCGAGCTCCCAGGGAACGCCGGGGCTCACGACAATTAGATCCGAGGCAAGAAAGCTGCCTTCGCGATGGGTACCGAGTTCCAGGCCGATTTGGGTGGCGAGCAGTTCCGGTATCTCCGCCTGAAACATCCAGGGTGCGCGGGAATCAGTCACAACGACGTTGGCGCCGTGCCGGCGCAAGAAAGCGGCCGCCGCCCGCCCACTGCGGGCAAGTCCCACGACCAAAGCGCGCTTACCCGGAACGGAGATCACGAGCAGACCCACATCAGCCAGTCGGGCGTCGGAGCCGAAAGCTGCGGAATCGGCACTTGAAAAAGGGAGCCCACAGCCATTTTCGCCTGTGTTGAACGGGGCAGCTCGCGCCCCGCCACGGAGTTCGCCGCCATATCCTTATGCTCCCGGCCCTGACTTCGGGCCCCTTGCGCCTCGAAGCCCAATGTTCAGAGTTGAGTGCGTCGAATTTCTCTCTGGCCCGCCGAGAGTTATTCTGCGGTCAGAACGTCAGAACGTCAATTTCGATTCGTGCGCCAACATTTCCGGTGCGATCATCACCGCAGTTTCAGAGTCGTCAATGCGAACAGGGCGGAGACCAGCGCGACGATCCAGAACCGGGCAATGATTTTCGATTCCTTCCACCCCTCGAGCTCAAAATGATGATGAATGGGCGCCATGCGAAAGATTCGCTTGCGCCGCAGTTTGTACGAAGTGACCTGGAGAATGACCGACAGCGCTTCAATCATAAAAATGCCGCCGATGAAGGGCAGTAACAACTCCTGCTTGATGATGATCGCTACGCTTCCGATCCCGCCGCCCAGAGCGAGTGAACCGACGTCGCCCATGAAGATCTCCGCCGGATAAGCGTTGTACCAGAGAAAGCCGAGGCTCGATCCGACCATGGCCCCATCAAATGTGGTGAGCTCAGCGACCCGGGGCAAATGTTCCACGTCGAGGTAGCTGGCCCACACCGCATTGCCGGCCACATAAGTCAGGACCGTGAGCGCCGACGCCGAAACGATGACGCACCCGATGGCGAGGCCGTCGAGGCCGTCGGTGAGATTCACGGCATTGGACGAAGCGACCAGAATGAAGATCATAAAGACTAAGAACGGCAGGAAGGCGAGCGGATAAGTCCACGGACTGCGAAAAAAAAACGGGATTAAGAAGTCTGGATGAATGCGCTTGAAAAATGGAAAGGTAAGGTCGGTGGAATAGAGCCCCTTGGACGTTAGCACAATGAGAGCGATGCCGAACAGAAAGCTCACCAGGACTTGCAACAAGAGCTTGCGTCGCGCCGTCAGGCCCAGGTTCCGCCGCTGGCGGACCTTCTGATAATCATCCCAGAAGCCGATGGCTGCAAACGCGACGGTCACGCCCATCACGAGCCATACGAACACGTTGCTCAGATCGGCCCACAGCAGCGTGGGCACGACGATGCACAAGTTGATGAGAACGCCACCCATCGTCGGCGTTCCCGCCTTGCTCTGGTGGGATTGCGGCCCGTCTTCGCGGATGTATTGCCGGATCTGAAACTCCTGCAGCTTGCGGATGAGCCAGGGCCCGAGCAAAAGGGAGAGGGCCAGGGCGGTGATCGAGGCGTAGGCCGTACGAAAGGTGATGTAGCGGAAAAGATTGAAGATGTGGAACTGAGCGTGAAACTTGAGGTAAAGAAAATAGAACATGTCCTTCTCGTTGACTCGTCAATAACCATTCTGCCCTGGGTCGGTTTCCACGTCGAGGCTCATTTCAGGAACCTGGCTCCGCCGTGGCCGCAGCGCGCAACATCTCGACGACCTCTTCCAAATGCACGCCGCGCGAACCCTTGACCAGCACGACGTCGCCCGCGTGAACTAGCCTCCGGCAGAATGCCCCAGCCTCTTTCGCCGTGGCAAAGAATCGTCCCTGTTCGACGCGCAATCCCGCCTCGCGGGCTCCTTCCAGGAAGTAACGCGCGTCACCCTGAACCGCGATCAGCCAGTCCACCTTTCCCCCTCCACACTGGCGACCGATGGCCCGATGCCAATCGGGCGATGAGGGTCCGAGCTCCAGCATTTCGCCGGCCACAGCGATGCGGCGCTGGGCTCCAGGCCAGTTGGCAAGCGTGTCGAGCATCTGCTCCATGGCGCGTGGGTTCGAATTATATGAATCGTCGATGACCGTGGCACCAGATGGCAGGACGGAAATCTCCATCCGCTGCCGCACGGGCTTGAAACCTTGGAAGGCGCGACGGAGATCCTCTGGATCGATAGCATCCGCCGAGCCGGGAGCGGCGAACGCCCTGGCGGTCGCAATCGCCGCCAAAGCGTTTTCCACACTGTGACGCCCGGGCAGTGGCAAGTAGAAATCGCCATAGATATCAGGGCCCCGTACCTGAAAGCTCGTGCCGATCTGATGAGGGGTTTGGCCAAGCCGCAGCTCCACGCGGCTCGCGTAAAAATCCGCCCCCGGATTCAACCCATAGGTCACCACGCGCCCCTCAAAGCCATCCGCAAATCGCCGGACGCGCGGGTCATCGTAATTCAGCACCGCGGTGGCCGGGGCCTTCAGATTTTCGATAAGCTCGCGCTTGGCGGCCGCGATCGCATCCAAGGATTCGAAATACTCCAGATGCACGGGCGCGACGTTCGTGATCACGCCGATCTCGGGCTCGGCCATGCGCGCGAGCCGGGTGATCTCACCTCCTGCCGACATCCCCATTTCGACGACCGCGACGTCGTGGTGCCGGTCGAGACCCAGCAACGTCAGCGGCACGCCAAATTGATTGTTCAAATTGCCGGCTGACTTGTGTACCGTCCAGCGCGTAGCCAGGACGGCGGCGATCAGTTCTTTGGTGATCGTTTTACCGGTGCTGCCGGTGACGGCGATGAGGGTCCGGTTCCACCTGCGCCGTACCGCGCGGGCTAGCTGATGCAGCGCTTGCAACGTGTCGGGAACCGGAATCAGGCGGTCGCGGATGTTTGGCGAAGCCTGCGCGTGGAAAGTTTCTTCCACCACCGCGGCCACAGCGCCGCGATTCAACGCCTCGACCACGAACCGGTGGCCGTCCAGGCGCGCGCCTCGAATCGCAAAGAAGAGCGAGCCCGGCGTGAGCGTCCGCGAATCAATCGCTGCGTGCTCGGCGGCTCCGTTCGGCGGCCGAGTCGGCGAACCGAGGATGGTCGCGATCTCATCGAGGTACAGCTTCATAACTCGAGCTTGAACCGGCAACCGGCAGCCGGTCAACAACCCAGGGGAAGCCGGGTCGGTGGCCAATCCGGAAGGCCGCCGCGCTTCCGACCGTTCCCGGGTTTCGTGGCGGCTTACTGCTTTCCATATCCCAAGTCCCTGAGCAGGCCTCTTGCCACCTGACGGTCATCGAACGGGACCGTCTGATCTTTTAGGATCTGGTAGCTTTCGTGACCCTTGCCGGCGATCACCACCACATCACCCGGGCGGGCTCGTTCAAGCGCGGTGCGAATGGCCGTCTGACGATCGACTTCGGCAACGTACGGTTTCCCCGCCTTCTGCAAGCCCACCATCACATCGTTCATGATCACCAGCGGGTCTTCGCTGCGAGGGTTGTCCGAGGTCAGGACGGCTAGGTCGCTCAGGGAACCAGCCACTTCGCCCATGACGGGGCGTTTCGTGCGGTCGCGGTCGCCTCCGCAGCCAAAGACCACGATAACGCGCCCGCGCGCGAGTCCGCGGGCCGTTTCCAGGACCTGGCGGAGCGCGTCATCGGTGTGGGCGTAATCGACGATGACCAGAAACGGTTGTCCTTCCTCGACGCGCTCAAAACGCCCGGGTACGGACCGCAGCGCCGCGATGCCCGCCCGAATGCTCTCGACCGGGAGGCTGAGGGCTTCGGCGACCGCGGTCGAGGCTAGAATGTTGGCAAGATTGGGACGCCCCACGAGCGGCGAGTCAATGGGCAGCTTGCCGCGCGGGGTGATCAACGTCGCTTGGATCCCTCCCGGACCTTGCGCCCACTGCTCGACCCTTACGTGGGCCTCAGAGTTCATGCCGTACGTAATCAGGCGCGGATAGGAGAGCGACAGCAGTCTCGCTCCCCAAGGATCATCCTGGTTGATGACGGCGGTTTCCGGCGGCCCGGTGCCCAGCCCCTCAAACAGCCGCCGCTTGGCGGCGAAGTAATTCTCGATCGTTCCGTGATAATCGAGGTGATCGTGCGTGAGGTTGGTGAACACCGCCACGCGAAAGCGAAATCCCCACACGCGCTCCTGCGCCAGGGCATGAGACGAAACTTCCATGACGGCTGCCCGGCCGGCGGCGTTCAACACTTCGGCCAGATACGCGGCCAGGTCGAGGGATTCGGGCGTCGTATTGGCGGCCGCTATTCGACGGCCTGCAACCCGATATTCGATGGTCCCGAACAGGCCGGATGGGATACCCGCGGCGGCGAGAATGCTCTCCACCAGATAGGAGGTCGTGGTCTTGCCATTAGTGCCGGTGATGCCGACGAGGATAAGCCGAGTGTCAGGCTTTCCATAGAACGTGCGGCTGGCTTCGGATAGGGCCCTCCGAATCTTGGGAACCCGGATCCAGCCCGACCCGTGATCCGGGGGCGCCGCTCGTTCGCTGACCACAGCGACCGCGCCCGAGGCGAGGGCCTGGGGGATGAACCTGTGGCCATCGGCTTTCTCACCCTGGATGGCGAAGAACAGCGCTCCTGGCGACACGCGCCTCGAGTCATAGGCTAGGGAGTGAATTTCGAGCTCGGGGTCGGCGTTGATTTCGGCTTCCGGTACGGTCTGCAGTAACTGGGCGAGCTTCATTATCCTCCTGTATTCTAACCAGTCGATACCCGGGGTGCGGCCGCTGCGGCCGGCGGCCGCCGACCGCATTCTTTAAAAACCAAGGTTGGACGGCCGGCTAGCGCGAGAATCTCACCCAGATGCGGCTGCCAGCGGGCAGCCTCGTACCCGCCGGAGGGCGCTGCTCGACGGCGAGCCCCGAGCCGGCGACGTTCAGATCCAATCCCAGCCGCTCGCACTCGTTGACCGTCTGGCGTTCCGCCCGGCCGGTGAAGTCGGGCACCACGACCAGCGGTCCGGTATTCAGCATCACCGTGCCGCGCGCGGCCGGCTCTTGCGGGGCGTACGATACGGCCTCGACACGAACCTGCTCGGCGACGGACGGGGTGGGAGAGGAAGGAGGGACGCCTGCCGCTTTTCCCCGCCGCAAGCGGCAGGAAGGGGCAGGCGTAAGGGAGGATGCAATCAGAGGTGAAGGTGCGGATTTGTCCTGCGGCACGTTGAGGTAGGCAAGAGTCTTTTCGGCAATCGTCTTGAAGACCGGCGCCGCCACCTCCTGGCCGTAATACGCTCCCACCGGTGTGTCTACGCTGACCAGGACGGTGATGGCCGGATGGTCGACCGGCGCCATGCCCACGAAGGAGGCGACGTAGTGCGTATGCGAGTACCGACCGGAAGGATCGACCTTTTGCGCCGTGCCGGTCTTCCCAGCCGCTGTATAACCTGCAAGTTGCGCCGTGCGCCCGGTGCCTTGTTCCACAACGTGCTCCAGCATGGCCTTCATTTCTTCCGCCGTCTGCTCGCTGACGACGCGGCGTCCGCGCGCGGGCGGAATGGCCTCGTGTGTGCCCTCCCGAAAGATGTCGCGAACGATGCGCGGCTGAATCATGACGCCGCCGTTGGCAATCGCGGAGTACGCGTTGATCAATTGCAGGGCTGTGACGCCGATGCCCTGCCCGATCGCCAGTTCGCCGATGGATACCCCCGACCAGTGCCGAGGAGGCTCCAGTAGCCCGTGCTCTTCGCCCGGCAATCCCACCTCGGTGCGCGAACCAAAACCAAAATCGCGGATGTAGCGATAAAACCGGTCCTCCCCCAAGCGCAAGGCGATCTTCACGGCCCCCACGTCGCTCGAGTGGACCATCACCTGGTCCACCGTCACGGCTCCGAGCGGTTCGTGATCGTGAATCGTGCGCCCGGCCAGCACAATGCTCCCCATCTGGCAGTCGATGACGTCGCTGGGTCTGGCTACGCCGACATCGAGCGCAGCCGCGACCGTGATCAGCTTGAACGTCGACCCCGGTTCGTAGACCCAGGCGATGCCCCGATTCAGGCGCTCCGGCGGGCTCGCTCTTTCATAGCGGTTCGGATCAAAGGTCGGTTCGCTGGCCATGGCTAGGATTTCCCCGGTGCTGGGATTCTGAACGATGGCGGCGCCCCCGGCGGCGCGCCACTTTTTGACGCCCTCGGCCAGCGCTTCCTGGGTGAGGTTCTGAATGTTTTCGTCGAGCGTCAGCACGACGTTTTTGCCCGGCTCGCCCTTCCACTCGCTTGACCGGAAGGTTTGGCGCCGGGCGTCTTCGTCCACCAGCCACCGGCTGGGCGTGCCTTGAATGGTGCCGTCCATCGCATATTCGAGGCCTGCCAGCCCTTTGTCATCCAGGCCGACGTAGCCCAGAACATCGGCGGCCAGGTCGCCCTTGGGATAGAACCGCTTCATTTCCTTTCGGAAATAAATCCCCGCCAGGTTCAGGGCGGCAACCCGGGCCGCTTCCTCGGGTGCGACTTTGCGCTTCACCCAGCAGAACGTCTTGTAGGCATTGAAGCGTCCGTTGAGGTCCGCCGCATCCAGTCCCAGGATGGGAGCCAGGAGGCTGGCCACCATGGCTCGGTCGGGTATCTGAATGGGCATCGCGAAAATCGAATCCACCGCCACGCTCATGGCCAATGGCTGCAGGTGCCGGTCGAAGATCGTTCCGCGCTGGGCGCTGATTTCGACCGTGCGCTGCTGCTGCCTTTGCGCGCGATTGAGCCACTCCGCGTACTGGATAATTTGCAACTGATAGAGGCGGCCGATGATCACGAGCATCCACAGGAGGAGAATGCCGCCGAGAAGCAGCGTGCGTCGGATGAAGCGAACGGGGTCGTCGTGGCGGCCTGTGGGTACGGAGCGGAGCATCTACGGCTCTCGTGCGGCGCCTTCTGCGAGCGGCACCGCCGCCGGAAGATTGCCCGCCAACTCCGGCGCGGAGGCCGAAGGCGCCGAAGCGTCGGCGGATCTGGCCAGCGGGATGACCTGACGGGGGTCCAACGGCACCAGGCCCAGCTGCTCCCGCGCCAGCGTGCCAATGCGCTCCGGATTCTCGAGCGCGGCCTTTTCCAAACGCAGATGGCGATTCCATTCTTCCAGGGAGGCCTGCTGTTGCCGGAGCTGCTCGAGGTCGTAACCGTAACGCACGCATTGAAAATGTTGCCAGGCGTACACAAACAGAAGACTGAAGATCAGGAGCGACAAGCCGAGCAGGGCAAAAGCTTCGCGGCGCGCTCTCGGGTCGACCTCGCGGCGCACCTGCGAGTTGTCAATAGCTTTGACGAAGTGAATCTCCGCCGCCCGCCCGCGCCCCCCGACGCGCTCGGCGCGCGCTGGCCGCCCGATGCTCGGCAGCACTACCGTGGTCGTCGCCATCACGCCTCCCTGAGCCGCTTCCTCATGAGCCGTCGCCCGCCTTGACTTCCGCCCCTGGCTTCTCGACCGCCCGCAATCGGGCGCTGCGCGCGCGCGGATTTTGGCGGATCTCGTCCTCGCTCGGGCGCACGGCCTTGCGCCTGAGCAGGATGGCTCGCCCCTCGCGTTCCCAGGCCCGGAACGTTCGTTTCACCAACCGGTCTTCGAGAGAATGGAAGCTCAAAATGACCAGCCGCCCGGTGGGAGCCAGCACCCTCAGCACCCGCGACAGAAACATCTCGAGGTTTTCAAGCTCCCGGTTGACCGCGATCCGCAAAGCCATGAACGTGCGCGTCGCGGGATGAATTTGGTGAAGGCCCGTCCGGGAGGGGATGGCTCGCATCACCACCTGCACCAGTTCGGTGGTGGTTCGAATTGGGCGGGCCTTCACAATCGCTCGCGCAATGCGGCGCGAATGGCGCTCTTGTCCCCACCGCTGAATCAGATCCGCCAACTCGCTCTCGCGGCTGCGGTTAACGATCTCTTCCGCCGTGACCGGGCCGGCCGGGTCCATTCGCATGTCGAGCGGACCCGAAGCCGAAAAGCTGAATCCGCGCTCTCGGTCACCGAGCTGCAGTGAACTCATGCCGAGGTCGGCCACGACGCCGTCGGCCGGCGGCAGGCCACTTGCCGCGTGCAGTGCATCGATCTCGGCAAAATTTCCACGCATCAGGATCAGCTTCTCTCGGAACGGCGCCAGATGCTCGCCGGCCACTTGCAGGGCTTGGGGGTCGCGGTCGATTCCCAGCAGCCGCCCGCTGCCCAGTCGCTGGGCGATTTCAGCGCTGTGGCCGCCGGCTCCAACGGTGGCGTCCACGTAAATGCCTTCGGGCCGAACGTTCAAAAACTCCATCACTTCCCGCACCATGACGGGGCGGTGCGCGCTGGCCGAGTGGCGGTCGGCGCCTTCGGTCTGCTCTCTGGCTTCTGGGCGGTTCCTGCGTCGCCGCATGTGACGCCTGCCACGTTCACTTCGTCCGTCCTCAAGGCTCGGCTCCTAAATTCCCAGGTCGCTCAGCGTCTTCTCGTCTTCCTCGGTGATCGGGTTCCGATCCAGGTGTTCGGTGAAGCGCTGCAAATTCCAGACCTCTAGCCGGTCGGGATAGCCCATGACGGCTACCTCTCCCAGCATGGCTGCCGACTCGCGCAGGTGGGACGGAATCAGGATACGGCCCTGCGCGTCCATGTGCGCTACCTGTCCCCAAAAGTTGGTGCGATCGAGCAGCTTGTTTTTCGCCTTGTTCATCGACGGCAGGGCGGCCAGCTTGTCTTCAATCTTACGCCATTCCGCGAACGGGTAGACCCGTACGTTCTCGCCGCTCAGGCTGGTGACGTAGAAGTCCGGGCCGTATTCCGCGTCCAGGATGGCTTTAAACTCGGCTGGGATTTTGAGTCGGCCCTTCGGGTCCACCGTCGCTGTATGTCTGCCGCGCAACATATTGAATGGCTTGGGAGCTTTCGGCTAACCCCCGGGCCTCAACTTTACTCCACTTTAAACCACTTCCAACCACCACAGTCTAACATCGGTTACCTCGGTGTCAAGCGTTTTTTCCCTATTTTTTAAGGGGTTACAGGCCACATTTTGTGGCCGCGACGGGCCGTCATGCCCCCACCCATTGGGGCCAAGATGAGAACACTTTCACCTTACCGATCTTCATCCCTTCTTGCTCGTGCCGGCTGCCGTCAAAGCCGGCTTCGACGGCTCATGACCGTGGCGGCTTCAAATGCGGATCCAGCTCGTGCGCCTTCGCAAATTCCGCCGCCGCCGCCTCGCGGTCGCCCTTCTTCAGAAGCGCCACCGCGAGCTGGAAGTGCGCCGGAGCGAATTGCGGATCGAGCTGCAAGGCCGACCGGAACTTCCCAATGGCGCCCTCGACGTCGCCCGCCCGCAGCTGCTTCGTTCCCGTATGCGTCGCCAGGATCGCCGCCTGGGTATTCATCTTCGCCTGGTTCAGCTTCTCAGCCCGGTGAAATTCTTCCACCGCTCGATCGACGTCGCCTTTTTGCTTGAGCGCCATGCCGAGGGCCTGGTGCGCTCCGCCATCCTCAGGATCGAGTCTGAGCGCCGTCTGGAGTTCCGCCACGGCGCCTTCCACGTCGCCCTTCTGGCGCAACACCGAGCCCAGGATCGCATGGGCCTGCTCGTAGTCGGGCTTGGCCTGCACGGCCGCTCGAAATTCGCGCGCGGCCTCGTCGAGCTTTCCTTCCTGCCAGTAAATCACCCCCAAAGTGTAATGAGGCTCGGGAAGCGCCGGTTCCGCCCGAATGGCCCGCTGCAAGGCCTCGGTCGCTTCGGCGAAATCTTCTTTCTGCTTCAACGCCACGCCGAGGTTGTAATCGGCCTCGGCGTCATCCGGCGAGAGCCGCAAAACCTCATGGTAGGTTTCGATGGCCTGGTCCCACTGCGCCTTTTGCAGGTAGGCTAGACCCAGATTGTTGCGGGCGGCGAGGAAGTCGGGCCGAGCCTTGATGGCTGCCTGGAACTGCAGGATGGCGCCGTCGGCGTCTCCCTCGGTCAAATCCACTAGGCCGAGATCATTGTGAGCCTCGGGATCATCGGGCTGGAGGTCAATCGCCTTCTGGAACTCGCGCGCGGCGTCGACGAGATACCCTCCGCGCTGCAGCGCCAGACCAAGGCTGACGTGGATTTTGGGCGCTGCCGGACTCCCTTTCACCGCCTCTTGAAGCTCGCCGATGGCTTCTTCCAGCCGCCCCTCTTGCTGGTCGATGAGTCCGAGGTAATAGTGCGCCGCGGCGTCGCCGGGACGCAGGCGCAGAGCTTCCTTGAGCTCCGCCGTGGCGCCGGCGTCGTCGTGCAACAGCCACTCCGTGGCCCCGAGATGCAGATGCCCGGGGGCAAAATCCGGCTTGGCCAGGATCGCCGCCTCGAACTCCTCTTTCGCCCCCAGCAGATTTCCCCGATGTCCGAGCAGGTTGCCAAGCGCGTCGTGGGCTTCGGCCCAGCCGGGTCGCAGTTGGGCGGCTTGCTGGTAAAAACTGATCGCCCCGTCGAGGTCGCGGCGCTCTTCGAGCGCTCGCCCCATGTTCAGATAGGCTTCGCCGAAATCCGGCTTGAGCGCGATCGCCTTCCGGAATTCAACCACCGCCGCATCCGTCTGGCCGGCCGCCTCAAACGCCAAGCCGAGCGCGTTATGGACCGCGGGCGACTTGGGGTTGTCCCGCACGGCCAGGCGCAGCTCGCGCACCGCCGTCGCGAAGTCGCGCCTTTCGTACGCCGCCTTGCCCAGAGTGTAATGAGCGCCGGCCTCGGCCGCGCGCGCCGGAAAGGCCGCGCCGAGGACGCACAGCGCCAGGCCCAAGGCAGGAGACAATCGAGAGCGCCGGTCCGCGCCCACCCGGGCCGCGCGGCGACTGAGGCCGGCCGCCGCCGAGACTAAACCGCTCATGCGGCCGCTGCGCATGGTATCAGTATAACGGCATCGCCGGCGGAATCCGCCGCCCGGCGCCGGGGGGGAGGCCGGTGGCTCCCCGCATCGCGCGCCGGCTCCGCGCTGCGGCCCGCTTCTCACCTTCCCGGTTGCCGGCTGCGCCGCCCGCTCAGTCCCGCCGGCGCAGCACCGGAGGCTGCTCGTCTCCCTGATCCTTTCCCGGCGGCGCAGGCTTCGCGTTCTTTCGCCGCTCGAGCGACGGCCCGCTTGGCGCCGCCGGACGACGGTTGGTGATGGAGGCGAGGCGGGCCCGGATGTCATCGAACTCGGACGTCGTGACCAGATATTGGGAGCGCCGGGGCAGGATCGTTTTAATCTCTTCTTCGGCCTTGATGATGCGATCGGGCGTCGGAGGATGATCCATGAAGATGCTCGGAACGCTGCCCGGCTCCCGGCGTTCCTCCTCGCTGACCTTTCCAAAAAAGGCAACGTAAGCATTCGGGTCATACCCGGCTTTATACAGATATTGCAGGCCGAGATAATCGGCTTCCGCTTCGTCGCTGCGGGTGAACTTCAGGAAGGCCACGGGCACCCCGAAATTGAAGGCGCTCGAGACGCCCACGTAAACCGGATAGGTCATGGGAATGAACACCAGCGGGATCGACGCCCATTGCAGGAGCCGCGCCCGCGTCACCGTCGAGGCCCAGTGGCGCGCCGCCACGTGGGCGATCTCGTGGGCCAGCACGCCGGCCAGCTGGTCTTCTTCGGTGGCGGCCTCGATGAGCCCGCTGTTGACGTAGAGAAAGCCGCCCGGAAGGGCGAAGGCGTTGATTTCCGGCGAGTCGATGATCTTGACGCTGATCGGTATCCGGGCGTCCGAATTGCGGGCCAGGTTTTGCACCACGCGGTTCACATACTCGTTCACCACGGGATCCGTAATCAGCTTGGCCCGCCGATCGATCTCCTCCGCGTACTGCCGGCCGATGGCGATCTCCCGCGCCTCGGAAATCAGACTCCGATGGGCGATGCGGCGGTTGCCGATCCGGTTGACGTCGTCCTTGGCTCGCCGGGCCTGCGCCGAAAGCCCGACCGCCCAGATCAGCCCCGCCGCCATCGTGACGCTCAAAAGCCGGCTTGTGCCGCGGAACGCCATCTTCCGCTCCCCTCGTCTTGGATGACACGCAGCGCCGGCGGCGTTGACCCGCTCCCCAAAGAGCAAAAGGGCAGTCCCGCTTTCGACTGCCCTCTTTTCATCTCCATGCCAGTTTCGCGCCTAATTATCGCGCCTTTGCAGCACCGGCGGCTTGTCGTCGCCCGAGCTGCCGGCGGATGGTTGGCCTTTCGTCTGGCTCCTCGGTTTGCGCTGTTCGAGCGTCGGGCCGCTCGGTTTGTTCTCCAGGCGGGCCGTCAAAACCGTTTGCATCCGCGCCTTGATATCGTTGAACTCGGAAGTCGTCACCAGGTACTCTTGGCGCTTGGGGAGAATCTCCTTAATCTCTTCTTCGCACTTGATGATGCGGTCCGGCGTGGGCGGGTGATCCATGAAGATGGAGGGCACGCTGCCCGGACTGCGCCGCTCTTCCTGCAAGACCTTGCCAAAGAAGGTCACATACGAATTCGGGTCGTAACCGGCCTTGTACATGTACTGCAATCCCAGAAAGTCAGCCTCCTGCTCGGCGCTGCGGTTGAATTTGAGGAAGGTGATCGGGATGCCGTTCATCGCCGCTTCCACGCCGTAATAGGTCCCGATGGACATGGGTGTGAACATGAGCGGCAGCATGGCGTATTGCAGGATCGTCTGCTTCGTCACCTGGGACGCCCAGTGGCGGGCGGCCGCGTGGCCGATCTCGTGGGCCAGTACTCCGGCCAACTCATCCTCTTCGTCGGCCGCCTGCAGGGTGCCGGAGTTGAGGTAAATGAACGCTCCGGGCAGGGTAAAGGCATTGATCGTGGGGTCGTCGATCACCTTGACCGTCAGCGGTATTTTCAGATCGGAATTGCGGGCCAGGTTTTGGCCCACGCGGTTGACGTACTCGTTGATCACCGGGTCGGTGATCAGCTTGGCCTGGTGATCGATCTCGGTCGCATATTCTTTACCAATGGCGATTTCCTTCTCTTCCGAAATGATGCTCCGATGCGCCACCCGACGGTTGCCGATGTCGTTGACGTTGTCCTTTTGGTCGGACCCCCAAGCCGGCACCAGGGCCGCGACCATCAGCGCGCTGGCCAGCACCATCGACGCTCTTTTCATGGCTGTGCTCCTGACTGTTGATCGGCGCTTAGTATACACCCGCCGCGGGCGGAAATCCTTTGGCCAATCTCCGCTTTCCTCATCCGGTTGGATTAGCATTCCAGCAGCCAGGTTGTACGCCGCCTTGGCCGCCCGACCCCGAAATCATCCGCTCCGCGAGAGCCTCCGGTTGGGGTGTCGGCCGATCCGCAATCCCCAATCCGGGCTCGCTCCCGCTTCAGCCGGCCCGCCGCTTTACTTCGCCCGTTCCAGATAGGTTCCTTCCGACGTGTCCACCCGGATCGTGTCGCCGGCGTTGATAAATGGCGGGACGTTCACGACCAGCCCCGTCTCGAGCTTGGCGGGCTTCATGACGTTGGTGGCCGAGCCGCCCTTGATGCCCGGTTCGGTCTCTATCACCTTCAGGTCGACGGTCGGAGGCAGAGCGATATCGATCGGGCGGCCCTCGTAATACTCCACCTTCAACACCGTGTCCGGCACGAGAAACCGGGCGCGGTCTCCGATGACGTCCTTATGGATATGAACCTGGTCGTAAGTCTGGGTGTTCATGAAGTAGTACGAGTCGCCGTCGGCATACAGATACTGCATCTCGGCTTCGTCGATGACGGCCTTTTCCACTTCATCGGTGGAACGGAAGCGAAAGTCGATCATCGCGCCTGTGCGCAGGTTGCGCATCTTGGCCTGGACGAATGCCCGCAGGTTGCCCGGCGTGCGATGCTCGGCCTTGTAGATGGAGAACAGGTCGTTGTTGTGCTTGATGACCATTCCGGGTCGTAAGTCGTTGGCCTGCATTCAGAATGCCTCGGTCAGCTTTGAGGATTGGGCGTCACACCAGGGAGGAAGGAGTCCTTTCCTGCATAAGCCCTGATTTATTATCCTAACCTCCGCTCTCGGCTGCCGTCAACCGCGCTCGTCCGGGCGGAGCCGGCGCTCAGCATCCTGATTTGAGGAGCTGGCGATAATCGCTGCCGGGACGCGGGAAGAGCCCTGAGCTCGGTTGAGGGCGGGCGAAGGGTTCGAAAGCGCAGCAAACAGGTTATTGGGTTTATTTTCATAGACATAGTGGCTTTCTGGGAGAGCCCATTCGAAGTCTGGACGTATTTTCAATCACTTACACGCCGTTCGAACCCCGCATTTTTAGTCTAACTTATTTAGTTTCAACAATATAGTGGCTTTCTCGAACCCTCTCTGCGTATTTTCAACAACTTAGCGGCTTCGTTTTTTGAGCGAAGCCGCTACGTTGCTTGTTTTCAATAACCTAGTGGCTTCACCCCCCTGGGGTGGGGGGCCCCATCTCCCTCCGGCCAACCGCCGCCTCGATGCCTCGCGGGCCCCGCACCCAAACCCACGCGCGCGGCTGGAGGAAGGCTGGAAGAGGCTGGACGGCAAAGGGAGCGGCAGGGGAGGTGGTCATATTTATCAAAAAGTACACTATTTTCGGGTAATTGTCAAGCCTTCGAAACCCCGCCCCCCGGGGTTCCGCCAGCCCCCAAACGGAGCCCGGGGCGCCGGCCACCAGACTCCGCTACCCTGCCTGGGGAAGGCCGGGGGCCGGCTATTCCGCCCCCACGATTCTCCGGTACACGTACCGCACCTGTTGCTGGACGTCTCGCAGGCGCTCGGCCAGCGAATCGCCGCCCCTCACCAGACCCCAACTCCGCGCCAGGGCCTCGACGGCTTCCATATGGCCGGTATGTTCGGGCAGACCGCGCAAAGTCTTGCCGGTAACCAGGCGAATGGCGTGATCGACGGAGCGCAAGAAGGCGGCACCTTCGCGGAGCACGGCGGCGTCGGCATCGCTCAGGAGGCCTCGGGCGTGGAGAGCGTCGATCTGCTGGGGGCAATTCGCGCCGGGGGGCAATTCGAGGCGATGAAGCAGCCGCAAATAGCAGACGGCAAAGTCAATATCGTAGTAGCCTCCCGGAGCCACCTTCGTATCGCTGGGCATGGCTTCGAGCTCTCGCTCGAGGCGGCGGCGCATCTCTTGCAGCTGGCCGGCCAGGTCCGGATCGACGCTGAAGCGGGCGAAAAGCCGGGCGAGCGCCTGATCGACCACCCGCGCCCCCAGCTCCACGTCACCCGCCAGCGCCCAGGCTTTCAGATAGGTCAGAGCCTCCCAGGGCTGGGCGGCCTCATCCAGGTATTGCCCCAGCGCGCTTTCGCTCACCACCAATTCGCCTTCCTGGCCGCGCGGGCGCAGGCGCGTATCGACCACAAAGACGGTGCCGTCCCGCGTGTAACTGGAGAGCACCTCGATCATCTTTTCGGCCAGGCGGACGGCGCCGGCCAGCTCGGCCGGGCCGGCGGCGTCGCCGGAAGGGGCGACGAAGATCAGATCGGCGTCAGAGCCGAGGTCAAACTCGGAAAGCCCCAGCCGTCCCAAAGCGATCACCGCCAGGGGAAAGCAGGCTCGGGAAGCGGCGGGCTGGCCGATGGCCTGCTGGGCGATCAGAAAAGCGCTGGCGACGGAACGGGCGGCGAGCTCGGACCAGCGATGGAGCGAGCCGAAAATGGAATCGAGGCCCTGGCAGTCGCGCGCTCCAAGGGTCAGCACGCCGCACCGGTACTCGCGGCGCAACGCCGCCATCTTTTGGCGCAGGTCGAGGCTCGTCTCGGCGGCCCAGGGG
>CADDZC010000026.1 GCA_902812365.1 Acidobacteriota bacterium | reverse complement strand
ACCGGACTCATCTACCCCCGGAGACTCCTCCCCTTACGCCCCCGGCCCCCACTCCTGAACCGGGAACCGTACTGCTTCTCGGGTCCGGGGTTGCCTGCGTATTCGTCCGCAGGAAGAAGCCCGCGCAAGCGCCCGAGCACCGCATTTCGAGGCCTTGACGGCCTGGCTTGCGTTACACTTTCCCCACCGGAGGCCAAGAGTAACCATGGATATTCGCAAGCAGGACGTGCTCGATTACCATCGCCGGGGCCGCAAAGGCAAGATCGAGGTTAACCCCACCAAGCCGTGCCGGACCCAGTGGGATCTCAGCCTCGCCTATACCCCGGGAGTTGCCGAGCCATGCCTGGAAATCGCCCGGGCTCCCGAGATGAGCTTCGAATACACGGCGCGCGGAAATCTGGTGGCCGTTGTCACCAACGGCACGTCCGTGCTCGGGCTCGGGAATATCGGAGCGCTCGCCGGAAAGCCGGTCATGGAAGGCAAGGCCGTGCTCTTCAAACGGTTTGCCGACATCGATGTTTTTGACCTGGAAGTCAACTCGGAAAAGCCCGAGGAGGTCATTCGTTTCTGCCAGCTTCTCGAGCCCACATTCGGGGCCATCAACCTGGAGGACATCAAGGCTCCCGAGTGCTTCGAGATCGAAGAGGCGTTGCGCGCCACCCTGTCGATCCCGGTCTTTCACGACGATCAGCACGGGACGGCCATCATCTCCGGCGCCGCCCTGTTGAACGCCCTCGAGCTGGTCGGCAAAAACATTGAAGAGGTGCGCGTGGTGGTGAACGGCGCGGGCGCGGCCGGCGTCGCCTGCGCCGAGCATTACGTTCGCCTGGGCCTGAAGCGCCAGCATATCCTCATGTGCGACCTCTACGGGGTGATCTACGAAGGCCGGGCGGAAGGTATGAATCGGTACAATGCGCGGTTTGCCGCCCGCACCGAAACGAGGACGCTGGCCGAGGCGATGCGGGGTGCCGACGTTTTCGTCGGTCTTTCCGTCGGCGGATGCGTCACGCCCGAGATGCTTCGCTCGATGGCGGAGCGGCCGATCGTGTTCGCGATGGCGAATCCGGTACCCGAGATCGGTTACGCCGAGGCGCGGGCGGCACGGCCGGACGCCATTGTAGCCACTGGACGCTCCGACTTCCCGAACCAAGTCAACAACGTTTTGGGTTTCCCGTTCATTTTCCGCGGGGCGCTCGACGTCCGCGCCCGCGCGATCAATGCCGAGATGGAGATTGCCGCCACCCGGGCGCTCGCCGCGCTCGCCAAGGAAGACGTTCCCGACTCGGTGCTCGAGGCTTACGGAGTCGGCCGGCTTCGCTTCGGGCCGGAATACATCCTGCCCAAACCGTTTGACTCGCGGGTGCTGATCTGGGAGTCGGCGGCGGTGGCGGAGGCGGCCATGCACACCGGCGCGGCCCGTCTCCAGATCGACCTCGACGAATACCGCGATCAGTTGTCGCGCCGGCTCGGGCGCACCTACGAGGTCATGCAGAGTGTGCGGCAGCGCGCCAAGGCCGCCCGCCGCCGGATTGTGTTTTCGGAAGGCGAACATGAGAAGATCATTCGCGCCAGTTACCAGGTGATGGAGGAGAAGATCGCTTACCCCATCCTGGTCGGGCGCCCGGCGGTCATCGAAGGCAAATGGCGGGAGCTCGGATTTCAGAAACATCCGCCGGAAATCGTGGAGCCGCTCCGCTCATTCCGCCTGGAAGCTTACGCGGAGCGCTTCTATCAGCTGCGCCAGCGCCGTGGCGTCACGCGCAGCGAGGCGCGCGAACAGGTCCTGAATCCCAATTACTTCGGTGTGATGATGCTCGAGCAAGGAGACGCCGAAGGCTTTGTGGCCGGAGTTTCCCAGCACTATCCCGACACGGTCCGCCCGGCACTCCAGGTGATCAAGACGCGCGAGGGCGTGCATCGGGTAGCCGGCGTGTACGTCATCGTCACCAAGCAGCAGGTCTATTTCTTTGCCGATACAACGATCAACGTGGAACCCACCGCCGAAGACCTCGCCGAGATCGCTTATCTCACCGCCGAAGTCGCCAAAGGCTTCAACGTTGAGCCGCGCGTGGCCATGCTGTCGTTTTCCAACTTCGGCAGCACGCGGAATCCCCTGTCGGAAAAGGTGCGGCGGGCCACTGAGCTGGTGAAAGAGCGTTACCCGCAACTGATGGTGGACGGCGAAATGATGGCCGACACGGCGGTCGTACCCGAGCTGCTAGCCGAGTACCCCTTTTCAACTCTTCGCGAATGCGCAAACGTGCTCATTTTCCCCGACCTCGACTCCGCCAACATCGCTTACAAACTGATGATGCGCCTCGGCGGAGCGGAAGTGCTCGGGCCGATTTTAACCGGACTCGTCAAGCCGGTCCATGTGCTGCAGCGCGGCGCGACGGTGGAAGAAATTGTGAACATGGCAGCCATTGCCGTATCGGAAGCGCGGTCGGGCGTCCCGCCGGCACCGGATCGATCCTCGCCGGCGAAGAGCGCTTGAACGCCGAATGGCCCTGGCGCCGGAAAGCAGGATCGTTTCCGTTAGCCCCGCCAGGAGGAGTGGCCGGCATCTGGCGGTGGGCCGGGCGTGATCGGCGCTCGCCGATCCGCTGCCGAGCCGCGATCCGCGTGGCCAGCCTCATCGGCGTTGTGCGGAAGACCGGGAGACAAGCTTGGCGAGCCGGACGGCACTTCGAACAGCAGATTCTTGATCTGAATGGCGCTTTCCAGTCGTGCCCAAATAAATTTCGCGCAACTCGCCATGCGGACGTCCTGCGCCTCCATCTCAGCGGCGTGGCGTCGCAGGAGCCGCGCCATTTCCAAGGGGTCGCGCAGGCCGGGCACTCGCTGTTCGGGAGCAGGAGGCAGCCGCCGAAGGGCGTCCAAGGCGCGCCGGAACGCCGAGTCCGAAGTCAGCGACGGCTCGGTGCGGCACCGGAAGATCTGCTCGAGCGCATACAACGCCGTGTGATCCACACCGTCCGAAAAGGCCACATAGAGGTGGCGGCTGACCGGCAGATAGTGAACCACCATCATCCGGACGGATTCGACGATGGGGAGCGGCACCAACCGAGCGCACTCAACAAAGCCCGGATGTCTTTCCAGCGGGAAAACCGGGCATCCCCACTGGACTCCCAGGGTGGCCGTGACCTGATCCTCGTTCACGGCCCCGAGCCGGCACAGCCACTCTCCCACCTTGCCTGCGCCCGCCTCACGCTGCGCCCGCAAGGCCTCCTTGAGGGTCGCGTGATTGACGAGGCCCCGGGAAAGCATGAGCAACCCGAGCGGAATCCGGTGACCGGGCAGGCTCCGGCGGGCCGCCGCCGGCAGCAATTTCGCGATGGCCGTCACGGCCCCCAGCTCGAAGCAGTCAAAGCCGCAGTAAGTCTGTCCATTCAGCGAAATCGGCGACTCCGTCTTCGAAAACGCCAGACGCCATCGACGCCTTGGATGAGGACAGAACGCATTGGCGCAGGGAGGCGCAGCCGCGAACGGGGAGCCGAGCTGATCGAAGAGCTTGTCCAACTGCGACATGACCCGCCAGGGAGCGTGTGAAGTTTGGGGCCATCGAACCGGGCGCGCGGTGCTCGCCGCCGGCGCCGGCCGCCCGCGGCCGGCGTGGCTACTTCCGCAGCGAAGCGATGCGCTCCGCTGGGCTGGCGATCTCCGTCACCCGCAAACCGTAGTTCCCGTCGACGACGACCACCTCTCCACGAGCAATCACCTTCTTGCCCACTAACAGCTCAACCGGATCGTCGACTTGCTGATCCAGTTCCACCACCGCACCGGGAACCAACTCCAAAACGTCGCGAAGCAGAACCTGCCGCTCGCCAAAGCGCAGCGTCACGGCCAGTTCCACATCTTTCAGCAGATCGATGTTCGTCGTCCGGGCCTCAGCGCGTTGCGCGGAGGCGACCTCGGGTTCTTTGAGATTTCCGGGCATCGCCACCTCCGCCGGCGCATCGGCCGCCTCCAGGGCGGCGGCGAGCTCACCGCTCAGCACGGAATACAAAGAAATCTCCCCGAATCGCTGACTTTTCAATCGAAAGCCGAACGGGGCCGCCGGGCTCCACGAGGGGTGACCGGACCCCGCCAACGTGATCTCGACAGCGGCACCCAGCTTCGCCCCGAGCGCCGCCGCCGCCGCACCGGCCATCAGTCCGATGAGCTGGGTGAAAGCTTCCTGGCGCGGAGGGTCGAAGGCCCCTTCCTCAGCCGTTGACTCTCCTCTCCGCAGTTGACCCAGCTTCAGCCCGTCGGTCACGGGCGTGAGCACGGCGTGCTCGCCCGCCAATGGCTTGCCGACCGCGAAGCGGCGCCAGGCGCCGCTTGCGGCAATGGTTTGAATTTCAGCTCGGGTTTGCTCGGCCGTAAGCCGTTCAACGTTCAGCACGCCACCCAGTACACCGCGGAGCACCTCGGCGGCGCTCTCGATCCACACCTGCTGATACGTTTCGACTCCCACCTTCTGTTGCCCAGCCGCTCCGTTCATGGCAACTCCTTGACGGCGACGGCGCCGGCCAGCCGTCGCTGGATGAGCCCGCCGCGCGCCTTCGCGGTTCGCACCGGGTAAGCAGCGAACATTTTCTTATCGGCGACGGAAATCACGACCGGGTCGGAGGTGCGATGTTGAAGGACGAGCGTCTTGCCGACCTCGAGGGCCAGCAAGTCGCTGCCACGAACTGGGGTTTCGGGAAGTTTCATCTCCGTCGTAAACCGGCAGTCGAGAAGCCGCTGCCGTCGTTGTTCGATGTAGTGTTGGGCGAGGTGCCGCTTCTTCGTCAGCCACTGCTCAGAGATCTTGCGCAATAAGACCCCCGACACGGCCGCCGGGAAGGCAAAACCCAGGGAACCACGGACCTCGGGCATTCGAATTTCAAAGTTCAGAGTCAAAACTTTCTCGTTGGATGGAAACAGCCGGATCACCTGAGCTTGTTGTTGCCGTTGGTCAAAAAGGAACTTCAGGCTGACCAGCGGCTCCCAGACGGTCTCCATCTCCTGGGAAATAATGGCCACAATGCTTTCGAGAATTTGTTCTTCGATTTCCGTCAGGTCACGGTTGAGGGGTTGGCTCTTTCCCTCTCCGCCGAGCAGCAGGTCAATGATCGGGAAAGCCAGCGCCAAATCGAGCTGGAAGACCGCCGTGGCTTCGAGCGGCTGCAGATTCAATGAGGCCACATAGGCCCGCTCGGCGACGCGCGGCAGGAACTCCGAGTACGAGAGTTGTTCAACCGAGACGAGGTTGACCTCGAACAGGACCCGCAGATGCGCCCCCAACCGCTGAGAGACATTGCGAGCAAAGGTGTCATGAAGCAAACTGATGGAGCCGACCTGCTGGAGACTGATGCGGCCGGCTTGGCCAAAGGTGAAGGCGGAGACCCGTCGCGGCCGGCGTTGGCTCTCTTCCTCGCTGAGCGGGCGGTTGCGTGCCGCCCGCAGCAAAGCTTCGATTTCTTCCTGGTTGAGTATTTTTTCCGTCGGCATCTCAGGGATCCTTGGGTTGGAGTGTCTTCGGTTGAGGGCGTGCCGCCAGCATCTCCTGCATTCTCGACCTCAAACGCAGCAGGGCCGCCGAGTGAATCTGCGAGATTCGACCTTCGCCGACCCCGAGCACGGCCCCCACCTCCTTCATCGTCAGCTCCTCATGATAGTAGAGCGCCAGGACCTGACGTTCTTTCTCGGGAAGCTCGCTCACGGCGCGCGCCAGGCATTCCTTCAGCTCCGACTGCAAACAGAGGTAGAGCGGGTCTTCCTGGGGAGCGTTCGGGAGGTACCGGAAGACGTCCTCCTCGCTGCCGCCCTCCGGGGTGAGCGCTTGGAGGCTCCCGAGGTCCAAACCTCGCAGTTCCGCCAGCAAATCTTGAAGCGCCTTCAAGTCGAGATGTAGCTCCGCCGCCAACTCCGTCTCCGACGGCGACCGGCCTAGCTTTCCCTGCAGGCTCTGGATCGCCTGCTCCACCTGCCGTCCTTTCTTGCGCAGGTCCCTGGGTCCCCAATCCAGATCCCGGAGGCTGTCCAAAATCGCACCTTCGATGCGCAGTCGGGCGTAGGTCTTGATCTTAACGTTGCGACTGGGATCGAAGTTCTGGATCGCTTCGAGCAATCCCACAATGCCGGCGTGAACCAGGTCCTCGAGCAGCACGTGGGAAGGCAACCGGTCATGGATGCGGCGCGCAATGTAGTTCACTTGCGGCAGGTTCTCCATCAACAGGCGCTCGCGTTCCTCAGGGTCGAGCCTGGAAATCTCGGCGTAGCTCCGCTGGGCGGTTTTGGAGTGAGTGGGCACGGTCATGTACATATCATATAATGACTCAGCTGACAATTCCCATCGACTGGATGGGTACCGTCGGCGGAATCTCCGCCGGCGACAGCACGACCAACTTGGGTAAAAACGGCTCGACCAGCCGCCGCAGATGGAATCGCGCCGGGGAGCTGCACACAATGGTCGGGGCGGCGATGGGCATCTGCTCCCCCATCAGAGCCCTTAACCCGTCGAGCACCCGCCGCAGGAACGACGCTTGCGCGTGCAGGGAGCGCGGCGCCTGGGTCTGGGGATCAAAGGCCTGATAGATCTGCTCTTCCAATTGCGGATCCAGCGTGACGACGGTCAGCTTGCCTTCGTCGTTGAGCAGCGGCCGGACGAGCGAGCGCCCCAACGCCTGCCGCACCGCTTCGACAAGAATCACCGGGTTCTTGTTCATGGGCGCGGTATCCAGCAAAGTTTCCAAGATCGTCGTCAGGTCGCGGATCGATACTTGCTCGCGCAAAAGCTGCTGGAGCACGCGCTGTACTTCACCCAGACTGAGCACCTTGGGTATCAGCTCTTCGACCAGCTTGGGCTGGCTCTCCGCCAGCGAATCGAGCAGGCGCTTCGTTTCCTGCCGAGTCAAAAGCTCGTAAGCGTGCTGCTTAATGACTTCGGCCAGGTGAGTCGCCAGGGCCGAGGTTTGATCCACCACGGCATAGCCGGCCGCTAATGCCTGCTCGCGCTGATGGGGCGCAATCCATTTGGCGTCGACTCCGAAGGCCGGCTCTTTGGTATCCCGACCCTCAATCGGTCGCGCTATCGCCTCGGAGCTGATCGCCAGCAGCCAATCTTGATACATCTCCCAGCGCGCGATTTCCACCCCGCGCAGGCGGATGACGTACTCGCGGGGTCGCAACTGCGGATTGTCGGTGATGTGGACGGGCGGCACGATAAAGCCGAGCTGGCCGGCCAGATGTTTGCGCAGCGCGCGAATCCGCTGCAAAAGCTGTCCACCCTGCGCTTGGTCCACGAGCGGCACGAGGGCGTAACCCACCTCAATGCTAAGGTCATCGAGCTTCGGCAACACCGGGACGGCCTCGGCGGCTGGCTTCTCCTCCGGTTTGCCGGGCAGCAATTTCGCCTCAGTCTCGGCAACCGGTCGCACCCGCGAGGCGAGCCAAGCCGCCACTCCGGAGAGCGCGAAAAAGGAAATCTTGGGAAACCCGGGGATCAAGCCCAAGGCGAACATCGCACTGGAAGCGATCCACAGCGGCCGACTGCGAGGCAACAACTGGCGACTCAGATCCACTCCCAAGCTCGACTCCGCTGAGGCGCGCGTCGCCACCATCCCTCCGGCCACGGAAACCAAAAGCGACGGGATAATGGTCACCAGACCATCGCCCACGGTGAGAATGGTGTATGTCTGGAGCGCTTCCTGAAGAGGTACGCCCTGGTAGAAAACTCCAATCAGGAAACCTGCGATGATATTGATGGCGGTAATCAGGATGCTGGCCAGCGCATCTCGTTGGCTGAACCGAGCCGCACCATCCATCGCCCCGTAAAATTCCGCTTCCTTGCCGATCTGTTCCCGCCGGCGCCGCGCTTCCTTTTCGTCGAGCAACCCGGCACCCAAATCGGCGTCGATGGCCATCTGCTTCCCAGGCAGAGCATCCAGGGTGAACCGTGCCGTGACTTCTGCAATGCGCACCGCGCCGTGGTTGATGACCAAAAACTGGATAGCGATCAAAGCAATAAACAAGACGAAGCCCACCACATAATTGCCGCCCACCACGAACTGCCCAAACGCCTCGATCACGTGTCCTGCCGCCGCCGGACCCTCGTTTCCATGCAACAGGATCCGACGGCTGCTCGCCAGGTTGAGGGACAAGCGAAACAACGTCAGGAGAAGAAGCAAAGAGGGAAAAACCGAAAACTGCACCGGGCGCAGGATGTACATCGAGGTGAGCAGCACCAGTACCGCGGCCGTAATGCTGGTGGCCAGAAGAAAGTCGAGCGCCACGGCAGGGACAGGCACGAGCATCACAAACACCATGGCCACGCCGAGGACCGGAACGATCCAGTCGGTACCCGAGTTAGGCGGCTTGAGCGGCGATGTGGGTGTTGATGCCATCGAACTGTCTCGGCCAAGAATGAAAATCAGTGGCGAAGCAATCTCGTCCGTTCCCGCCGGAATCCACCATCAGATCGACGTCCCGGGAATATGCCCCGGGCAGCCGCTCTCCGCTCCTACCGCGCCGGCCTTGCGCTGGGTGCGGGCTCCGCAGCAGCGATCCGGCGCCCTTGCGCGCGAAACACGAAGGCCAGGATTTCCGCCACGGCCGCGTACAGCTTCGAGGGAATCGCGTCGCCGATCTCGACGGCGCGATATAAGGTTTGAGCGAGCGGTGGGTTTTCGACAATGGGAATCCCGTGCCACATCGCCTCCTCACGAATCTTTCGCGCCAGCAGATTGCGCCCTTTGGCAATCACGACCGGCGCCGTCATCTCCTGAAGCCGATATTCGAGGGCCACCGCGTAATGGGTCGGATTGGTAACGACAACCGCCGCCCTGGCCACGTCACGCAGGCGGAACCGGCGGTGTTTCTGCCGCTGCAACCGCCGGATCCGGCCTTTGGTCTGAGGATTGCCTTCCGTTTCTTTCGCTTCCTCCTTGACTTCTTCGCGGCTCATCCGAATCTGCCGTTCAAAATTGAACTTTTCCAGGAAATAGTCCGCGGCACCCCAGGCCAAAAACACCAGCCCCGCTTTCCAAGCGATTTCATACGCCCGATCAAGCCCCCATCCGGTCGTCAAAAGAGCATTGGCGTGCCCGGCGTAGATAATGTGGGTCCACTCGCGGCTGAAAATGCTAATGCACAGGTACGTGATGAAAAAGATCGGCACCAGAGACTTCAGTGCCATGTTGACAGCCCCGAACGAAAACAACTTGCCGAGGTTATTCGCCGGATTCAGTTTGCCGAAATCCGGCGTCAGGGCCTGGGGGGCAACCACGAATCCACCCTGGAGCACGTGTCCGGCCACCGACAAGAGCCAGCCGAGGGCCATGGCTGGAAGCGTCCAGCTCACCAGCACCACGCCGGCCTCCCGCATCAACGGGGTAACCGCATCCGAGCGCCCGCCAGCCGCAAGGGCGAGCAAGTTCGCCAACAGCGCCCCCCACTGCTCGCGCCATGTCGTCGCTTCCCAGCCGATCACCAGGAGCACGGCAAGCACCGCAAGGCCTCCCGGCAGCTCGCGGGTTCGCGCCACGCGACCCTTTTCGCGGAGCTTCTGGCGTCTGCGCCCGCTGGCCTTCTCGGTTTTGTTAGCGTCCGCCATGGCGGTCGTCTTTCACGGGCAGAAGCTCGCGCGATAGCCGCCGCCTCTTACCCCTTGACACCCTCTTCATGGTCAACGCGCCTGATGCAACAGAGACTGAAGCGCCCCGAAGGCGTGCTCGAAATGACTCTGCAGTTGACTCGGCCACAACATAATCGAAAAGGCAAGCACGCCAAGCCCCACCAAGTCTTTGAGGGAAATGCCTACCAGCATTACCGGAAGCTGCGGAGCCGCCCGTCCGATGAAGCCCAAGGCTACGTCGGTCATGATCGTGGCCAGCAGCACCGGAGCCGCGATCTGCACGCCCACGACGATCATCGTGGCCGCTTCGCGCATTAAGGTCGAGGTGACGACCGGAGTCGCCACTTCCGCACCCAGCGGTAAATACTGGAAGCTGTCGGCCAGCGCATGCAGCATCCAGAGATGAATGCCGAGGGCGAAGAAAATCAGAATGGCGACGTACTGGCAAAAGAGCGAAAGCAGGGGTGTGTCGGCCTGGGTTTGGGGATCGATGATATTTTCGAGCGACAACCCTAACTGGAATCCGAAAATCTGCCCCGCCGTCTCGACGGCCTCGAAGACAAATTGCAGGACCAAGCCGATCAGCATCCCGATCGCCGCCTCCGCGGCGAGCGTATGCGTCCAACCGGCTGAACCGAGCCTCGGCGCCTGGAGGCCGACGATCGGATAAAGAAAAGCGGTCAAGGCGACCGTGACCCCCGCCTTGAGTTGGCGAGGAATCGCGCCGCTTCCAAAAAACGGCACAAACACCATCATCATGCCCACGCGCGCTCCAATGAGAAGAGCCTTAGTCAGAACGGGCTGGAATAACGCTTCCATATCGCGCGACCGCCACGCCCCACCGGACTCCCCGCGCCGCGAAGCCGGCATGACGGTGAACGCCGGGCGGCGGCAGGACCTTACCCCAAATAAGGACGAAAATCGGACAGCAGCCGCAGTGCAAATACCACCAGACGGCGCAGCAACCAGGGCATTAACAGGAATGTCGCAACGCCGACCGCGGCGAGCCGCGGAACGGTGCCGATAGTCGTCTCCTGGATGGAGGTCATCACTTGCAGAACGCTGGTGATTAGCCCCACGACAATGGCGACAACGAGAATCGGGGCGCTGACCCACAGCGTCGTTTCAAGCGTTAACCGGGCGAGCGCAGCGGCTTTTTCCGGAAACATCGGCTTCGCCTCACTCGACGAATCCCGCCAGTACGGCGTAACGGCCTCAGTAAAAACTCTTCATCAGGGACCCGACGATCAAGTGCCAACCGTCTACCATGACGAACAGGACGACTTTGAGCGGGGTCGAAATCACCACCGGAGGCAGTTGCAGCATGCCCACCGAGGTCGTGACCGCCGCCACCGCCAGGTCGATCACCATAAAGGGTAGAAACAACACCATGCCGATCTGAAACCCTGCTTTGAGCTCCGAGATCATATATGCGGGGATAACCACGCGCATGGGCAAGTCTTCGGGTCGGCGCGGGCGCGGCGACTTCGTCAGCTCAACAAACAGTGCCAGGTCCTTCTCGCGTGCGTACTTCAGCATGAAGTCTTTGAGCGGCCCTGAGCTCAACTCGACGGCGCCGAGCGCGCTCACGGTTCCTTGTTCCAACGGCACCAAGGCCGTTTCGTAAATCTGGGCTCCAACAGGCTCCATGATGAAGTAGGTCAGAAAGAGCGCCAAACCGATCAGCGTCTGGTTACTCGGCGCGGTCTGCGTCCCGAGGGCTTGACGCAGGAAGTGGAAGACAATAAGTATTCGGGCGAAGGGTGTGATCGAGACTAGAATCGCCGGAATCAAGGTAAGCACCGACAGCAGCACCAGGATCGTCCAGGTAAGCTGGGTTGTGCCGCCGACCGGGTTGGGCAGCGCCAACCCCGCCCCGCCCGGAGGCGGAGCGGCCATCGCCTCCCCAGTGGCGGTTGCAAACAAAAGGACAAGCCCCAGCGCTTTCACCACCGTCCGGCACGGTCTCGCCCATCCGATCCTGGCCACCGGAAAGCTTCTGGTCATTCGTGGACCTTCCCAAACGGATTGCCGCCTCGAATTCGCCGAAGCCCGCCGAGCGGACTTCCCCCCCACTGGTCTGCCGGAGCTTGGCGCTCCTGCCCTAGGTCATGGCAGGGCAACGTCGCCAGCAATGACACCGAATTCCCCGCGCTTGCCACCAGAAACTTCTGCCGCTCGACCTGCACCACGGCCAAGAACTTTCGGTCACCCAGCGGCAGAGTCTCGCAGAGCTTCATCGTTTTCTCGCGTCGTCGCGCTGCCATTCTCCCGCTGAATATGGCGAGCAGCCGATGAATCCACCGGTCCGGCTCCATGGTGACGCTCCTCATCGTCTTCGGGCGGAGCGGACGCTGCGGAGAACTACCGGGTGGACTCTCTCCCCACCCGGCTCCGCCCAGCGGTACAGCACGTCGGCCATCCGCTGGACTCGTCGCTTACCGCAATTCCGCGACCCGCACCGCCAAATGCTTGCCGACAACGTCGAATTCCGCCCAGCCGACCACCAGTTCATTCACCCAGATGGGGAGAGGCGACCCTTCGGGAATCCGGCTGTCAATCACCGAACCGATCTCGAGCGCCAACAGGTCGCCGACCGTTATTCCCGGAATTGCCAGATCCACGGACAGGTTACATAAAAGGTCCACCACCGCCGCCCAGGGGGCGTCGGGCTCCGTCGTTTCAGGACTCGCGGCCACAGCGGGATTCACTGTCGCCGGCAGGTTTTCCGTTTCGCTCTCCATCTTTAACGCTGTACGAGAAACTCCGTGAAATAGACTTCCTGGATATCCAACTCGGGAACCCGCTTGCGGAGCGCTGCGAGGAGTTCCTGCTTCAATTTGTCTCTGCCGTCCGAGGCCAACAGGGCGTCCGAGCGCCAACTGCTGAGGATCCCCAGCACGCAATCGCGCACCTTGGGCGTCAGCGGCGAGTTCTTGATATCGCCTTGGGCCTCGGGTGGAAGCTTTCCGACGCCCAGGTCAATGCCCACCCGTAGAAAGGCACTTTGATCGGTGTCGGCGAGGTTCACGACAAACGACTCGAGATGCACAACCGCCGTCACCCGATCTTCGGAAGAAACCTGCGTATGGGCACCGCCTCCCGATTTCTTTCCGGGCTCCGCGGACGCTTTGCGCGACAGTAACCACCCGGCGCCGCCGGCGAGGCCAGCAACCATGACCACGACGATGGCGATGATCACAAGCCTCGACCGCTTGCGGGATTCTGGCGGCGCGGGGGCAGGTTCAGCTGGCTGTCGTTCTGCCACGCCCCCTGGAACTAGCAACTGCTCCGCCAAAGCCCCCGCCGCGCAGAGAAAATCGACCCATCGCCAGGTCCCAGTAACTGCTTACCGGTCAAGCCGTTAGCCGCCGCCGATGCTAGCCCATGAGAATTCCTAATGGAGTTCAACACGATTAGCATCATTCGGACAGCAGACTCTCATGAGCATTTGCTTAGCGGATTGGAAGTTTCTGCGCCCCGCCTGAAACCTACCAAGCCGAGATGTACAGCTTCCAGAACGGCGGAAACGTTGGCAGTGCCGCAGAACGGCAAAATTCCGTTAGTCGCCTCGCTTCCGGGAAGGCCGACACCTTCTAGGGATGCTAGCGCAGGCCGAGGGCAGGATGGGGAACTTCAAGGCGACAATTGTAAACTAACACCGAGCCGCCTTCGCGAATTCGGTTCACAATACGGCCAACGAGAAGCATCGATAACCATCTGGGCGTCCTGATGACCTGACGGCGCTCAGGATAGGAACGGCGGCCAGCTGGCTCTCAGTACACACCCGCCTCCGTCCCGGCTTATCCGAACGGCGGCGAGCTCCGTTCCGTCGAGCCCGGAGGATTTCCGCTAGCTATCTCTCATTGATCGGCCCAGTTGGTTCATCACTGCCCGAGGTTGATCGTGTCTTGGATGACCGTATTTTCTGTCGTAAATGCCCGAGCATTCGCCTCATAGCCCCGCTGGGCCAGGATGAGTTTCGCAAACTCACTCGCGATATCCACGTTCGAGCTTTCCAAGCTGCCGTCCGTGATCGTGCCCCGCCCGCCGGTGCCCGGTGCGCCCACACTCGGCAACCCCGAGGCCAAGCTGGCCACGAAGTTGTTAAGCCCGATCCGCAACAAGCCTTCCGAGTTGGGAAACGTGGCTAAAGCCACCTGCCCCAGGTTTTCCGTCTGTCCGTTTGTAAAGGCACCGGAGATCGTGCCATTGGGCTCAATGGTAAAGGTCACTAACGTGCCGCTCGGTAGGCCGTCCTGCCGACTGCTCGAAACCGCCGACGCGCCGGCGACCTGCGTGACCACCGGCGCATTCGTGGTCGGATCGTAAAGGTTCCAACTAAAGGTGAGGTTTTTGGCGCCGTCGGCCAATCCACTGGCGGTAATCCCCGCTACGTTGGCCGCGGGCGCGGTGAGCGCGCCGGAACCGTTGAACGTCAGGGTGCCGCTGTTGAGCACGACCGGATTGCCGCTCGCTCCTACGTCGGCGGCCGGAATCGTGATTTGGTAACTCCAAGTGTTAGCGGCCGTCTTAGTAAAGTTGTAGGTCAGCACGTGGGTGACTCCCAAAGAGTCAAACACTCCCACCGAGGTGCTGAAAGTCGACCCGACGGCAGCACTGGCGTCCAGATTCATATTGAGTGAGACGTTGGCGGTAGACGCCGGAGCAGTTGTCTGGCCGGCGCCGATTTGAATGGGTACAGGGGATCCGCCCGGCGTGATGACCCCATTCACGGCCGGATACCCGAGAACGTTGGAACCGTCCCGGGTGACCAAAAAGCCGTTCTTATCGATGGAAAGATTCCCATCGCGTGTGTACAGCGTCAGGCCTCCTTTCTGCAATTGCAAAAAGCCGTCGCCTTGAATCGCTACATCCGTGTTGGCACCCGTCGCCGTGAGGCTTCCCTGGGTAAATTGTGTAGAAGTGGATTCCACCTGGGTCCCGAGACCGACTTGAATCGGGTCGCCGTCACCGGCCAGCGACAACTGCTGGCTGAACAAATCCGCAAACTCTGGCGTCACGTCCTTGAAGCCGGGCGTATTGAGGTTCGCCAGGTTGTTGGAAATGATCCCCAATGCTTCCTCGTTGGCAAGCAACCCGGAAAGCGGAATCGAAAACGTTGGCATGATATTCCTCCTGCTACGCGAGCCTCGATCCGGAGCGCGTCGGCCCCATTTTTGAAGACGTCGCGTTACTGACCTGCACACCAGCGCTCCGCCCACCGCTGCCGGCGAGCAGGGAGCGAATCTGAATGAGTTGATCCAGGACATTAAACTGCACGAGCTGGTTCACAAACTGGTTGGGATCTAAAGGATTCGACGGATCTTGCGCCTGTAGCTCGGTGGTCAGCAGTGTCATGAACGAAGCCTCGGAAAACTGGCCGCTGGCCGAAGCGGCAGCTTCGCTCGCCGCTGTAAGACCGCCGGGACCCGTCGGGCCAATGGCGGGCCAACCGGCAGGGGTCCGGCCGATCGCGGTTGGCAACGTCACTCCGAATCTCGACAACAGAGGGTTGATCTGCATGACCATCTCCTTTCCTTCGTGGATCGCCGAGGCTCAATCCTCAAGCTCGCACACTCAACCGCCGCGCGTTCCCTTCGAGGGGTGTCACCTCCGCCTTGGAGGAGGCCGCCTCCACGGCGCCTTCCGCACGCCATCGTTCCACCCGTGATGACGATGATTTGAAGCCTTCCGGCTGATGCTGTTCTTGGGCATCGCCATGCATCGCTCCGTCTGCCGGCCCGTTTAACACCGCCAAATGCTCCACCCGCAGGTTCTGATGGACCAGCGACTGTTCAAGCGCCGGAAGCTGGGTCAGAAGCGCTTGGTGCGCCTGGGCGTTTTGCACCCCGATCGTAGCGCCCAGCCGATCGCCGTCAAGGACGGCATGGAGCTCCAGGGTACCCAAACTATCTGTTCGAAACTGCACCCGCAGCTCGGCGCGACTCATGTCTTGATAGAGCGATGCTGCATCGACAATGCGGCCGAGCTCGGCGGTGGCGTTCTGCCATGCCGTGAAAGCCTGCTCCTGCGCCCGAGGCGAAGCCGAAGGCAACGGCAATTCCATCTGGTCCGACGAGCCATTGGAACCCTTCGGAGAACCGGCCTCGGGTGCCGCTGGCATTGCCTGGTGGACGCCGATCCCCTCCGAGATCGGCAATGAAGCGCCCGCTCGAGCCATGGTTGGCATCACGGTCCCTGGATCGGAATCACGCCCGGGCGTCTCCGCCGCCCCCGACGCCGGATCGCCCTGCCCGTTGAGCTTTTGAGCGGGCCCGGACCTGGCTTCGGAGGCATTGGCGAAGAACGCTCGCGCCCCGGGCGCAGTCGGGGCAGGCTGGACCTGGCTGTCGCTGGGCGAATTGTCGCTTCCCGGCTTCGTTCCGAGGTCCGGCAGGCTGATCGAAGACTCTTCCTCCGAGTACGCCACCTCCGCGATCAGAGGATGAGACTCAGTTGAGTGCTGGCCGGCGTGGACGTCATCAGGCGTTGTCGAGGTCTTTGAAGGCAGTGAAGGTGATAATTCGGGCCTGCGAGAGTCAGGTCGCACAGGAAGCGAGTCCGGCCATCCGGGGTGCGGACTCTGAGAGTTGGCTGGCTGCGCTCCGGCCTCACCGTCAGTACCGCCGGACACGGAAAGGTTGGCCATCAACACTTCAACGACGGACGAGATGGTAACGGCCGAGGATGGCGTCACCTTGTTCCCGGTTTCGGCATCCGCAGGCACGGCCCCCGTCGCACTGGAGACCGAAACACCTTTGAGCGTAGCTGGCCTTCGGTCGCCAGCGGCTGGCGGGGCATCGGGGCAACCAGCACCGTGCGATTCAACCGGAGGCGACGAAGAGCGATCTTGTTGACTTTGGCTAACGAACGCGCTCTGGTCCGCAAGGAGCGCCGTATGATGCAAATCGCCGGTGGAACCACCGTCAGCGAAAGCGCTGGCTGAGTCCGGGGTTGCCGCGGCGCCATCCGGCGAGGATTGCGGATTTTGAGTTGCTGGCTCGTCAATCGGTCGGAAGGCTCGGCTGCGCCGGTTATTATGGCGCCCCTGTGGCGAACGCAAGCCCGGTTGAGTCCGGTTCGGACGCCAACCAGAACTTCGGTGGGAAGCACTTTCGAGAACGCGATCGAAGTGCGCTCGAAACGAGGGCGACGCCCGCGAGTCAAGCCCGCGCGGCGAGGCGGGATCTGTCACCGTGCTCACGGCTTTCGCCTCGAGCTCGATGGGAATCAACGGCAAGTTCGTCACGACCTAAACCACCTCATGCATCCACTGCAGGATTAGCATGCCGTGCTCCAAAGTCGATTGAGGCTGGCAAGCGCTTCAAACTCGTTGAGAATAGGTCGGTTATCACGATGACCGAAAATCCAGACCCAGCGATCGAGAGCGAGCGGTGTCAGATTCTGGGCAACTTTTGCCGAGCGCACTGGAACCAGGGAACGGATATCCCCGCCGGAGGCATGGAGCGGCATCAGTCCTTGGCGATACAAATCTCTACGTAAGGAAGACTATCCCGGCGGCCGCCGCCATCAAATTGGCAACGCACACTACTCCGTCCTCGCTTCGGCGAGGCAAGCTCTTCACGCCGATGCTTCAAGAGGAGGCTGGAAAGGCGCCGGTACAGAACGGCGGAGATTAGATCACCGGCTCATCACGGAGAGCCAGGCGGATGGCAAAAAAATCGTCCACTTGCTGCTGGTCCCGCCGAAGTTGCACCTGACGGTAAGCGGTCCACTGGCGGTCACGCAAGTTTTCAAGAGTCTTTCGGCTCTTCCTAGCTTCGCGATAGGCGCGCTCCTGCGCGGCGCGCGTCCGCTCGGCCTTGGCGATCTCGATGGCCATCAGTCTCTGGCGCTCCGCCATCGCAGCCATCGACGCCATTTCGAACTGATACTGGCAGGCGATCATGCCCTCGCGAAGGCGTTCGGCCAGCCGCCGATGGGCCATGATCTTCTGTTGGCTCAAGCCTTCGAACTCCCGCCGGAGCTCGTGAAGATAAGCCGTGATGATCGCTAATCGCAACTCTTCGCGGCGTTCGTAACTTCTCCGCGCCTGCAGAACCGCCTGAAGTGGAAACCGAAAGGCCATGCTAAGTTTCATATCTTCGACCGCTGCCAAATCAGAGATCGGTCTCGAACGGCGCTCCCAGGCACCAGCCGGACGTCCGCGGCGGAGGGGTTGCTTATCCGGGCAACGCTGCCAGCGCTGCCAGGTTTCGCTCCAAGGCCGCCGTTTCGTCCGCGCCTTGCTGCAGAAACTCGGTAATGGCGGGGAGCGAAACCACGGCCTGATCAAGCACGGGGTCAAGGCCCTTCTGGTAGGCCCCCACACGGATCAGGTCTTCTGCGGCTGTGTAGGCGGCCAGCAATTTCCGGAGCCGCCGCGCCTTGGTCAGAATCTCCGGCGGGCACACGGAGGGCATGAGACGGCTCAGGCTGTCGAGCACCGAGATGGCCGGATAATGGTTTTGAGCGGCGAGCTTGCGGTCAAGAACAATATGACCATCAAGCAACGCTCGCACGGCGTCCACCAGAGGATCCTGCTGGTCGTCGCCCTCCATGAGCACGGTATAGAATGCGGTGATGCTGCCATTGCCGAAGTGTCCGGCCCGTTCGATCAGCCGGGCGAGGAGGGTAAACACCGAGGGAGTATAGCCACGTGACGTCGGGGGCTCGCCGGCGGCCAGGCCGATTTCCCGCTGCGCCATCGCCACGCGCGTGAGCGAATCGACAACCAGCAGCACGTGCTTGCCGCGCGAGCAGAAATACTCGGCCAGGGAATTCGCGGCGAGCGCGGCGCGAATGCGCAGGACGGGGGACTGGTCGGAGGTCGAGACGATCACCACCGAGCGTTTCCGACCCTCCTCGCCCAGAGCATTTTCAAGAAACTCGCGGACCTCGCGCCCCCGCTCGCCGACAAGTCCGAGCACCGTGAGGTCGGCGGCGCTGCCCCGCGCCATCATGCCGATTAGCGTGCTCTTGCCCACACCACTGCCACCGAAAATGCCCAGGCGCTGGCCGCGCCCGCACGTGATAAAGCCATCGATAGCGCGAACACCGCAACCGAGCGGCTCGTGGATCGGACTCCGCTCGAGCGGCCGCGGCGGTGCCGAGTTTAGAGGCCAACTTTCCCGAGCCCGGCAGAAGGCTCCGGAGTCAATCGGAGTCCCGGTGGCGTCGATAACGCGACCGAGCAGCTCGTCCCCCACGCGAATCGTCGGTTGTTCGCCCCAAGCCGTAATACGATCACCGTAACGGATGCCCCGCGGCCGTTCGAGAGGCATGGACAGCACTCTTGCACCGCGAAAGCCGACCACCTCGGCGGCATACTTCTGCCCGGCACGGTCTTCAATTTCGCAACACTCGCCCAGCGAGCAGAAAGGGCCTTCGGACTCCACGATCTGCCCAACGGATTTCACCACTCGCCCGTGCCAACGGGTGGTTGAACACGTCTCAAGACACCGGAAGTAAGCCGTTAAAAACTCCGCCATAGCCCAACACCGATGCACGATTCGCTGGCCACCGGCCGGCAACCCGGCCGCTTGCCGACTAAGATCCAGGCCGCAGGGCGAGAATGTCGAGGAATCCACGCTCAATCTCGGCGAGCTGGGTCTCGAGCGATAAATTGGTCGTACCCACTTCGGTTTCAAGCCGGCACTCGGCAGGACTCAGCGACGGGTCGCCGACGACTTCGGGTGGAGGATCAAGGTGCGTCTGACCCGCCATGATCTCGAGCCAACGTGAAAGTTCGCCGGCCGGCACGCGGAGTTTAACCGGACCGGCGGCGGCCACCTTCTCCAGCGCAACGCGCACAATTCCCGACAGCAACAGCGGATCAATCTGCGCCTCGCGGTGTAAAATCTTGCGGGCGATGCTGAGCGCGAGCCGGACGATCTCCGGTTCAACCCGCTGGAAGTAGGACTTGCGCTCCTCCGCGAATTGCTCGAGCGATGCGGCGGCACTGAGCCGTAGGCCAGCCAACGCCTTCTCGTATTCGGCGCGCGCCTGTGCTTGCCCTTCGCGGAAGCCGCGCTCGTAGGCCTGCTGTTCCCGCGCGCGCAGGTCCGCTTCCGTGAGGCGGCCGTCCCCGCGCGACGCCTGGGCGGCATCCCACCACAGGCTCTCCACCGATCCTTGCTGAGGCATGGCCGGCCTCGCGCCACCCTCCGCAGCGCTGTTGATGGGCATCGCCGCGTGCGCCGGATGATAGACGAACGCCTCTTCCATTGGCGCCGCGTCGGATTCGATCAAGCGCGATCTAGACGATATAGGCATCTTCCGCCTCGTTTTTCAGCACGATCTTTCCTTCCGCCTCGAGTTTGCGGGCCACCGCCACGATTTCCTGCTGCGCCTGCTGGACGTCACGGGCTCGCAGGACGCCCAGCGCCTCCATGTCTTCGGTCAACATTTCGGCGGCGCGCGACGACAGAGTTTTGGTGAAATGGCTTTTCAGCTCCGGCGAGGCGCCCTTGAGGGCGATGGCCAGCGTCTTCTTGTCGATCAGCCCGAGCAACTCGCGGATGGAAACTTCCGGAACGACGAGAAAATCGTCGAAAGTAAACATGGTGTTGCGAATGGCCAGCGCCAGCTCGGCGTCCTGCTGCTCGATGGTGGCCAGGATGGCCTGACTCAGACGCTGATCGAGGCGATTGAGCAGGTCGCCAACAGCCTCAATGCCTCCGTAAGCTAATTGGTTCTGGGTCCCGAGCGCGACGATCTTCTTGCGCAACACGCTGATGATCCTTTGCACCATTTCCGGCGAAAACTGCCGGAGCTTGGCCAGGCGTTGCACCACCTCGGCGCGCATCGACTCGGGAAGCAGCTTGAGCAGAGCGGAAGCCGATTTCGCCGGCAGGTGAGCGACAAGCAGCGCGACCGTCTGCGGATGCTCGCCCTCAAGGAACTTGGCCAACTGAACCGGATCAGCCCTTTGCACGGCCTCCAAGTCCTTGATGGAGACTTCTTGAGTGCGCAGCACCTGGTTCAGCAGGTCTTTAGCTGCCTGCTCGCCAAAGGCGCCGACGAGCAATCTCTGCGCGTACTCGACACCTCCTTTCGCCAGATAGTCCTGGGTGACGGTAAGTTTGTTAAACTCATCGAGCACCTGCAGGGCCAGGTCGTGGGTAATCACGTCCATTTCGGCAATCTCGCGCGTCAACTGTTCCACCTCGTCCTGCGACAGATGCCGATAAACGCTGCTCGCCACCTTGTCACCGAGCAGCACCATCAGGACGGCTGCTTTGCGCAGCCCGCTAACCTCGGGTAACGTCGATGAAGCCATCACCATCCTTCTCTAATCATCTTTCGGCCATCCACCATGCGGTCCCAACCGGCGGCGCGCGGCCCTCTCCAGCTCTACCTTTGCCTCACCCAATCCTGAATTAGCCGGCCAATCTGCTGCGGCTCTCGAACCGCCCTCTGCGCGATCGCCTCGCGGAGCGCCGCCGCCTGCTTCGCTTCCGGACTCCCGGCCGTCAGCTCCGGTGGTACCGCAGCCGCCGAGGGAGGGGTTCCAGGCGCGGACGCCGCTGCCTCAGCCGCCGTAGCGCCCAAAGCCGCCGCGGGGGCCGCCGCAGCCAGGCGCTCCGGAATTTCGCGGAAACTCGTCACCACCGACTTCTTAATTGGTCGCAGGATGAGCGCGTACACCAGCAGGAAGAGCACGATTAAGGCAAGGTAGCGCAGCGCGGGCAGGAAGTCGTTTACGAACGGGGCGATGCGATCGACGAAGCCGGGAGGCTTCACCGTCTCCGTCGGCAGGGTGCTGAAGGCGATGTCTTCCACGTCCAGCTTGTCACCCCGCGCCGGATCAATGCCGATGGCCGCGGCAGCCAAGGCCTGGATCTGCTTCATCTCATCCGCGGTCCGCTTGCGGTGGGTGGTCACCGTCTGGCCGTTCTGGGTTGTGGTTTCAAGGGCGTCGTCCACGAGAACCGCAGCGGAGATCCGCTTCAGCGTTCCGGGAGGCTCCACCAGGTGCTTGACGGTGTGGCCGACCGCATAAGTCTTGTTATCGGTTTTGGAGCTTTGGGCCATCGCCTCGCCTTCGGCCGGAGCGACACTTGCCGCCGCCTGGTTTTGGGGCACATTGCTGGTCGCGCCGGGGACCCCCTGAGGGGGACTCGTGCCCGATTGCTGCTGCGAAGTCTGCGAGGTCAGCACGACGGAATTGGCCGGATCATACGTCTCCTGCAGGTTATCGCTTGAACCCATGTCGTATTCCACGGTGACGCTGGCGCGGACTTGGTCCGACCCGACGACTGGGGCCAGCGTGGCGATCAGCTTCTGGGCGAGAGCCTTCTCGAGGTCTTGGGCAGCCTGTGACCCCTGATGCTGGTGCGCCAAAAGCGGCTCGCCGCCTTCGGCGTTCACCACCGTCACGTCTTCAGGCTTCAGCTGATCGACCGAGCTCGCCACCAGATATTGAATCGCAGTGAGATTGTTGTCCGAAAGACGCGCGCCCGGCCGCAAGCGGATGAGCACGGCCGCCTTGGCGGGCTGCTCGCGTTCCGTGAATAGCGAGGGCTGCGGCATGACCAAGTGCACTCGCACTCCCTCGACCCCGTTCATCGACTCGATCGTGCGCTCCAGCTCACCCTCGAGCGCCCGCTGGTAATTCACCTGTTCCACAAAATCGCTGCCGGCCCAGTTCGGCTTATCGAAGACTTCGAAACCGAGGCGGCCGGTGGTGGGAAGGCGTCGCGCCGCCATTTCGAGCCGCGCCTTGTCCAGCTGACGGGCAGGAACGCTAAGAGTGGTGCCATCGGCCGAAACCTTGGCCGGGATGTTGTCGGCCTCGAGCGCCCGCACGATGGACTGCGCCTCGTCCGGGGATAGGCCCGAGTATAGAGTTCGATATTCGCTTTGCCCCAGCCATGAAACCAACAGCCACAACACTCCCGCCACCAGCGCCACGCCGGCTATGATCGTCATTTTCTGGCGCAGCGTCAGGCCGCGCACCAAAGCGCGCGCTTGCGGAAGGAATTGCGAAGAATCCAGAGCCATCGACTACCCGCTAAAACTGCATTTGTGAAATCTGCTCGTAAGCCTGGATGATTTTGTTACGCACCTGCATGATGAGCTGGAAGGAAAGATCCGCTTTTTCCACAGCGATCATCGCCGAATGAATGTCTCCGCCTTGCCCGCTGACCAGCCGCGATACTTGCTGGTCGGCCTGCGTCTGCACCTGCTGGGCTTGGTCGATGGTCTTCTTCAGAGTATCCAGAAACGGAGACGAGGAGGCGGAGGTGGCCGCCGGTTCCGAGGTCGGTTGCGCCTCCGGTTTCTGGATCGGCCTCTGAAAACTCGCCGGATCAACCGGCGGAAATCCGGAAATGGGATTAACCATGCGGCGGCTCCCAGTCGTTCTGCCATTCCATCTCTATCCGCCTGCCGGCGATGAAGCACCGGCTAATGGCCGTGCCCGCGGAGTTTTCCCCTCGATGACCGGAATCGAGGCGGGCGGGCGGCGCAGATCACTGAAGGATGGCCAGCGACTGCAAAATCATGTCCTTCGTGGACTGAATCGCCGACACGTTCAGCTGATAGCTGCGCGCCGCGCCCATCAGGTCCACCAACTCTTCAGTCGGGTTAATCGCCGGGTACTGCACGTAGCCTTGTCCGTCAGCATCCGGATGAGACGGATCGTAGCGCCGGATGGGTGGCGTCGGATCGGTAGCCACCCGCGTCACCGCCACCCCTTGCACGGCCAGATCGGCCATCGATTGCAAAGCGTCGCCGAAGCTCGCGCCGGCCACGGGGCGGGCGCTGAAGACGACCTCCTGCCGGCGATAAGGGCCGCCTTGCGCCGTGCGCGTGGTCTCGACGTTGGCCAGGTTGCTGGCCACCACCTCGGCGCGCTCGCGCTCCGCCGTCAGCGCCGAACCGCTGACATCTAACATGGCAAAAAGATTCATAGCTGAGGTTGACCTCCTTCCGAAATCGCGTAGCGAATCCTTTGGAACTCCCGCCGGAGCAGTTGCGCTCCCACGCGAAACTCCAGGTCGGTTTTCGCCAGGATCATGCTCTCGCGGTCCATATTGACGTTATTGCCGTCCGGCCGCTGGATGAGCCCCGGCACTTCCTCGACGGCGGGAGTCGGCGGCGCCGAGAGCGCCGCCTCGGCCTGCGCGAGCGCCTGTTCGAAATTGATGTCTTTCGTACGGTAGTGAGGGGTGTCCACGTTCGCCATGTTGCTGACCACAAGCTGCTGGCGAAAGGACGCCACGTCCAAAAGCCGTTCGAGCTCGCCAATCTGCAATGTATCGAGCAGGCTCATCACGCCTCCTTTCTCGGGAGTCCATACTCCCGAATTTTGTTGCGGATAGTCCGCAGGCTGACCCCTAACAGCTCCGCCGCCCGGGTTCGGTTCCCGCCCGTGGCTTCGAGCGTTGTGGCGAGGAGTTGTTTTTCGGCCTCGCGCAGGGTCAGGCCGGCTTCGAAGACATTCTTCGGCGGCGCACTGGCCGGGGACTGGATGCCGTCCATCACCTCAAGGCCCATCACCGGTGTCGGCGACAAAGCCAACGCGCGTCGGACGAAGTTTTCGAGCTCGCGAACATTGCCCGGCCAGTCATAGGCGCGCATCCGCAAGAGTAACTCCGGCGCAAAACGCACCACCGGACCCGACCGCCGGGGTGCATACTTGCCGATAAAGTGTTCGACGAGTTCCGGAATGTCTTCGGGATGCTCGCGCAGCGGCGGAATGCCGAGCGGTATGACGTTCAGGCGGTAATAAAGATCCAACCGAAACTTGCCCTCGCGAACCAGATCACGCAGCGACCGGTTGGTGGTGGCAATGACGCGCACACTGACCGGCACCGATCGCGTATCGCCCAGCCGATCGACCTCGCGCTCTTGGATCACGCGCAGGAGCTTGGGCTGGAGGCTAAGCGGCATTTCCCCAATTTCGTCGAGCAGAAGCGTGCCGCCGTTGGCCAGCTCAAATTTTCCCGGCTTGGTGGCCGTGGCCCCGGTAAAGGCTCCGCGCACATGCCCGAACAGCTCGCTTTCCAGCAGGTTCTCGGGAAATGCCGCGCAGTTGACGGCGACGAAAGGGCCGGCGGAGCGCGCGCTGGCCCGGTGAATGTACCGGGCCAGCAGCTCCTTGCCGGTACCGCTTTCGGCCTCGATCAGGACGTCGGCCTCGCTGCGGGCGATCTGTTGCGCCCGCTCCACGACCCGGCGAAATCTCGGAGCACTGCCGATCAGGCGGCTTTCGGTGGTCCCGCCTGTCTCCTCACCGTCGCGAGCCGCGAGCGCCCGCAGGGCGGCGTCTTTCAACTGGTCGAAAGCCACGGGCTTGATCAGGTAGTCGAACGCACCGCCCTTCATCGCCGTCACCGCGTCGGGAACGTTGCCGAACGCCGTCAGGAGAATCACGACCGTTTCCGGAGCGATGGCCCGAACACTGTTCATGACTTCAATCCCATCTCCGTCGGGCATGCGCATGTCTGTAACCACCAGCGGGCAAGGCGCCGCCCGGAAAAGCGCGACCGCCTCGTTCTTGCCGCCCGCGGTTCGCACCGCCCAACCTTGGTGGCGGAAGTTCGCCTCGAGGGCCGCTCGCATGCCCACCTCGTCATCAACCACGAGTACGTTTCTCATCGATGACTCCCCGGCGCACCTCGCTGACGGGGAAGGTTCACCCGGAAAATGGTGCCGCGGCCCAGAATACTTTCCACGGTCAGCGTCCCCCCGTGTTGTTCAACGAGTCGCTTGCACACCGCTAAGCCTAAACCCGGGCTCCCGCGATGGGTCGTGAAGCCCGCCTCGAAAATCCTTTCCAGGTTTTCGGCTGAAATTCCCGGGCCTTGATCTTCAAACTCGATACCGGCCCAGGTGCTATCCGCCTGATCGTCGACGACCACGCGAACGGTCATCACCCCCCCGGCCGACATGGCGCGGAAACCGTTGATCGCCAGGTTGAAAAACACCTGCTGCAGACGGTGCGGGTCAGCTTGCACCATGATTTCGCGGGCTGGGCTGGCCAGTTCAATTCCCAGGCTGCGTTGCAAAGCCAGCGGCTGCAGAAACTGGATCGTGTCGGAAAGCAAGCGCACCAGATCGAGGGACACCGTTTGCGGCGTGGCTTGGCTGTAAAAGTGGAGCACGTTGTTCACGGTGGCCGATAAGGCACGCAGTCCCGCTTGCAGGTGCATCACCCATTGCGACACCTCCGGCTCATCGAGCGTGGCTTCTTTGATCAGGCTCGCGAACAGCTCCATGCTGCCCAGAGGATTGCGAATCTCGTGAGCCAGCAGAGCGGTCATTTCGGCGAGCGCTTGCATCCGTCGGGCAAACTCACGCTCCTTTTCAAGACGCCGTTGCTGCGTCATATCGCGCAGGATGAAGACGAAATCGCCGCGCGAGACGCCATCCTGGGGCAAAATCGCGCAGGTGACGCCGAGGGTGCAAGAGTCTTCCGCCTCGCCCTGCGACCACACCCGCTCGGCTCCCGCTCCGGCCAGAACGGCATCTTCCAGCAGTCGCCTGAGCTCCGACGGGACGATGGGCTCAGCCCGGAAGGGCGCCCGCCCGTCCAGCCTCAGCAAGTGACGCGCACTGGCGTTCGCGTACCGCCAGCGAAAACGAGGGTCCACAACCAGGACGCCGCACGGCAGGCCCTCGAGAATGCGCTCCTGGTAGAGGCGCATCCGTTCGTTCTCGGCCAGACTACCGGCGAGGTCGCGGTTCTTACGTTCCAACTCCTGACGGAGCCGCGCCACTTCGGCTTGCAGGAGAGCATAAGAATTCTCCAGGGACCCGGCCGCCTGGGTAAAGGTTTCGAATGCCTGGACCAACGCCGTAGGATCCAGACCGGCGATCTCCTCCGGGCCCGGAGTGACGGCTCCCGCTGTCGTTACGTTGGACATTCCGCTCCCGTCACGTGCATGGAATGGGCCAATTTCCGACTCCTGCGATAAGATTTCCCTCATCTCAGACTGCCGTGTGGGTGGAGCCGGATGTGCTGAGGAAGGATCACGTCGGATTCCTCCGACAAGATGAATGCGCGCTCCATGACGTGCCGCAATTCTCGCACGTTGCCGGGCCAGGTGTGCTCTTCAAGGAGTCTTTGGGCTGCCGGCGAAATGCTCTTGGCGGGAACGCTGGCTTCCTGGCAAAAGGCATGTAGGAAGTGGATCCCGAGGGGCAGGATGTCTTCCTGGCGGCTTCGCAGGGGCAGGATATCGATAGGAAACACGGAGATGCGATAGTACAAATCTTCCCGAACAACTTTGTTTTCAACGCGTTGTAGTAAATCCGCGTTGGTCGCGGCGACCACCCGAGCGTCCACGCGGACAATGTCCGCGCTGCCCAGGCGCTGCACCTCACCCTCTTGTAAGAAGCGCAGCAGCTTGGCCTGCATACCGAGCGGCAGTTCCCCCACTTCGTCGAGAAACAAGGTTCCGCCGTGGGCGGCGTGGATGCGCCCGACGCGCGATTGAAACGCCCCCGTAAAGGCTCCGCGCGCGTAGCCGAACAGCTCCGCTTCCAGTAAGGGTTCCGGAATCGCTGCACAATTGACCGTAATAAACGGCTTACTGCTACGCGGGCCGAGTAGGTGAATGGCCCTCGCCACCAGTTCCTTGCCCGTACCCGTTTCGCCGCTCACCAGCACGGTCGTGCTCCGGGGAGCCACTAAACGCGCCAAACGATAGACCTGTTTCATGGCCTCGCTTGCCCCGATCATGTTGGGCAGCGGTTCGGCGCCCGCCCTGGAGAGGGTGCCAACCTGAACAAGCGAGGTGAACGAATTCTCCGGCTGGGCTACGTGAGGGGGAGCTTGGCCGATCTGTTCCAGCAATCGGAGAATCGCACCGCCGTGGAATGAGTCGCGGGAGCCGGCCGCGAGGATCGGTTCTTCACCTTGAGAATCGAACACAACTACTTCCAGATCAGGATGTTGCCGCCGGATCGTGGCCAGCAGTTCGGTGGCGTCCAGGTCAGATAGTCGCCGGTCCAGCAACAGGACTTCCGAGCGCTCGGCCTCCAGCTTGGCGAGAGCCTCCGCTCCCCCCGCCGCTTCGCCGACAGACCGACTCCATGCCTTCAGTACCTGCAGCAGCTGCCGGCGAACGTCAGCGTTCGAACTTGCCACTAACATGCTGGATGACCGGCGGCTCGACCGCGCGGTGGCCGCAAGGGTCACGGGTTCCTCCACCAGACCAGTATCGTCGGAGCGCCACGACGGCATGAGAGCTCTGTTATGAAGTCGTTAAAATTGTTTAACTTACAGCCGTTTAATGAACGGGAACTCCTCAACCACACCGCCAACGCCATCGCCATAAGCCATCTTTAAGACCGCGACTAGGGATTCATTTCGGGGAACAGAGGTAAGGACAACCTAACCACGCATCCGCGCCCGTGGGCCTTTTCGATCCGCAGCGCGCCTCCCGAACGCTCGGCGAACCTCTTCGCGTAGGCCCATTCGAACCCGGAACCCGGCGCGTCAATCCCTCGCTGGCTGTCGGGCAACGCGGGAGAGGGCCCTTCGTCTGCGACCTCGAGCGTGGCGCTGGCGCCAGACACGCCGACAGCAACCCGGATTTGGCCCCCCTTTGGACTTCGGGCGATGGCCCGCTCGACCAGCTTACACACCGTTCGCTCGAGCGCCTCCGGCACGGCTGTCACCGTCGCTTCCCGGTCGACGACCAACCGGATTCCGACGCCATGGGAAGCACCGACCGGGCTGAGCGACTCCACCGCCAGTCGCGCCACCCCCGCCACTCGAACCTCACCCCGCGGGTGAGGGCACCATTCGAGCTCCGCCAACTCCCGAGCGCGACGCACCAGTTCGCTCAATCGGTCCGTTTCGGCCCAACAGGCCTGCAAAACCGCGCGCCAGGAGTCTCGCCCGGGGTCGGCGGCGAGCGCCAGATCGAGTTCTCCCTGCAGGGCGGTTAAGGGTTGGCTCATCTCATGGAGCAGCGCACGGAGTACATTCAGCGTCCAATCCGGAGACCGTGCCGCTTCTGCCCCTGGCGCGTCAACTTCGCCCCGCGCCGGGGCCGCCGTCTTAAGCATGGGCTTTCGCCGCCGTTCCGCCGATTTGATAACCCGCGCCCCGCACCGTGTGAATTAATTTGCGGTCAAACCCCTCGTCGATTTTCTTGCGCAAGTAGTTCACATAAACGTCGACGACGTTGGTCACGCTCTCGGAGTTCATTTTCCAGACGTTTTGCAGGATCATCGTCCGCGTCAGACAGCGCCCGGCGTTGAGCATCAGGTATTCCAGCAGCCCCAGTTCCTTCGGAGTCAGCTCGATCGTCTTGTTGCCGCGCTTGACGGTGCGCTCCACCCGATTCAGTTCCAGGTCCTCAACCCGCAGCACCACATCGGCTGGCCGCGCCGCCCTCCGCATCAGCGCCCGGACCCGGGCCGAAAGCTCGGCAAAGGCAAAAGGCTTGGCTAGGTAATCGTCCGCTCCTAAATCCAGCGTCTTGACTCGGTCTTCGACTTCCCGGCGCGAAGTCAGTGCCAGCACCGGCACCGATCCCCGCTTGGCCCGGAGATGCTTGAGTACCTCCAACCCATCAACCCCAGGCAGATTCAGGTCCAAGATCACCAAGTCATACTCTCGCTGCTCGGTGAGGGCCCGGGCGCGATCACCGTCGGCGACGATCTCCGCCGTATAGTGCTCGGCCTCTAACCCTCTTTGCAAAAATCTTGAAACCGGCTCGTCGTCTTCCACAATCAGAACGCGCATAGGACGCTCCCTACCTGCACACCGATCATCACCTCAAGCGCTCCGATCTAGGACTGTTGAGCCTGCTGCTGACACCGGCCACCCCGAGTCGCCGCTGAGGTTATCAAGCGCACATTACCTTAATCACACATACGATTGCAAGTCCTAATTTCCCCCATGAGGAATTTTTTAGCGCCAACCCGTCCCGCCCGTCACGCCGACCCGAAGCCCGACCCCAGCCGGTTTCTACGCCCGTGGACGCACGCCGGCAAACGAAACCGCGCACAACCTCAACCAAGTTCGCGTGGTTGGCGAGGTCGCTTTCCAGAGGACCAGTCCGTCTGAGAACCGTAGTATCAACAAGATCAGGGCTCAAATCTCACATGCTGATACATCGCAGCTTCCAAAAGCGAGCCGGTTCGTTCTAAGATGCTGGCTTTGGCGGCGGCGCGGCGGAACGTTGTCAGCCGAGGACGCTTGCATGCCGCCCGACAGACCAGCGCGCCGCGTTGTCGATTCGCGGCCCAACCCTCGAGTTGAGGCTCGCGATGGCCACCCTGACTCTCGCGGCGCGTCTAGAAAGTTTGGCGACTGTTTTCAAATCGTTGGCCCGCCGGACCAGGAACCGCGCGGCCGGGTATCAGGAAGTGGCGACAAGCGCGAACTGAGAGGCCAGCGGTTTTCGCGAACCTGAACGGCCGACACCGGCACGAGACCCTCGATGACCGGTGCTGGCCTCCCCTGGGAGGTGCACAAATGGCTCGGTGCCGAATCGGATGGCTGCTTTCGTTCTGCCTGTCCTTCCAAATCATGGCTGGCGCGGATCCTGGCTCGTTCACTCTCCCGCAGGTGATGAGCGCGCCGTTCCCCACCGAATTGATAGCCGCTCCCGCCGGGCAGCGATTCGCCTGGGTGTTTAACGCCCAAGGCCGGCGCAATGTGTGGATCGCGGAACCTACGGCCGAAGGAAGTTACCGAGCCCGGCCGGTGACCGCGTATGGGGAAGATGACGGCCAGGACGTGGGCGAGCTTCGCTGGGCGCCCGACGCCGCCTCGATTGTCTATACCCGCGGCGGCGACTTCGAAAATGACAAGACGTATCCGAACCCGCGCAGTTTCCCCCAGGGTGTGGAGCAGGACGTCGAGGTGGTCTCGGTCGAGGGTGGATCGCCGCGGAGGCTGGGCGAGGGGCATTCGCCGGCGGTTTCGCCCGGCGGGCGCGACGTCGCTTTCGTTTTCAAAGACCAAGTTTGGCTGGCCAAGATCGACGGCAGCGAGAAACCCCAACAGCTTATCCACTCAAACGGCCAGGATTCATCGCTCGCTTGGTCTCCAGACGGGTCCGCCCTGGCCTTCGTCAGCCGGCGCGGCGATCACAGCTTCATCGGTGTCTACCGGTTCGCGGATCAATCGCTAGTGTATCTGGATCCGAGCGTCGATCACGATACGGCTCCGGTCTGGTCGCCGGACGGCCGCCAGATCGCGTTTATCCGCATTCCCAGTGACCGCGAAGCGTTGATTTTTGGCCCCAAGCGCACGGGACAGCCATGGTCGATTCGGATTGCCGATGCCTCTACCGGGCGGGGGCGGCCAATCTGGAAGGCCGACGAGGGAGGCGGCAGCGTTTTCCGTCCTGTCGTCGCCGACCATCAGCTGATGTGGGGCGACAGCGATTTTTTGGTGTTTCCGTGGGAAAAAGACGGATGGACCCACCTCTACGCCGTGCCGGTGGCGGGCGGTGCCCCGAGGCTGTTGACCCCTGGAGCATTTGAGGTGGAGTTTGTGGCGATGAGCCCGGACCGGAAAACGTTGGTCTATTCCTCGAATCAGGATGACATTGATCGCCGCCACGTCTGGCAGGTGGGCGTCAATCAAGGCCGCCCCAGACCGCTGACCCGGGGCGAGGGCATTGAGACCGCACCGGCTGTCGCCAGTGACAATCGGACGATCGCCGTCCTGCGGTCGGATGCCCGGTGGCCCCTGCGTCCGGCACTGCTCGCCGGCGATACCCTCCGTGATCTCGCCCCGGAAACCCTGCCGGCGGATTTTCCGGCCGCCCAACTGGTTGTGCCGCAACCCGTCGTGTTCGCCGCCGCGGACGGGCTAACCCTTCATGGGCAGCTCTTCTTGCCGGCTGGGGCTGGGAAGAGCGAGCGCCGCCCGGCGGTGATCTTCTTCCACGGCGGATCACGCCGCCAGATGCTGCTCGGCTGGCATTACATGGGCTATTACTCGAATGCTTACGCTCTCAACCAGTACCTGGCTAGCCGCGGCTATATCGTGCTGTCGGTCAACTATCGGAGCGGCATCGGCTACGGCCTGGACTTTCGCGAGGCGCTCAATTACGGCGCTACCGGCGCGAGCGAGTTCAACGACGTCGAGGGCGCGGGGCTCTACCTGCGCGGCCGCCCCGACGTCGACCCTCGCCGGATCGGCCTGTGGGGTGGATCCTATGGCGGCTACCTTACAGCCTTAGGGCTCGCCCGCGCATCAGACCTGTTTGCGTGCGGCGTGGATCTGCACGGCGTACACGATTGGAACCTGGAAATCAAGAACTGGATTCCGTGGTACGACCCCGCCGCGCGTCAGGATTTCGCGCGGGTGGCGTGGGAGTCCTCGCCGCTCGCTTCCGTTGCCACCTGGCGCTCCCCAGTGCTGCTGATCCAGGGGGACGACGATCGCAACGTGCCGTTCACCGAAATGGTGCGCCTGGTGGAAGCGCTGAGAAAACAAGGCGTGGAGTTTAAGCAGGTTGTGTTTCCCGACGAGATTCATGACTTCCTCATGCACCGGACGTGGCTGGCGGCGTACGAAGCAGCTTCCGCCTTCTTTGACGCCCACCTCGGCGCGGGCCGGTGAGCCCATGCAGCGCCCTGTCCAGTGGCCGCTCGCTCGCCTGGGGGCCATCAAGCCGCACCTCTGCGGAGTCCTCCTGCTGGTTCTCGGAGGCGTTGGGCTGGGTGCTTGCGGGTATCACGTGGCGGGGCGGGGCGAGCGGATTCCGCCCGACGTGAAGACGATCGCCGTGCCCGCATTTATCAATCAAACCAGCCGCTATCGCATCGAGCAGAAACTGGCCGCGGCGGTCACCCGAGAGTTGATCGAGCGAACCCGGTTCCGCGTCACCCACGAGCCCTCCCAGGCGGATGCGGTGCTGGAGGGTACGGTGAAAGATATCCAGGTAGGGGTGGTGACCTTCGACCTTGCCACGGGCCGGGCGACAACGCTGCAGATTCAGGTCGCGGCCGGCGTTCAACTGCTCGATCGGCACAACCAGAAGGTGATTTTTTCCAACCCCAACTACATCTTCCGCGAACAGTACCAGGTCAATCCGTCGTCTGCGGCGCTTTTCGAAGAAGATGAGGCGGCGCTGAACCGTCTTTCCCAGGACATGGCGCGAACCCTGGTGACGGATATTCTTGAGAATTTCTGAGGGGAGCAGATGGGAGCCGGCATGCAACGGGAAGGGGTAGGCGCGGGCATCACACCACCCGAGGGTTAGAAAGGAGATTACGAATGCGGCGCAGACGGCGGTGGACGGCGGAACTTTCTGCCGAACTTCGGCTCCCAAAGATTCTGAACTTCGTTTTATGTGCCGCCGCGGTGCTCGCCTCGCAACGCAGCACGCCGGCCGAAGACTATCGCGCCGCTCTGATCGAAGGCGACCAGGCCTCGCATCGCCTGGATGAGGCCGCCGCCCGCTCCGCCTACGAAAGGGCCCACCGGTTGGCTCCCCAGGATTTTGAAGCCCTCGAGAAGTTGACCCAGGCGTGCATCGACCTGGGGAACCAACTCGTCGAGGAGCGGTCGAAAGAAGCCGAAACCTATTTCCGCGAGGCGATTCAATACGCCGAAGTGATGCGGCGGCAGTTCCCCAGCCGAGCGCAGTCATACTTTTATCTCGCCGCCTCTTATGGCAGCCTCTCACTGCTCAAAGGGGGCCGGCAAAAGATCATGCTGGGCAGGGAGGTCGAAGGCTATGCCGAAAAGGCCATCGCGCTCGACCCGAATTACGCGCCGCCGTATGCGGTCTTGGGTGTCTTTTACCGCGAAGTCGCCAGCCTCAACTGGCTGGAACGAGCTCTTGCCGAAAGCCTGTACGGACATCTTCCCAAGGTCACGCTGGATGACGCCCGCAAAATGCTGGTGAAAGCGGTCGCGCTGGATCCCACGTCGGTTTATGCTCGCTATCAGCTCGCCCTCACCTACGAGATGGCGGGTGACCGCGCCGAGGAAGTGAAAACGCTCGGCGAGATTGCCCGCCTCGCTCCGCGCAACCGGCTGGAGTTGCGCTTTCAGGGCGAGGCGCAGCGCAAGCTTCAACAGCTTCGAGGCTAGGGAACGGGCTCCTAAGGCTGGGTGAACAAGCCGGCTCCGCGCCCGGTTTGACTTCCGCCGCCAAGTCCGGTATAGCTGACCGCCGCTCGGAAAGCCGGCGACGGAAGGAGGGAAGACGTCTCCATGTACTGTCAAAACTGCGGCCGAATCATTGCGGAGCCTGCGGAGTCTTGCACGTCGTGCGGCCAACCGGCCCGAGGAAGCCGGCGCTACTGCTGGTCTTGCGGAACCGAGGTCGGCCCGAACGCAGAGATGTGCGTCAAGTGCGGGGCGCAACTAGCGCCGCCGGTCCAGAAGGAGTGGTTAATCGCGCTTCTGCTCTCCGTCCTGCTCGGTACGCTCGGTGTCGATCGCTTTTATCTGGGCTACGTGGGCCTGGGGATTCTCAAGCTGGTCACCCTCGGGGGCTGCGGCATCTGGTGGATTGTGGACATCGTGCTGATCGCCTTAAACCGCCTGCCCGACGCTCAGGGCCGACCGCTGCGGCAAACTTGAACCATGCCTCCTTTCGCGCGCCGTCTGCCCCGCCTGGCCGTCCTGCTGGCCGTCCTTGGTTTCGTGTCCCTCGCCTCCGCCCCGGCCCTCGAACGAGGCCCCACCCTCTGCTTGTGGCGGTGGCTCTTCCATCTCTCGGCCTGCCCGGCCTGTGGGTCGACCCGCGCCCTCGAGGCCTTCTTTCATGGCCGCTGGGCCGAGGCCTGGGCTTTTAACCACAACGTGGCCGTTACAGCGCCGGCACTCTTGCTGCTCCTCGCGCGGGATCTGCACAGCGCAGCCGCCCGATACCTCCCTCGGGCCACCTCAGCCGCCCGCCGCTTGCGGCAGCGCGCCGGCTGAAGATGCCAGCTTTACCCGCGGTGCGGCGTTGCGCCCCGTTCAGCAGGCCCGAACCTTCCCGCCCTCCTGGCGCGAACCGGCAGCGGAGAGAAGTTCACACAGGTGGAAGTAGCGGCGGGCGCGCCGCACATCTTGCATGATCTGCGCCTTCAGGGCCGCGGCGTCGGGAAACTTTTTCTCGTCGCGCAAGCGGAAAAGAAATTCGATTTCCATGGTTTCGGCGCGGGCATCACCCGTCACGTCGAGGAGAAAAGACTCCACGGTGAGCGGATGGTCGCCGAAGGTCGGCTTGTAACCGACGTTGGTGACCGAAGGGTGACGGGCCTCGGTAATCCGCGTGCAGGTGACATAAACGCCGTTCCGGGGAAGTTGTTGATCGACCGGCGCCAGATTGAGCGTCGGCACCGTCTTGGCGCGTCCGAGGCCCGAGCCGGCCACAACTTCCCCGCCCACGGAAAAGGGGCGGCCCAGCAACCGAGCCGCCTTGTGGACTTGCCCCAGGGACAAGAGCTGGCGAATTCTCGTACTCGATACCGCTTGGCCGCGGATCACGATGGCCGGCAGCACGTGCAGTTCAAACCCTTCGCTGCGGGCCAGCTTCTCCAGCAACTGAACGTCGCCCTTCTGCCCGTGTCCAAATCGAAAATTGGGACCCACGTGCACCGAAAGCGCGTGCAAGCGGCCGCGCAGAACCTGCGTGACGAACTCTTCGGGCGAACGCTCGGACAGTTGCCGTGTAAAAGGGAGGACGACGAGAAGCTCGGCGCCGGACTGGGCAATGAGCTCCGCCTTCTTTTCCAGCGGAGTCAGCAACTGCGGCGCCCGTTCGGGCGCCAGCAACCGCATCGGATGAGGATCGAAGGTGATCGCCGCGGCGGTCGCCCGCAAACTCCGCGCCTGCTCCACGACGGCACGCAGGAGGGCCTGGTGAGCCACATGAACGCCGTCAAAGTTGCCGATCGTGACGACGGTCTCAACCGGAGCGACCAGCTCATCGAGATCACGAATCACGCGCATGCAGCAAGCCGACCCAAGCCCAGACTCGACGGCCACCCAACCCCACCGTTACGCCTTCCCGCTCGACCGACCGGCCCCTGTTTCCACAATCGACTTTTTTTCGTCCGCTTTTTCACCCCGCCGCCGGCGACGGCGGGCTCGGGGCGCCCTCCTCTTTGAGGTCCAGCTTCAGCCCGTCATAGGCCAATCGCACGTGGGGCGGCAGCAGGGCGTTCGTCTCAGCATGACCCAGCTCATGGGCGATGTGGGTGAAAAAGGCTCGGCGCGGCTTCAGCTTCTCGACCAGGGCCAGCGACTGTTCTAGCGTCGAATGGGACGGATGCGGCTGGTGGCGCAGCGCGTCGAGAATCAGGACGTCGAGTCCTTCGAGCAGCGCCAAGGTGGAATCGGGGATGGTGCTAAAATCCGTCACATAGGCGGCCCGCCCAAAGCGAAACCCCAGCACGGGCAGATTTCCGTGCCAGACGGGCAGCGGAGTCATCGTCATGCCCCACACTTCGAAGGGTCCCTCGATCACATGCGGATCCAGTTTGGCGATGCCGCCGTATGGGTACGTCTGGTCGAAAATATGTTGATAAATGCGCCGAATGCTTTGCATCGTGCGGCGGTCGGCATAGATCGGAATCGGGACCTTCTGCCGGAAGTAGAAAACGCGAACGTCATCGAGGCCGAAAACGTGATCGACGTGATCATGGGTGAACACGACGGCGTCCAGCCGCTCGATCCTCTCCCGCATGGCCTGCTCGCGGAAGTCGGGCGAGGTGTCGATCACGACAAAGCGGCCGTCGTATTCCAGCCCCACGGAGGGCCGCAGTCGCTTATCGCGGGGGTCGGAGGAGGTGCAGACCTTGCAATGGCAGCCCAGCGTCGGGACGCCGGTCGACGTGCCAGTGCCAAGAAACGTCAGCTTCATTTGCTCTTTCGAGCTCCACGCTTCTGCGCTTCGACGTAGCTCAGGCGAAGCTCGTAGAGCACGGTCTCCAACAGCTGAGCCTCACTCGAGGTCAGGTTGCCGCGCGTTTTCTCCTCCAACACCTCTAGCAAGTCGATCGTGCGCCGCGCGCTGACCAGGTCCGCCGGAATGCGCTCGCCGCCCGGGCCCGCCAGCAAGCCCAGCTGGAACATAGCCGTCGTGCTCAGGTAAGAAACGAGCGTTTCAAACCCGGTCATCTCCTGGTCTTCCAGTTCGCCGAACTCCTCGCGGCTTGCCCCGGGCTCAGAGCCCGCCGCCACCGCTCCCGGTTCGCGGCGGAGCGGCTGTTCATCGCTCTCGCGCTTCTCCTGTTGGACGTTCTCGCGCGGCGTGCCGTCGGCGGCAAAGCTGCGCTTGTCCACGATTTTGAAGCCGGAGGGTCCGCTGGTGTCTTCAGGCATCGTCGCCTCGTTTCTGCCCATCGGTCCCGATCGTTCGGCGATCCCAATCTCCCGCCGCCCGCATCGGACCCTGGGAATCGAGTTTAACACACCGAGCCCGGCGCAAGATGACCGCCCTTCGGGCTCGACCGCCCCGCCGGCCGGCATTTCCGAAAATCCGATCCGGGCGCTTTTCCGGGTTCAGGCATCGCGCGGCTTATCTTTCGTCACGCCCGGTCCCGCTCCGCGAACGCGCGACGTAAAACAGCAGCGCCGCCAGAACCGTAAACATTGCCAGCGCCACGCCATCGCTCGTGGCCAAGTGGGGAAGCCAGCGCGGTCCGAGGTTGAATTCATCCGCCTTCCTCGCGCCAACCACGACGGCCAGCGCCAGCCCGCCGAGTGATCCGCCGGCGATGAGGCCGGAGCTGAACAAAGCTCCCGAGCCGGTCTCCGCCTCTTCCGCGGTGGTGTTCGCCACTTCCTGCACCAGCCATTTCATCACGCCGCCGGCAAAGATCGGCGCGGTGGTTGAAATGGGCAGGTACGACCCGACGGCGAACGGGAGCGAGCGGACACCGCACAGCTCGAGCGCCATCACCAGGAAGGCGCCAAACAAGACCAGCGTCCACGGAAGCCGCCGCGTCAGGATGCCGTTGATGACCACGCTCATCAGTGTGGCCTGGGGAGCGGAGTAATCCGCCGAGCCGATCCCCGCCACTTCCTGATAATCAATCTCGCCTCGGGCGGCGCTGTAGTAATACTTGCCGTTCGGGATGGCCCGAGAGCCGATCACCGTGTAGACCTGGTAGTCTTGACCCCGATAACGGATGGTGCCTTGCGGCTTCCATTCCGCCGTGACCGCCACGCTCTTCAGGTGCACGGGATTGACGCGGGTCGCGCTCCGGTTCAACAGTTGCAGCGTGAGTCCGACCACAAAGACGGAGGTGATAACGCCAACCGCGTAACCGAGCTCCTGGTGGCTGGGCGTCGCACCCACCAGAAACCCGGTCTTGAGGTCCTGCGTGGCGGCGCCCGCACTCGCGCCCCCGATACAGACGACGGCGCCGACGCTCAGCGCCACGGCCGCGTACGCCCCTCCCGTCCAGCCGACCAGCACGAAGATGAGGCAGACGCCCATCAGCGTGGCAATCGTCATCCCGGAAATCGGGTTGGAAGAGGCACCGATCAATCCCACGATCCGCGCCGAGACGGTGGCAAAGAAAAAGCCAAACATGACCATGAGAACCGCGGCCACAAAATTGCCTCGAGCGCGGGGATTGACGTGAAAAGCCAGCAGCGCCCACACGACTCCCACCATCACCACCGCCCAGACCGCCACCAAAGACATGGGCAGGTCGCGCGCCGTCCGCTCGCGCGCGCCGGCATCGAACGCCGGCACGCGACTCCGGCGAAGCTGCTTCCACGTATCGCGAAAGGAACCGGCGATCGTGGGAACGGTGCGGCCCAGGGTGATGATGCCGGCCATCGTCACGGCCCCGGCGCCGATATAGCGGATGTAACTCGACCAGATCTGATTCGGCGTCATGGTGGAGATCGGCTGAATGGCGGGATAGATGACCCCGGGCAACCCCGCTCCGAAAAACTTGATCAGCGGGATCAGCACCAGCCAGGAGAGCACTCCCCCGGCGAACATGATGCCGGCGACACGCGTCCCGATGATGTAGCCGACGCCGAGGTACTCGGGTGTAATCTCGGCAGCCAGCGTACCGCCCGGATACCATCCGGGATTCCATGTCGGGACCGCCTTCCAGAAGCCCAGCCCCCCCGTCTCGCCCATCAGAAACTTGTAGACCATGCCGATCGCCGCCCCCCCAAAGACCTTGCCGGCCTGAACCCCTCCCTTTTCCCCGGTTATTAAGACGTCGGCGCATGCCTTGCCTTCCGGAAAGACCAGGTTTCCGTGTTCCTTGACCACCAAAGCGTGGCGCAGCGGCACGATGAATAGCACCCCCAAAAGCCCGCCCGCCAGGGCCAAGGGAAGGATTCGGGAATAATCCAGGCTAAAGCCGAGAAAAATCAGGGCGGGAAGCGTAAAGACGGTCCCGGCGGCAATCGACTCACCGGCCGAACCGACCGTCTGGACAATATTGTTTTCGAGAATCGTCGAATTTCCCAGCCACTTGAAAATGCTGATCGAAAGCACCGCCACCGGGATCGAGGCGCTGACCGTCAGCCCCGCCTTGAGCGCAAGGTAGACGGAAACCGCGCCGAAAACGACCCCCAGCAGCGCGCCCAGGATCACGGCCCGCGGGGTGAACTCGGGCAGCACGGCGTCGGCCGGGACGTAAGGTTGAAACTCCGCCGCGCCGGGCTGATCCGCCACATCCGCCTTTTCGGAGGCCATAGTCTGCGCCCTCGATTACACCCGCTCTGGCGAGGCTCCGAGCCTGGCCCGTACCTTCTCGTTCACCCGCTTGCCGTCTACGTTCTTGCCGGCCAGTTTCGCCATCGCCACTTTGATCACCTTGCCGATATCCTTCGCCGTTGAGGCGCCGACCTCCGCAATGGCGGCCGCCACCGCCGCCTCGACTTCCGCTTCGGTGGCCGCCGCCGGCAGGTACTCCTCGACGATCTTGACCTCTGCCTCCTCCTTGGCCGCCAGGGCCTCTCGACCTGCCTTGCGGTACTGCTCCGCCGACTCGTGCCGCTGCTTCACCAGCGTGCGCAGGACGGCCGCTGCGTGCCCGTCGTCCAGCGCCTGGTTCAGCTCCACCTGCTTCAGTTTCAAGGCCGATTTCATCAGGCGCAAGGTGCTGAGGCGCAGCTCATCTTTGGCTTTCATGGCGGCCACCAGGTCTTTGTCCACCTGATCGACAATGGCCATATTATATTCTCCTTCACCCCTTCCGCGAATATACCATAAGGCATCCCGGCGGGCCCGACCCGCGCGCCGCAGCCAAGGAGGAGCCGATGCACACAAACATGTGGACCGATATGTTCGTTATGGGAGTTCCCGTGCTCGAAAAGGTTCTGCGATCCATTCTGGTTTACGCCTTCCTGGTCATCGGCCTCAGGCTGGCCGGGAAACGGGAACTGGCCCAACTGAACGCGTTTGACTTAGTGGTGCTCCTGACGCTCGCCAACACCGTGCAAAACGCCATTATCGGCAACGACAATTCGGTGAGCGGAGGACTCATCGGCGCGGCAACCCTGCTGGCAGTGAATTACATTGTGGTGCGGTTCCTCTTTAGCCGCCAGCGGCTTGACCGGCTCGTGGAAGGCCAGCCCGCCACGCTGATCGAAGGCGGTCAGATCAGAATGGATCGTCTCAAAGCGGAATTGATCACACTCGAAGAATTGGAAGCCTCGGCCCACAAACAAGGTTTCGGGTCTCTGGCCGAGGTGGAGCGCGCCGTCCTCGAGCCGGGCGGCGGCATTTATTTCGTCCGCAAGGAGCCGCCGCCGGAAGAAGCCCGGCACCAGCAGTTGCTGGCCCGGCTGGAACAAATCTCCCAAGAGTTAGCCCGCCTGCGGCCGGCACTCTGAATCAGCCCTCCGGGTGCGCACCGCCGGTTCCTGCGCGAACGGGCGGCAGAGCCCGAGCCGGTTGACGGATGGGTTCCCCCTCAGGCAGGATGGACGGGGGTATGAATTCCCGAACCGCAGACAGCGCCGCGCCGAACTCCGGGGTTCCACGGGCACTTACCGGCAGGGTCCGGACGACGCTGGCGATGATCCAATTTGAACATTCGGTTTTTGCCTTGCCCTTCGCCCTGACCGGCGCTTTGTTGGCCGCGCGGGGCTGGCCCGGCTGGAGAGTGGTATTTTGGATTATTGTGGCCATGGTTGGAGCGCGAAGCGCGGCCATGACATTTAATCGCCTCGCCGACCTCAGATTTGACAGCCTGAACCCCCGCACCCGCCATCGAGCGCTTCCCGCCGGCCACCTGAGCCGGCGCTTCGCCGCCGGTTTCACCGTGGTGTCCTGTGCCGTCCTGGTCATCGCCGCCCGGGAACTGAATCCGCTGGCCTTCCGGCTTTCACCGCTCCTCATTGGCTTAATTCTAGGCTACTCTTATACCAAGCGGTTTACCTGGCTTTCTCACCTGGCGATCGGGCTCTGCCTGGGACTGTCGCCGGTGGCGGCGGCCATTGCCGTGAGGGGCAGCGTGAGCCCGGCCATCCTTCTGCTCGGGGCTGCCGTTACCCTGTGGGTCGCCGGCTTCGACCTCATTTACGCTTGCCAGGACGCCGAGTTCGATCGCTCCCACGGACTCCGCTCGGTTCCCCAGCGGTTTGGAATCCGCGCCGCCCTTTGGGCCTCCGGACTGCTTCATCTGGCCATGCTGGCCACGCTCGTCGGGGTGGCCCGGCTCGAGCGCCTCGGCTGGCCGGCGTTCGCGGGTCTGGCGCTGGTGACGGCTCTACTGGCCTGGGAGCATCGCATCGTCGGGCCAAATGATCTTTCCCGCGTCAACGCCGCCTTTTTCACGTTGAATGGATACGTCAGCGTGGTCTTTTTTATGACTTGGGCGATGGCTATTTTGGGCCGTTGAGGGCGATCCGGTGCCCCTGTCCGGCGAACTTGGCGGGGGCAGAAACGGCGGAAGATCAAACCCGGCGGCTAACCTCAAATGTTGACCCGCCTTCAACTCCGCCGGAACACGATGTGAGGATGGAGCTATTGGGTCCGCGTGGGCGCGGCGATTTCCCCGAATACGAGCGAGTCAAAAATGGCCAGGACTTGCTTGCGGTACGTCAGCATACGGTTCATCGTCATCTCATACCAGGGATCGCGGGTGGCTTGGCGCTGCCAGCTCTCGAGCACGCGGGGCGGCACGTCAATGTCGGCGCGAAGCTGCTGGAGGGGATACCCGCGAAGGAAAAGCCCATAAAAGAAAGCTGCCTCGTACTTGGGTTCGCTCAGATTGGGTTCGGTCGCCAGCATACCAGCCTCGAAAAGTAACCCTTCGGGTCATTTTCCTCCGCATCTTAACCCGATGCTCGGACCATCGAGCCGGGATAGGAAATTCTATAGTAAACCTATTGTCAAGTCCGCGCGCCATATCTGGATTTCGGCGATGCCGAATCCCGCCAGGCGACGGCTGGGCAAGCTCAGGGGGCGGTGGGGCGAGCGCCAAGCGGATTGGGGGCGAACCAACCGAGCCGACTCCCGAAGCTTCCCTCATTGCCCGCGCTCCCGCTTCCGATAATTCTTATAATTCTTACAGGGTCGCGGCGTTACCTTGTGCCCACCGGAGATGTATGATAACGTTCGATACCAAAGGGGAAAGATGGAGCGGGGCCGCCGGAATCGACCGATTCTCAGGCGGTCGTCGGAAGCATGGAAGTCCGTCTTGCGGAAGATCAACGGGTTCCGGCCTGGAAGATCGTTCTTTTGCAATATGTTGTCGCGGCCGCGTTTCTGGTCCTGCTGGTCGGCTATTGGAAGCTTCAAATCGGCGAGCATGCTTATTATGTCGAGCAGGCGGAGCGGAATCGCATCCGCAACTTGTCCATTATCGCCGCGCGGGGGCGAATTCTGGACCGCGAGGGCCGGGTACTAGTAGATAACACGCCTGCTTTCAGTGTGTTGCTGCTGCGAGACAACGCCCAGGCGCTGACTCCGGCGCGCCTGGTGGGCATCGCGCGCGGCCTCGGACTGGACCCGGGTGAGGTCCAGCAGCTCGTCACCCGCACGGCCCGGTTGCCCTGTTTTCAGCCCGTTGTCTTGAAACCTTCCGCCACTCTGGAAGACGTCGCGTTTGTCGACTCGCATCGGCTGGAATATCCGGAGCTGCAACTGATCCAGACTCAGCGCCGCTTCTATCTGAAGCATACCATAGCCGCCGCGCTTCTCGGCTACGTCGGCGAGGTCTCGGCGGAAGCGATTGCCAAGTCCGGGTCGCGTTACCGGCCCGGCGACGTGATTGGAAAATCGGGGATCGAAGCCCAATACAACGCCATTCTTTCGGGGCGCGACGGGATGCAGCGGGTGATCGTCAACAGCCGGGGCCAGGAAGTGGGCTCGATGACCGCCATTGACGCCCATCCCGGCTCCGACCTGCGCCTGACCATCGATTTGGACTTGCAGATGGCGGCCGAAATGGCTTTGGGAGACCGGGAAGGCGCGGTGGTGGCGCTCGATCCGCGCACCGGCGAGGTGCTGGCGATGGCCAGCCATCCCGACTTTGACCCCAACGATTTCGCTCGCCGGCTCGACCGCCAGCAGTGGAAGCAGCTCACGGCTGACCCGGCTAAGCCGCTGATGAATAAGGCCATCCAGGCCCAGCTCGCTCCGGGCTCAGTCTTCAAGATCGCCACTTCGTGTGCCGCCTTGGAGACCGGCACGATCAAACCAGATTTCACGGTCGACTGTCCCGGCTACGTCAACATTTACGGCCATACGTACCACGACTGGGTATTTGAAAAAGGGCGCGGTCACGGCCGGGTGGATCTGCACCGGGCCATCGTTAACTCCTGCGACGTGTACTTTTACACGGTTGGCAAGCTCCTGGGCATCGATAAGTTAGCCTATTTCGCCCAGCATTTGGGCCTCGGAGCGCGCACGGGCATCGACTTGCCCGGTGAGGATGCCGGTCTCGTCCCCACGCCCGAGTGGGTCGAGCGGGTCTTCAAGCACAAGTGGTTTCCCGGTGAAACGATTTCGGTCGCCATCGGCCAAGGGGCGCTCCAGGTGACTCCGTTACAACTCGCCTACATGATCGGCGGAGTGGCCTCGGGAGGCGTATTTCATCGCCCTCACGTCGCCTTCCCGAGCCAGCTCGTGGCGCATGACCTTGATCCCCCGCCGGACGGCGAGCGGCAGTTTCCGCTGAGCCCTCTTACCGTATCAGCCGTGACGCGCGGCATGTGGGGGGTTGTGAACGAGGGTGGTGGCACCGGAACCGGCGCGCGCGTGCCGGGCCTCGACATCGCGGGTAAGACGGGCACGGCGCAAGTCGTGAGCGTCAGCCTGAAGGAGGCGACCCACAGTGCCGATTACCGGAACAATGCCTGGTTCGTCGGCTACTCGCCCTCCGTCAATCCCGAGATCGTGGTGGCGGTGCTGGTGATGCACGGTGGGCATTCCACGGTGGCAACGCCCATTGCGGCGGCGGTCATCAAGGCTTTTTACGATCAGCACGCGCCCCGCCCGCCGCGCTTTGCGGCGGCCGAGACGCAGGCCCGGCTCGAACCACCGCCACGCGGGCCGTAGACGGGGCGAAGGCAGCGGTTCATATTGAGATTTGAGAGGAGCGCACGCAGGGCCTTGGCAGTCAAGAGAGTTCGGGGGCGATCGACCGCCGGTGACAGGGCCAAGTTGGCGGCGGAGCGAATCTAATGCGTAAGAATCTCAGCTTTCGTGACCTCGATTGGATGCTCCTATTGGTGGCATTGCTGATCGCCGCCGTTGGCGTCATGGAAATCTACAGCACCACGGCGCATTCCGCTCTGGCTTCTCAGTATAAGAAGCAGATTTACTGGGTCGTCGTCGGGTGCCTCCTTGCCATCCTGGTGAGCCGGATGGACTATCACCGGCTCCTTGAGCAGGTTGCGGCGCTTTACGGGCTCGGTATCCTGGGGCTTCTGGCTGTCCTGGTGGCCGGCCACCGGGTGGCCAAGACGCATCGCTGGCTAAGCGTCGGTGGACAAACTTTTCAAGTGTCGGAGATGGTGAAATTAGTTATAATATTAGCGGTGGCGGCGTACCTGGGTGGGAGGAGGGCTAACTCCGTCGCTTGGAAGGACTTGGTCGTTCTCGCAGGTTTGGCCGGCGTCCCAGCCACGTTGGTCGCGCTGGAGCCGGATTTGGGGACGGCCTTGACGTATTTTCCGGTGATCGTGGCCGGTGCGTTCCTGGCTGGAATCCGATGGCGCCAGGTGGCTGTCTTGACTCTGCTGGGAGCGCTGATGCTGCCGGTAGGATGGCACTTTCTGCGACCCTACCAGCGCGAACGGCTAATGACCTTCGTCAACCCTAAAGAGGATGCGCAAGGTTCCGGCTACCAGGTCGCCCAATCGAAGATCGCGATCGGCTCCGGCGGGTTTTGGGGCAAAGGAATCGGGAACGGCACGCAGAGTCAGTTGGGTTTTATCCCCGTTTCTCACGCGGACTTCATTTTTGCGGCGTTTGCTGAGGAACAGGGGTTTGCGGGCACGCTGGTCGTCTTGTTGTTGTACTTCATACTGCTGTTACGCCTGCTCGACGGAGCTCAGTGGGCCACCGATCGGGCCGGCGCGTATGTGATCGTGGGTCTCGCCGCCGTGCTGTTCTTCCAAGTGGCGGTGAATACCGGGATGATGATCGGTCTTCTGCCCATTACGGGCATCCCGCTGCCGCTCATGAGCCAGGGAGGGTCATCGGCATTGTTTACCTTCCTCGGCTTGGGATTGGCCATGAGCGTTAAAATGCGGCGCTTTGTGAATTAGGCCCGGCCCGGAGGCTGCCGCGGACGGCCGGTGTTCGAGCCGGTGTACGGCGGGCGGAAGTTCCGGGCTGCCGATGGTGTTCGAACGCGAGGGTTTATACCCGTAGTTGACTTTGTGCCGAGCGTCTTTCAAAGAGGTCAGATCCGGACGGCGTCCCGTCTCGCGCCGCCATCGCGGCTGCGAGGTGCCGAAGAGAACCGGATCGCGCTGAAACGAACCGTTCGGACGCCCGGCCTGAACGGGAGCCTAGAAAGTTGATCTCCCGCGGTGGCGGGATGGATCCTTCCTGTCGCTCCTGAAAAAGGAGTTTCCATGACCAAGGAGCTTTTTATCTCCTCGTCGCCGCACGAGACGAAGGTCGCCGTGTGGGAAGACGGCGAGCTGGTCGAAGTGTATTACCAGCGCGATACCGACCGGGGTTTGGTCGGCAGCATTTACAAGGGCCGCGTCAGCCGCGTGCTGCCAGGAATGCAGTCGGCGTTCGTGGATATCGGCCTCGGACGGGATGCCTTCCTTTACGTGTCGGATTTCTTCGAAGACTCGGAAGAGTACGACAAGGTCTTGACCGAGGCCGAAGCGCGGGTCAGCAAGTTTACGGAGGAAGCCCCGGCGGCGCCGGAGGTCCCGCCGACAGGTGAGGCGGCACCGAGCGCTGCCCTCCCCTCCGAAGCGGCGGGAACCCCTACCCCTCCGGCGCCGAACCTCCCTCCGGAGAGCCATCCGTACAATCGGCACGAGCATCGCGGCCGCCGGCGCCGGCGGCGCCCAGGCCGAGGCTTCGCCGACTCTCGTTTTGCGCCGCGCCGAGACGCTCACGACCGTCCGCGTGAGTACTCCGGCCCGGGGCCAACCACTCCCACGTTCGAGGTTTTGCCCGGCGAGTCGTTGGCTCGATACAGCAAGGCTGCGGGCGAGGCTGGTGAACCGGCGGCCCCGGGGACGGCGGCGGACTCGGGCGCTGCCGCGGCGCTCCCCAGCCAGGCTGCGGGCGAGCCTTCCGAGGCGATGACGCCCTCGCCCCCGCCGGCCGAGGCCGCCTCCGCCGCGGCGGTTGAAACGCAGGCCGAGAGCATGACGCGGGCTCCTGCCGATCGTTCACCGGCTCCGTCTCTCCGCCCGCCGTCGGCGATCGAGGAGGCGGCTGAAGGCGAACTGCCGGGCGAACCTCCGGAGCCTTCCGAAGACTCCGCCCGAGACGGCGAGGAGGAAGCCGGTTTCGAAGATGAAGAGACGCCCTTGGGGGCAGGGCCGGAGACGCCCGAAGAGACCGGTCCGGAAGCGCTGGCCGAGCCGGCCGCAGCGCCCCGGGAGGAGGCCGAGGGCGACGCGGCGGAAACGCCGGCTGACTATCCTGCGTCCGAAACCGAGGCGGGGCCGGCCGGAACCCCGGCAGAGCCCGGCGATCGCACCTACACCGTGCGCGAGCCGGACCAGAGGCCGCGCTTTGCCCCGCGCCGCGCC
>CADDZC010000025.1 GCA_902812365.1 Acidobacteriota bacterium | reverse complement strand
GAACCGGGGACCTCTTGCGCCCAAGGCAAGCGCGCTACCAGGCTGCGCCACGCCCCGACCTTACGGAATCGGTTCCGTACCCTGCCGGTATTCTGCCAAGCTTGTCAGCGTCTGTCCAGCTTTAAAGCCCCCGCCCATCCCGCGCCAGGTTTCAGCGTGATCCGGCATAGCCCTCGCTGCCCCCAAGCCCTTGCCGGCTCCACTGCACTTGAGGCACACTGCTGTTGGAAGTGCATGCGGGCTGGTGTTCGCCCAGGACTTCAAATCCTGCGGGTCTGCCTCCGGTAGACCGGTCGGTTCGATTCCGACACACTTCCGCCATTGCCCTCGCCGCCGACGGAGAGAGCGGATCGCGGCGAGCCGACCAGACCTTAGACGAGCGGCTGCCGGTCATGAGTGCGCGACGTAAAACTCGGGGGTTTCAAAGCTCCAAGGAAGTGAAGCGGCGGGCCCGCCTCCTCGTGGGGATGCCTCCGCCTTCCCGAGCCGTAGCGGAAGGAAGGCGAAAGCCGGTGAAACACAAGAAGCGTCAGAACGAAATTGACGCTGTCTGACCCCACCGCGTGATTCTCCGCCCTCGGGGCTCGATTACCCGGTTTGTAACGCTACTATCTTCCAGGCTTGAACCAAGCCTCAGCTTTTGGACCCTCACCCAGGTTTGTATTCGGGAACTTTTTCGTCGGCACGGAACAGCGGCGGCACCGTCTGCGAGTAATGTTGAGCCAGCCGTTTTTGGATTTCGATGAGGTCGGACTTCGAAAAACCGTCACTAGAGAGCGAGATGTGACCGTTGGAGTCGACCAAGAACAAGGTCGGAGTGAACCGCACGCCGTAAGCGCGGGAAGCGGCGTAGGGCGGCTCATCGATGAGAATAGGAAACGTCACTCCATAACGCTCGGCGAAGCCGCGGCTGGACTCGACATCGTCCTGCGAAATACCCCAAACTTGGGCGCCCGGGTCAACGAACTGCCGGTGAATCCGTTCGACGAAGGGAAAGGCATACTGGCACGTGGGGCAGGCAACTTTAAAGAACGCAATCAAGAGTGGCCCTCGGGCCAGTCCCTCCTGCAACCGATACCGCTCGCCTTTCAGATCGAATAGTTCAAACGCTGGAGCTCCCTTGCTAATCGCTGTTGCGGGCACGCCTCTTCCTCCTCGTTCCGCTCTTCTATTCTAACAAAGCTGAACGACTTTCTGCGTTGAATTGCCTTCGTCGTTTATGCTCGATGCTGTATCTGCCATTGTGGTATCATCTAAATATGGCAAACCTCAACCCTGTTCATGGGGTGAAGAACGGCCGAACAGCGAGGATGATCACGCTGGCGGCAATCATGGTGGGTTGGGGTGGCGCGAACGGCGGGCGCGCGCAAGATGCCGGCACGCTTCGGGCAATGGCGCTCTCCCCTCGTCCGGTCGTCTGGAGGTCGGAGGTGACGGGAAATGAATATCGAGTGCGTCTCAGCGGAGATACCCTGGACGCGCTGTGGATCAACATTCCGCCCGGCCTCGCCCGCCGCGGGGCCTACATCCGCACCGAGTGCCGCCGCGTAGGGTCCAAGTGGATCGGCACAACCCGCAGCTACCTACCTTGCCCGACCGAGGAGGGCGCCCGGAATTCCACCCCCAAGTCGTGCCCGCTGGTGACCCGCATCGAGTTTGACACGGTGACACCGGCTCGAATCAGCGGGCGCGCGCAGACTCGAAAGCGATTCGACTGTGAGCACTGCCGGATTCTCGAGACGGCGTGGGCTAATTTCGTTTGGGTGCCGGTCGATCAGGCGGGCAAGCGGTGGTCCGGACGGCGGGAAAAGGGCGAGGGGCTAGCAACGCGGTGAGGGTGCTCGCGGAAGCCCTCGGCGCGGATCCGGCAGGGTGAGGTCGCGACCGCGGCCGTCGTCAGGCTTCTGGCGCCGACTCGCTGCTTACGCCAGCAGGTCCAAGCGCGCGCCAAGGCGCGCCGGCACCAACGATTCTTGAGCTTCACGCTGAGCCCGCAGCCATTCGCGCCGCCGCATTTCGGCGCGAATCATGGGGATAAGGCGCCGGCGACGCTCCTCATCCGCGGAAACCGCGCAGCGCGGCGCTACCAGGCCCAAGTGGCGGTAGGCGAGCTCGGCTTCCGGCGCGCCCAGAAACCTTTTGGCCAAGGCGTAATGGGACGCCGGCAGGGCGCTGGCCGGCGTTCGCCCTTCCAGCATGTGGTCGGCGGTGGCCACCCCGACCAGACAGCAGCAGGAGTGATACGAGAGTTTGCCGCTGCGCGCATGAGCCAGCAGCCACGCCAACCGCTCATCGGTATAGGCCGTCCGCAGAAACACCCGGATGGCGCGCTTAGATCGCTTCAACCGAAAGTCCACGCTTCACCCCAATCTTGTTCACCGACCGCCCGCGCTGCCGATGACGCCCCGTCCGGGCGTCCGAGCAGGCTGGACGTTCCCGTGCAAGCGACGGGCCAAATGAAGCGGCTCCGCCCGAGCCTTGGCTCGCCGGCCGACCGGCGACAAATTGCTGAAACCACACGGGCTAGATGAGAATTCGCTCCGCCCCCGGGTTATCCGGCGCATTATTCATCGGCCGGCCGACAGGCACAGAGATTCTCTTTTGTGCCCAACGTCGGGCATCGCTTCCAATCGGGAATTATCTGATATATTAATACTTCAGCGAAGTGATACTTCTGGCGTTAACCACCCGGCGCGCCTCAAGGTGTGAGCCGATAGAGCATTCTCGGGAACGGGATCGTCTCTCGAACGTGCTCGAGCCCGCAGACCCACGCCACCACACGCTCGATGCCCATGCCGAAGCCAGCGTGAGGAACGCTGCCGTAACGCCGCAGGTCGAGGTACCACTCGAAGGCCTGACGCGGAAGCTGATGCTCTTCGATTCTGCGCGCGAGCAGCTCGAAGTCGGCCAGGCGCTCTCCCCCGCCGATAATCTCGCCGTAGCCCTCCGGAGCCAGCATGTCCACGCACAAGGCCAGCTCCGGCCGCTCCCGATCCGGCGCCATGTAAAATGCCTTGACCGAACCGGGGTAGTGGGTCACCAGCACCGGGCGATCAAATTGCTCCGAAAGGATCGTCTCGTCGGTGCCGCCGAAATCATTGCCCCACCGAATCTCGCTCCCTTTCTGCTGCAGCCGGTTCACCGCCTCGTCGTAACGGATGCGGGGGAAGGGGGGTCGGCAGTTTTCCAGCTTCGAAAGGTCCCGCTCGAGCGTCTTTAATTCCTCCCGTCGTTTCGCCAGCACCCGCTCCACCACAAAGCTCACCAGTTGTTCGGCCAACGCGCAGATGTCGTCGAGGTGGGCGAAAGCCACCTCCGGTTCGACCATCCAAAACTCCGTCAAGTGCCGGCGCGTTTTGGACTTCTCGGCGCGGAACGTAGGCCCGAAGCAATATGTCTTGCCGACGGCCATAGCGGCCGCCTCGTTATAGAGCTGGCCGGACTGGGTCAGATAGGCTTTGTCACCAAAATAGTTCACTTCAAACAGCGTTGTCGTCCCCTCGCAGGCCGCCGGGGTTAAGATGGGCGTATCCACCAGCGTGAAGCCCTGGCTGTCCAAAAAATCCCGCGCCGCCTTGATGATCTCGTGCCGGACGCCCAAAATCGCCCGCTGGCGCATGGAACGCAGCCACAGATGGCGGTGATCCATCAAAAACTCGATCCCGTGTTCCTTCGGTGTGATGGGATAGGGCCGCTCGGGCGGCACCCGCTGGATCACCTCGGCCGCCGTGACCTCGAGCTCGTAACCCCCCGGGGCTCGCTTCTCCGCCCGCACGCGGCCCGTGACGCGCAGCGACGATTCCTGAGTGAGATGGCGAACCGCTTCAAACACTTCGGGCGCAACCGCCGCCTTCACCACCACGCCCTGGATGATTCCCGTCCCGTCGCGAACCAGCGGAAACAACAGCTTTCCACTCTCCCGCAGGTTATAGAGCCATCCCTGGATCACCACCTCCTGCCCGGCGTACTGAGAGACGTCGCGAATCTCGACGATCGGCGGCACCGGTCACCCTTCCTCTCGCGCGGCTACGGAATTAATCCGCTCCACCACCTGTTGCAATCGCGGCAAAACGCTCGCCTCCGGCTTCCCCGCCTTGATCTCGAACAGCACCGGGAAGCGCCCGTCGGCGGTCGATAGGCCGCGAAAGTCCCGCACGACCTCGTCCCAGTTGATATCGCCCTCGTACGGCACCAGATGTTCATCCTGATGGCGATGATTGTCGTGCAGGTGCGCGCAAGCGATGCGGCCCTTCAGTGCCCGAAAGGCCTCCCTCACGCCGCCACCAAGGTGGGCATGACCGGTGTCGAAACAAATCTTCACGTCATCCAGCCGCGTGTAATTCAGAAACTCCGTCAGGCGTTCCGGCGTGCTGAGCTCGTTCGGAGTGTTCTCGATTAGCAATTGCACGCCCCGTTCCTTGGCGAAAATCTTCAGGTGCTCGATGGACGTGAAGGCGGCGTCAAACTTCCGCAGATCGTAACTCTCCTCCGGCAGGCCGAGGTGCAGGATGAGATATCGGAAGGGGAGCCGTTCGGCGATTTCCAGCGCCCGCTTGATCTCATCCATGGACTCGATCCGAAGCCGGCGCTCCCGATACGCCACCGAGACCGGCAGGCCGCCCAGGCGGCCCCAGTCCTCGTCGGCGAACAAGGGCGCGTGCACCGAGTAGAGCGCGATGCCGTGATCTTCAAACCACGGAGCCAAATCGCGGACGTGGTTGGTGTCGCAGTAATTCAGGTGCTGGCGCGCGGCAAACACCTCCAGCTCCCGGAAGCCCGCCGCCAGGATCGAATCCAGGATGTGGGAGCCGAGGCGGCGATCGGCGAACAGCCGTGTGGATACTCCGTACTCCATCAGTAACCGACCGCCTTTCCATCCGACCGCGGGTCGGCGGCGCCAAAGCGCCAGCCGGTCGCGGCGTCAATTTCCACCGCTTCGCACTCGCCGATCCGGCTCCGCTCGCGAAGTCGGTATCCGGCCTCCCGCAGCCGCTCGAGGGTATCGGCCGAGAAGCCCCACTTCTCCACCACCACCTCGTCGGGCAGCCACTGGTTGTGGAAGCGCGGCGCGGTGACGGCTTCGCGGATGTCCATGTGAAACGCCAGCACGTTCAGCAGCACCTCGAGCACCGTGTTGATGATCGTCCCCCCGCCCGGCGAGCCGAGCACCAGGCGCACCGGAGGCTTTTCTCCGGAGTTGCCGAGCACAATCGTCGGCGTCATCGAGGAGAGCGGGCGCTTGCGGGGCGCGATGGCATTGGCTTCGCCTTGCACCAGACCAAACATGTTCGGAGTGCCCGGCTTGGCGGCGAAATCGTCCATTTCGTCGTTCAACAGGAAGCCGGCCCCCTCCACCGTCACCCCCGAGCCATACCCGTTGTTGAGCGTGTACGTGTTCGCCACCGCGTTCCCCTCCGCGTCCACGACCGAGTAATGCGTCGTTTGGCCCGATTCATACCGCTCGGGTTGGCCGGCTCCCACCGGAGCGTCGGGGCGGGCGGCCAGAATCTCGGCGCGGAGCTGAGCGGCGTAGGCGCGGCTGGTCAAGCCAACGACCGGGACGGATACGAAATCCGCGTCGCCCAAGTAAGCCGCGCGGTCGGCGTAGGCCCGGCGCATGGCCTCAATCATCAGACGCATGGACGCGAAAGAATCCGGCGCCCCCAAATCGAGCGGCTCGAGGATGTTGAGCATCTCAATTAGGGCGACGCCGCCGGAGCTGGGCGGCGGCGCGCTGAGAATGGTGTAGCCCCGGAAGTGCCCCACCAGCGGCTGGCGGAGCTTGGCCTGATAGGCCGCCAAATCCGCCGCGCTGACCAGGCCGTGATACTTCTTCATCGTAGCCATAATCTGGGCGGCCACCGGGCCGCGGTAGAAGGCCTGGGGGCCGTGCGCCGAGAGCTGCTCGAGGGTCTCCGCCAGCTCGGGCTGGCGAAACACTTGGCCGGGCTCATAAAACCGCCCGTCGCGCAGAAAAATGTGCCGCGACTCGGGAAATCTCCCCAACAGCCCCTGCGCCTCCCGCAACGACCGGGCCAGCGCATAGCTGACCGGAAAACCTTGCCTCGCCAGCCGCATCGCCGGTTGCAGGACGCGCGCCCAGCCGAGCCGGCCGTACGTCTGCTCGGCCAGCGCCAGTCCCGCCACCGTCCCCGGCACGGCGGCAGCCCGAGCCCCCACAATGCTGGCGCCCGGAATCACCTGGCCCCGCCCGTCCAGGTACATGTCGCGGGTGGCCGCCGCCGGCGCTTGCTCCCGATAGTCGACGAACACCGAGTCGCCGCGCGCCCAGTGAATCAGCATGAAGCCGCCACCGCCAAGGTTCCCGGCGAACGGGTGGGTGACCGCCAGCGCCAATCCCACGGCCACCGCCGCGTCCACGGCGTTTCCTCCCGCCCGCAGCATCTCGACGCCGGCTTCCGAGGCGTGCGCCTCACTTGAGACCACCATGCCGTGGCGCGCCGCCACCGGCTCGAATGTCGCCGCCGCGCTCCCAGCCACGGCCACCGCCAGACCCAGCGCCCACAGCGCTCCGGCAGGCTTTAAGGCCGCGCCGACGCGTCCCGGCGGCGCACCCACCGACCCGCTCCCCCTCATGTCATTCCTCGCCCATCCCACACTGTGGCGCAGTTGCCGGCGCGAGTCCGCCGGCGGCTCCGCGCCGAATTAACCAGTTGAATTCTAACTGTAGGGAAAACACGGAGAAGCGTCAAGCGGAGCCCGCCGGCTGACACCTTGATTTTCGGAATCCCTCCGGCCGCCAGCCGGGCCGAGCGGTACACGGGCCGCCCTCTCAAGTCTTCTGCGGAACGCAAACCTCCAGCCGCGCGCCGCGGCCCGGCATCGACTCAATCGCCAACTCTCCCCGGATCAGTTTGACGCGTTCCTGCAGCAGGCGGGGACCCTGGCGCAGGCGCTCCAGCTCAGCCTGGGAAAGCCGGCCCGCGAACTCGAAGCCGCGGCCATCGTCCTCGACCACCACCCGGCATAGCCCCCGCTCCGACGAGAACCGCACCGAAACGTGCCGAGCCCCGCTGTGCTTGCGCACGTTCACCAGCGCTTCCTGGACGATCCGCGCCAGCTCGCCGCACACCCGCGGCGGCAACGCCACCCGCTCCGATTCCGCCGCCCAGCGGACCGCAATCCCCGTCTCCCGCCCGAAGCGCTCGACGATATCCTGGACCGACGCCAGCAACTCTTCGGGCCGGATCTCGAGCGACCGCAGGTGCTGCATCATACTGCGGACTTCAACCACTTCCTGGCGCAGCAGTTTCTGCACCTGCCCCAGCTCTTCGGCGATTCCCGGGGCGACTTGCGCCGCCCGCCGGCGCAGCAGCTCCACCCGCATCTCGGCCCCAATCAGCGACTGCACGACCTCGTCGTGCAGCTCGCGGGCGATGCGGCTCCGTTCCGCCGCCCGCGCCCGCGACCGCAGTCGTCCCACCACATGCACGCCGTACAGCGCCGGACCCACCTCACGCACCAAGGCCTGAAGAAAGCGCAGGTCGGCTTCCCGCTCGAGACGGTGGCGAGGATCGAGCAGGAACAGCCGGCCCTGCCATTCACCGTCGAGATCGAAGGCCACCGCCAACAGGGAGCGAAAGCTGTACTGGGCGAAGAATGACCCGGGAAAGCAGCAGGGGACGTCGCGCAGCCGCCCGCCCGCTTGGTCGAGGGCCAGCAGGCGGAACGGTTCCCCGTGCTGGGAGCGGCGCAGCCGAACGGCATACCACCGCTGTCCGGGGGAGTTGAAGAAGTAGGTGTCCTTCTGGCCGTCCTGGAGCTCGGCCAGGCTGACCTTCACATCCTGGCCATTGCCCGAGGCCGGCACGGCTTGCCACAGAAAAACCCTGTCTCTGGCCGTCTCCCGCAGGGCCAGGAGCACTCGGCGGCTCCCAAACAAGTCGGCGAGGCAGCGGAGGACTTCTTCCAGCGTCTCGCGGATGTTGATTTCGGGGCTGGCTCGGGCTACGAGGCGGTCAATGGTCACGGTTTGGGCGCGCAGCTGCTTTTCTTTGTCCGCCAGGTAGCCGAAGACGCCGCCGACCATGAGCAGGCACAGGACGGTGGTGATGGCGTGCTCGGAGCGATACTCGAGCTCGGCAGCCGGCCACCCGGCGAAGAACCGCAGCCCCACGATGCCCGCCAGCAAGACCGCGCTGGTCCCGCCCGCCGTCGCCAGCGTCTCCCGCAAGCCCCACCGATAAGCGGCCCCGAGCAGAGCGAACAGAAACAGCACCCAGGGAAGCACGCTCGGCCCGGGAGTGAGCATGGCCACGGCGCCCGCCCAGAGAATGTCGACCAGATGAATGGCCAGCACGAACCCGCCCGCCGGCCCCCGCTGGCTGTGCACCAGGATGAGGACGAGGACGCTGTAAATGAGATAGCAGACCGAACAAAGGTAGGCCAGCGGGTGGTAAGCGCGCGGAATTGCCGGATCGAAATACAAAGCAATGACCACCCCGAAGGCCAGAAAGGAACGGGCGGTCGCCAGAACGCGCTCGGCGCGCTGGGCGTCACCGGATAGCCACGAGAACGCGAAATTGCCACCGCCTGAGTTCATTTCCCCCTTTCCCCGGTGACGGCCCGCCGCCGAGCACGAAATGCGGCCGGCCTTCCACCTTACCAACCGTTCTCTGGCGTTGCGCAGGGAAAAAAGTGGAAAGGCTGTCGAACCCAACGGCTACGGCCGATGGGCTCCCAACCCTAATCGATCGCTGCCTGGCCAAGACAAAGCTCCCTGGAGCCCGCTTCCCGCCGGGCAGTAGCACCCGTCCCCTTTTTCCGGGCACCACGCATTTGTCAATTAAGGTCCGTGGCATCCTTCATACACCGAGCTGCCTTTGAAGTCAAGCTCTTCTTTGAGGCGCAGAGCGGGGCGCTGACGCGGCCGCGGGTGCGATAGCGGGGGCGGAGGAACCGATAAGGGGTGTTGGGACGGCGTGCTAGGCCATCGCCGGCGAGCGGCAGCGACAAGGATAGAACTTGACAATAATCGCTAAAGTGTGTAATATAAAACTATCTATGCTCCTTCTTCCATCGCCTCCTGAAGCTCGGTACGCGGCCCCTGCTACCACTCTGCGCCCGTCATCGAGTCTGGTTCGAGCCGAAGGGGGCTTGCAGAGGCAAAAATCTCAACTGGGGCGATACCCCCCATCCCAGGGGGTCGAAGCCACTATATTATTGAAAACAAGCAACCTAGCGGCTTCGCTCGAAAAACGAAGCCGCTAAGTTATTGAAAATACGTAGAAGCGGTTCTGGAAAGCCACTAGGTTGATGAAAAATAAAGGAGTTAGATAAAAACAGCGGGGTCCAGACGGGCTGTAAGTGATTGAAAATTCGTCGAACCCTCCAAACCGGCCCTCGATAAAGCCACTAGGTTGTTGAAAAAACTGGAGATATTCGTTCTAAACCGCCTCCGGACGCGCCGCTGCCCCCCTTCGCAGCCAAAATTTGCTGGCCAAGCCACGCCTCTTCTCTTACACTCTCGAACCGCGCTCGATGTCCGCGCGTCGACTGGTGCGTCCTGGGCGCCAACCGGGTTTCAACGGGCGAACCAAATGGATCGGCGAGATTTCTTCAAGGCGAGCGCGACGCTCGCCGCAGCGATGGTTCCGAACCGGCGGTTTGATTCGCCGTCATCGGCGCTTGTCGCCCGCGCTGCAAGCCTTGCGCCTGGCGAGGCCGTGCCGTTGGACCTGACGCGCGCCGTCGTCGTCACGCCTCCGGGGCTGTCGGCGCGGGAGCAAAAGGCCGTCCAAGTGCTCGTGGAAGAGGTGGAACGGCGCACGCAAATCCGCTGGCCATTGGCCGAGCGCGCGCCGCAAACGGGAATGGCCCGCATCGTCGCAAGCCCCGCCCATCGCGCACACGAGCTCGTGGCCGCGCCGGTGATGGCGTTTCCGGGAGCGCCGGAAAGCTACTCGCTGGTTTCGTCGAGCGGCGGCGGCGCGCCGTCGGTGGCGATCGTCGGCGCTGACGAGCGCGGCCTGCTGTTCGGAATCGGCGGCTTGCTGCGCGCCTTGCGCATGGCCAAGGGCCGCGTCGCGCTGGCCAGCGGGTTGCGCGTGACGGCGCGCCCGCGCTATCGGCTACGCGGCCACCAGCTCGGCTATCGCCCCAAAACCAATTCGTACGACGGATGGACCGTCGCCTTGTGGGATCAGTACCTGCGCGACCTGGCGGTTTTTGGTACCAACGCCATCGAATTGATCCCGCCGCGCTCCGACGACGCTGCCGATAGCCCGCACTTCTGGCTGCCGCCCGAGCGCATGATGATCGAGATGTCCGGCCTCGCCGACGCTTACGGCCTCGACGTTTGGATTTGGTATCCCGCCCTGGAAAAGGACTACTCCGATCCGAAGACGGTCGAGCGCGCCCTCAACGAGTGGGGCGCGATTTTCCGGGCGCTGCCGCGCATCGACGCCATCTTCGTACCCGGCGGCGATCCCGGCCATACCGAGCCCAAGTATCTGCTGGCGCTGCTCGAGAAGCAGCGCGATCAACTGCGCCGATATCACCCGCGCGCCACCGCCTGGATTTCGCCGCAGTCGTTCGGCCGGGCTTGGATGGACGAGTTCTTCGAGATCGTGCGCCGGGACGAACCGCGCTGGCTGGACGGCGTGGTTTTCGGCCCCCAGATTGAACTCGATCTGCCGGCGTTCCGCCGCCGGCTGCCGGCGCGCTATCCGATCCGTCTCTATCCCGACATCACCCACAGTCTCGAATGCCAATTTCCCGTCCCCGATTGGGACACCGCTTACGCTTACACCGAGGGCCGCGAAGTTATCAATCCGCGGCCGGAAGGATTCGCCAACGTCCTGCGGCTTTACGGTCCGGAGACGATCGGCTTTCTGAGCTATTCGGAAGGGTGTAATGACGATGTGAATAAGATCGTCTGGAGCAGCCTGGGCTGGAATCCGCAGGCCCCGGTCATCGACGTGTTGCGCGACTATAGCCGCTACTTCATCGGCGATCATCTGGCGGAAGGATTCGCGCAGGGGCTTCTGGCCCTCGAGCAGAATTGGCGGGCTCCGCTCATCTCGAACGAAAATGTCACCACCACGCTCCGGCAGTTCCAGGCGCTCGAGCGCCGGGCTTCGCCGCACGACTTATTGAACTGGCGCTTCCAGCAGGGTCTTTATCGGGCTTACTACGATGCCTACGTCCGCAGCCGGTTGGTGTATGAAACGAGCCTCGAGCAGGAGGCGCTCGGGGAGCTGGAAAAGGTGCGGCGGCTCGGGATGAATCCAGTGCCGCTCGGCACGGACGGCGAGCGGGGCGTGCCGGCCGATTCGCAGTCGGTGGCCGATCTGCTCGATGGCGCGGAAGCGATCCTGGATCGTGCCGTCACCGCGCCGGTGGCCCTCGGCGTTCGCGCCCGCATCGCCGAACTGGGCGAGGCTCTTTACCAAAGCATCCGCCTGCAGCTGGCCGTCGAGCGTTACCGGGCGGAGGCGGTCGAGCGCGGAGCCAATCTCGATACGCTCGACGCCCCGATCACCAACCACACGTGGTTGAAGCGCCGCCTGCGCGAGATTCGCGCTCTCGCCTCCGAGCCAGAACAGCGCCGGGCGATCGAAGAGATTCTGGATCGCACCAATCCGGGCCCGGGCGGCTTTTATGACGATTTGGGCGACGTGGCGCGGCAGCCCCATCTGGTGCGCGGCCCCGGGGCCGCCGCCGATCCCGAGTTCCGCGCCTCCTCCTTCACCGGATTTGATTATCCGGACCGGCTCGGCGACCGCGTGCCGGTGGCCTGGAAGCGCTGGGCGGAATCGCTCTATGATGCGCCGCTCGAAATGCGCTATGCCAGCCTTGATCCCGAGGCCCAGTATCGCCTGCGGGTCGTCTATGCCGGCGACAGCATGGACAAGAAGATTCGGCTGGTGGCCGGCGACCACGTGGAAGTCCACGGCTACATCCGGAAGCCGTGGCCGATCGCGCCGCTTGAATTCGACCTTCCGCGCCAGGCGACCGCGGGCGGCGAGTTGCGCCTGCGGTGGTACCGCGAGCCCGGCCTCGGCGGCAACGGTCGCGGCTGCCAGGTGGCGGAAGTCTGGCTGATGAGGACGTGAAGTCGCCGAAAGGAGCGTGCTGATGTCCATGGATCCGCTTCCCCCTTCGCCGTGGGAAAATCCCGTCCGAGCGTTGTTGCGGGCGGGAAAACCCGCGGTGGGGGTGACGATTACGGTCAACACGGTGGAGACCGCCGCGCAAGCGGCGAGCCTGGGTTTTGACTTTCTGTGGATCGAAATGGAGCACTCGCCGGTCTCGCTCGACACTCTGCGCCAGATCGTGCTGGCCACGCGGGGCCTTCCCGCCGTGCCTTTTGCCCGCGTGCCCGTCAACGAGCTGTGGACGGCCAAGCGGGTGATGGACGCCGGCGCGATGGGCGTCATTTTCCCCTTCATCAGCTCGCCGGAGGAGGCGCGCCGGGCGGCGGCAGCGTGCAAATATCCGCCCGCGGGCCGGCGCGGTTCGGGCGCCGGGCTCGCCGCCTTTCGCTGGCCTCCCGCCGCGGACTACTACGACCTGGCCGACCGGAACATGATGGTGATCGCCATGATTGAAGAGGCAGAGGCCGTCGCGCGGATTGACGAGATCGCCGCGACGCCCGGCATTGACGCCCTGTTTATCGGCACCAGTGACCTGGCGTTCTCGCTCGGACTAAGGGGGCGACAGAATGACCCGAAGCTCGACGAGGCCATCCAGCGCATCGCCGGCGCCGCGCGCCGGCACGGGAAATTCCTGGGGCGCCCGGCGCCCGACGCCCGGCAGCTTGAAACCTATGTGGAGCAAGGGTTCCTGATCTTCCAGGGGCCGACCGAACTCGGATTGATGGCGGCCGGGGCTTCCGCTTTTCTTAAGCCCTTCGGCAAAGCCCACCAGGAAGAGGAGAGGAAACCGTTGTACTGATGGAGGCCCGCGGCCGGCTGCCGGGCCGGCGAATTCCGGGGCTACGGGCTTGAAATCCTTCTCGCCATCCGATCGTTACGCCTGGTTCGTGGTGGGCATGCTGTGGCTCATCTCTTTCTTCAACTATGCCGACCGGGAGGCGATTTTCTCACTCTTCCCGCTGCTCGAGAAAGAGCTGCGCTTGACGCCGGTGCAGCTCGGACTGCTCGGCTCGTCCTTCGCCGGCGTGTACGGACTCTGCGCGCCCTTCGCCGGCCACATCGTTGACCGCGTGCGGCGCAAGACGGCGATCCTGGGCGGGCTCGCCGCCTGGAGCACCATCGCTCTATGCACGTCGCTCGCTCACGGCTTCCGCCAGTTGTTCGCTTTCATGGCCGCGGAGGGGCTCGGCGAGACGTTCTACTACCCGGCGTCGATGTCGATGCTCAGCGACTATCATGGCCGCGCCACCCGCTCGCGGGCCATGGGAGTGCACCAGACCAGCGTCTATTTGGGGACCATCGGTGGCGGCGCGTTTGCCGGCCTGATCGGCGAACATTACGGCTGGCGCTGGTCGTTCATCGTCTTCGGCAGCCTGGGCCTGGCGCTCGGAATCGCCTTGACTCGCCTGCTCAGCGAGCCCGAGCGCGGCCAAGCCGACCGGCGGGACGCCGGGACGGCTGCCGAGCCCGGGGCGCCCGCGCCGATTCCACTCGCGCGGTTTTTCCGGATGGTGTGGGAAACGCCGAGCGCCGTCCTGCTAATGGGGGCTTTTCTGGGCGCCAATTTCGTGGCGCTGGTGCTGCTTTCCTGGATGCCGAGGTTTCTTTACGGCAAGTTCCACCTCAGCCTGGCGATGGCCGGACTTTCCGCCACCCTCTTTGCGCAACTGGCCAGCCTGGTCGGCTCGCCGCTCGGCGGCTGGTTCGCCGATCTCGCGCGCCGCCGCGCCGCCGGCGGCCGCATGCTGGTGCAAGCCTTGGCGCTGGCTGGCGGCGCGCCGTTTGTGGCCATCTCGGGCCGCGCCGCCTCAATCCGCGCCGCAATCCTGGCTCTGGCGGCTTGGGGATTCTTCAAAGGGCTCTATGACGCCAACATTTTTGCTTCCCTTTTCGACGTCATCGCCCCCCCGGCCCGCGGAACTGCTGCCGGCTTGATGAACATGCTCGGTTGGCTCGGCGGAGGTCTGGCGCCGGTGTTGGTCGGCTGGGTTGCTGAGCGGCGCAGTTTGAGCGTGGCGATTTCTTCCGCCGCCGCGGTGTACGGGGTCGCGGCAGTCCTGCTGGGCGTGGCCGGCTTGGGCTTCGCGCGCCGTGATGTGCTCCGCCTGGAGGCCGGTTGGCGCGGTTCGGCGCTTCGGGCTCAGGCGTAAGAGCCGCTGCGGAGCGGCGCGGGCCAATAGAAGCCGGACGTGCCCATGATGATCTCGGGGCGGCCGGCGGTTCGATCCATCAGGGGGGTCAAGCAGGGGGGGCAAGCAGAAAAAGCGCCACCGGAGGAAGGCGCGAATCCGCCGGCGTTCGGCCAACGCCGCAGCTCCGCCGCTTTAACCGGCTTTCGCCTTTTTAATTTCCTCGATCAACGGCGGAACGATTTCAAACAAGTCGCCTACGACCCCGTAGGAAGCCACCTCGAAGATCGGGGCTTCCGGATCCTTGTTGATCGCTACCACCGTCCGCGATCCTTTCATGCCCACCTGATGCTGAATGGCGCCGGAAATCCCGAGCGCCACATACAGCTTCGGCGCGACAGTCTGCCCGGAACTCCCAATCTGCCGGTCCATCGGCAGCCAGCCGCTGTCGCAGATCGGCCGGGAGGCGCCGAGCTCGCCGCCCAGCGCTTCGGCGAGCTGCCGAGCCAGTTCCAGGTTCTCCGGTGCCTTGATCCCGCGTCCCACCGCCACAATGACTTCGGCTTGCGAAAGGTCCACGGCCTGCTTGGCTTCGCGGAAGCGCTCGCCGGGCCTCGTGCGGATTTGGTCGGCGGCGAAAGCGGCGGCAACGGCCGTCACCCTGCCCGGCGCGGGGCCTGGAACGACCGAGTCTCCGCGAAAGGCCGCAGCCTGAAAGGAGATGAGGTGCGGCGGATCGCCGTCGAATTCCACGTCGGCGTTGAATTTGCCCTGGAAGACCTGACGAACGAATATCCACCGGTCGGCTTGCCGGCGATAGCCCAGGCAGTCGCTGATCAGCGCGGCGTTGAGCGAGGCCGCCAGTTTGGGCGCGAAATCGCGGACCTGGTAGGTGTGGCTGAACACCACCCAGCGCGGCCGGCGCTGCTCGATCACGCTCCGCAAGGCGAGGGCGTAGCCGTCCGCCGTGTATTCGCCGAGCGATGGCGACTCGACAGCCACCACCTCGTCCCCGAAGGCGGCCAGCTCGGAGGCGCTGCGGTGAAGATCCTGGCCGACGAGGGTCATGACGACGCGGCCGCCGGCGTCTTCGGCCAGACGCTGCGCCGCCGCCACGGCTTCCCACGCGGCGCGGGTCAGCTTACCGCCGCTCTGTTCGGCGTACGCGAGAATCTCACCCATGACATTCCGCGAACCGCAACCAGCAGAGTTTCCACGGGCCGCCCCGCTCAGGGGGTGCCGCTCGGCGGGGGCTCAAAGAACCCGCGCCTCGTTCCTCAGCTTGTCGACCAACCGGCTCGCAATCTCCTTCGCGCTGCCTTGCAAAAACTCCGTCTGGGCCCGCTTCTCCGGCACGTAGACGCGCGTGATCTTCTGGCGCGGTTTGACATCGCCGGGCGCGACGCCCAGATCGGCCGCACTCAGTTTCCGGATCGGCTTGGATTTCGCCGCCATAATTCCCTTCAGGGTTGCGTAACGCGGCTTGTTGATCCCGGATTGAATGGTCACGAGCGCCGGCAGTGGCATCTCGATCCACTGGAACCAACCCGCCTCTAACTCGCGTTTGACGCGGAGCCGGCCGCCGGTCACCTGGATTTCCATAATGATTGTCGAGTGCGGCAGGCCTAGCAGCTCGGCCAGAATCACTCCGGTCTGCGCGAAGCCGAAATCGTCGGATTGAAGACCGGTGACGATGAGATCGGGATTTTCGTCTCGAATCGCCCGCGACATCGCCAGGGCCGTGCCGCGGGCGTCGAGGCCGTCGAAGGCCGGATCCTCGAGGTGAAGGGCGCGGTCGGCGCCTTTGGCCAGGGCTTCCTTGATGGCCTGCTGGGCGCGCGCCGGGCCGAGCGAACAGACGATCACCTCGCCCCCGTGCTTCTCCTTCAAGCGCAAGGCTTCCTCGAGCGCGTACACGTCCGGCTCGTTGACCTCGAAGCTGATCTCCGTTTCCTGAATCCACGTCTGGGCGAGGTTAAGCCGCAGAAGCGAATCGCGCGCCGGCACTTGCTTGAGGCAGACGACAATTTTCATCTTCAGCCAGGGAGCTATGGAAAATCGGCTTTGAAGGCGACCGGGCGCGAACCTGGCCCGGCGCCGGGCCGAGACTTCCCTTCCTGCCCGGCGGTGGCCCGGTCCGCTTCCCCATCGCGGGAGCGCCGGTCCTTCAGCCCCGCCTCGCTATCCTGCGTACCGCTTGAACAGCAAGGAGGCATTGGTACCGCCGAATCCGAACGAGTTCGAGAGCGCGTATTCGAACTCCGCCCGGCGGGCCTGATTTGGAACGTAATCGAGGTCGCAGTCCGGGTCGGGATATTCATAATTCGTCGTCGGCGGAAGAATCTGATCCCGCAAAGCCAGAACCGCCAGCCCGGCTTCCAGCCCGCCGGCGCCCCCGAGCAGGTGCCCGGTCATGGATTTCGTGGAACTCACCGCCAGCCGTCGCGCGTGCTCGCCGAAGACTTTTTTGATGGCCAGGGTTTCCAGGCGATCGTTATAAGGAGTGGAGGTGCCATGGGCATTGATGTAACCCACTTGCTCGGGCAGCACTTTCGCGTCGGCCAGCGCGTTCCGCATCGCCCGCACCGCGCCGTCCGCGTCTTCGGACGGGGAAGTGATGTGGTAAGCGTCGCCCGACATCCCGTAGCCCACCACCTCGGCCAGGATGGGAGCTCCCCGCCTCAGGGCGAAGCCGAGCTCCTCGAGAATCAGGATGCCCGCCCCTTCTCCAATCACGAAGCCGTCGCGCTCGCGGTCAAAAGGGCGGCTGGCCTTCTCGGGCGCTTCGTTGCGGGTGGAGAGCGCCCGCATGGCCGCAAATCCGCCCACTCCCATGGGAGTGATGGCCGCTTCCGTGCCGCCGCAGATCATCGCGTCGGCGTCGCAACGGGCGATAAGCTTGTACGAGTCTCCCACGGCGTGGGCGCTCGACGAACACGCCGTGCAGGTGGCGGAGTTCGGCCCCTTGGCTCCCCACCGGATCGAGACGAATCCCGAGGCCAGGTTGACAATCGTGGCCGGGATGAAGAAAGGTGAGATGCGCCGTGGACCCCCCTGCATCAAGGCCGTGTGCTCGCGCTCGATGACGTCGAACCCGCCGATGCCCGAGCCGATGTATACTCCCACCCGATCGGCGACTTCCGGAGTAATCCTCAGGCCGCTCTGCTCGACGGCGCCCTGCGTCGCCGCCAAGGCGTACTGAATGAACAGCCCCATCTTCTTGAGTTCCTTTTTCTCGATAAACTGCAGGGGATCGAAACCTTTGACTTCGGCGGCCATGGTGGTGGAAAAACCCGTGGTGTCAAAGCGGGTGATCGAGGATACCCCGCTCTTGCCGGACAGGATGCCGCTCCAGGTCTGTTCCGTGCCGACGCCCAGGGCGCTGACTAATCCCACGCCCGTCACGACGACTCTTCGGGTCAAGTTGGTTCCTCCCGCCGACGCGGCCCGCAGCGCTTAATTCTTGGCAGCCTTGCCATGGGACTGAATGTAGTCAATGGCGTCCTTCACCGTCTGGATCTTCTCCGCTTCTTCATCGGGAATCTCGATCTCGAAGGCCTCTTCAAAGGTCATCACCAGTTCCACGATATCCAGCGAATCGGCTCCCAAGTCATCGATGAAATGCGCCGTGGGGGTTACCTCTGAGGCATCAACCCCGAGCTGTTCCACAATAATCTCTTTCACCTTCTCCTCGATCGCCGCCATCAGGCCATCCTCCTCGGTTAATTGGGGCAACTGATTTTAACAGTGACCAGTCACCAGCGACAAGCCGAACGCGTCCGCGGCTCGCCCGGCTCCCCGCCCGACGGCCTCCGGCCGGCCCGGCGGGCCTTGTCGGGTGAAGCTGGGCGCCCCGCAGCCCTGGCGCCGCGAGGCGCTCCTGCGCCAACGGCCGGCGGCCACCGGCTCGCAGGCCCTGGCCGCCTACGACATGTACAGGCCCCCGTTGATGTTGAGCACGTGCCCGGTAATATAAGCGGCCTCTTCAGAGGCCAGAAATCGCACGCCGTAAGCAACCTCGCGGTCCGTGCCCATGCGGGCCAAAGGAACAAGGCTCAGAATCTTCTTCTGGATCTCTTCGGGCAGCTTTTCGGTCATCGACGTGGCGATAAATCCGGGCGCCACCGCGTTCACGGTAATATTGCGGCTGGCCACCTCGGCGGCCACGGCCTTGGTGAGGCCGATCAAGCCCGCCTTCGAGGCGATGTAATTCGCTTGCCCCGGGTTTCCCGACTGCGCCACCACCGATGTGATATTGATGATCCGGCCGTAGCGCTGGCGGATCATGCCCGGCAGCACCGCCCGGATGCAATGGTAAGCGCCGTCCAGATTGGTCTTGAGGACGATCTCCCAATCCTCCGGCTTCATGCGCAGCAGCAGGTTGTCTTTGGTGATGGCGGCGTTGTTCACGAGAACGTCGATCTGGCCGAAACCTTCGAGCGCCCGCGCCACTGCCGCCTTGACGGATTCAGCACTCGAAACATCCAGGCCGACGGCCAGCGCCCGGCGGCCCAGAACCTCAATCTCCTTGGCCACGGCTTGAAGGGGTTCCAGGTTGCGGCTGCCGATGACGAGGTCCGCGCCGGCTTCGGCGAGCGCCAGCGCGCAAGCCTTGCCGATGCCGCGCGAGGCCCCGGTCACCATCGCTACCTTGCCCAGCAGATTCATCGTTGGCCTCCCGCCAGACGGAACTCCGGAACCCCGGGGTCAGCGGGCCCGGGCACTCCGGCTGCTCCCCTTGCCCCCGGCCTCTCAGCCCGGGACGGTCCCGGACTCCGGGCCATGCGGTCCGCTCTTCAACTCGATCCCGCCGAGCTCAGGCTTTCCAATCCGGAGTCCGCCGCTTTTATCGCTTCGAGCACTTCTTGCAACGACGCCCAGTCTTCGACGTGCAGGCAGCGGGCGGCCCCGTCGATCTGCTTCATGAGGCCGGAAAGCACCTTGCCCGGGCCGACTTCGATGAACAGCTCCACGCCCTCTCTCCGAAGCGCCCGCATCGATGGCTCCCAGCGCACCGGCGCCGTGACTTGGCGTTTCAGTCCGTCGCGCACACCCGCCGCCGAGCGAACCGCCTGAGCGTCGGCATTGTTGATGAGCGGAACTCGCGGATCGGCAATCTCCAAGGCCTCAAGGTCGGCGGAAAGGCGCTCTTGCGCAGGCTTCATGAGGGAGCAATGGAAGGGGGCGCTGACGTTGAGCCGGATGGCGCGCCGGGCACCGCGCTCCTTGGCCAGAGCCAAGGCCCGCTGAACCGCCGCGGCGGTGCCGGCAATCACGATTTGCCCGGGGGAATTGATGTTGGCCGGCTCCACAACCTCCCCTTGGGCCGCTTCGCGGCAGACCTCCGCGACCCTCTCCGGTTCCATACCGAGCACGGCCGCCATCGCTCCCTGTCCCACCGGCACGGCCTCCTGCATGTATTGACCGCGCTTGTGCACCAGACGCACCGCGTCGGCGAGGCGGATGGCTTCTGCCGATACGAGGGCGGAATACTCGCCCAGACTGTGGCCGGCCACGTAATCCGGCGCGATGCCGTGCTCTCGCAACACCTCGGCCGCCGCCACCGAAACCGCCAGAACGGCTGGCTGAGTGTTAGCGGTAAGCTGGAGTTGTTCGGCGGGACCTTCGAAGCAGAGTCGCGAAAGGGAAAACCCCAGCGCGGTATCCGCGGCGTCAAAGACTTTGCGGGCGGCGGCGAACCGGGCGGCGAGCTCGCGGCCCATGCCGGGATACTGGGAGCCTTGGCCCGGGAAGATGAAGGCGGTTCTGGGCAAGTTGATGATCCGTCGTCAATCGCGATTGGCGCTGGCTGCCGCGGCGGAGCGAGCGGACAGCCTTGGCCGGCGGCAGGGGCCCGAAGGCCGCGCCCCATCGAAGCGGGCGGCACAGCGTCCCGGGTGGCGCGCATGATGACCTCGCGGTCGGGCCATGAATGCCTGGCGCCACCCAGCCGGAAAAAAGATGCTCACCACCGCATGAGAATACCCCCCCAGGTCACTCCCGCGCCGAAGGCCGCCATCAGCACCAAGTCGCCTTTTTTGAGCCGTCCGCTGCGAACGCACTCGTCGAGGCAGATGGGAATCGAGGCGGACGACGTGTTTCCTACCCGCGCGATATTGGAATAAACCTTTTCGGCGCTCACGCCCAGCCGCTCGCGGACGGCGTCGGTGATCCGCTGGTTGGCTTGGTGAGGGATAAACAGATCGATCTGCTGGGCGGAAACCTGAGCCTTGTCGAGCACCCGCCGGGAGACTTCCTCCAGGCTCCGCACCGCCACCTTAAACAGTTCGTTGCCGCGCATTTTGATGTAATGCTCCCGAGCCCGGACGGTCTCGCAAGAAGCGGGCTTTCTTGTGCCGCCGGCCGGAATATACAGATGGTCGGCAAAGGCGCCCTCCGTGTGCATCTCGGCAGCCAGGATACCCGAGGGCGGCGTCGCCGGACCCAGCACGCCGGCGGCAACGCCGTCGCCGAAGATCACACAAGTGGAGCGATCAGAATAGTCGATATAACGGGAGAGCAACTCCGCGCCTACCACGAGCACATACTTTGCCTTGCCCGTCAAAATAAACTGCTCGGCTACGGTCATGCCGAACAGGAATCCCGAGCAGGCCGCAGCCAAATCGAAGGCGCAGCAGGCTGGGGCTCCGAGCCCGCGCTGGATGAAGGCAGAGGTGGAGGGCAGGGGCATGTCGGGCGAGATGGTGGAGCAGATGATCAGGTCCAAGTCTGTCGGGCTAACTCCTGCCATTTCAAGCGCCTTGCGGGCGGCTTGGATAGACAATTGCGACGTGGTCTCGTGAGGGCCGGCTTGCCGCCGCTCCTTGATGCCCGTGCGCGTCGTGATCCATTCATCGGATGTATCGACGAGCTTTTCCATATCGGCGTTGGTGATAACCTTCTCCGGCAACGCCGCCCCGGTGCCCAAGATCCCTGCGCGAGGCATGTCAGCTCCGTTGACTTGGATTCACCCGCGTCGTGCAAATTAAGTTGTTTATTTTCAATATATTAAGCAACTAAAACGGCGATCCTCAGTTCTGGCTCAGTGACCGGATGGCTAGCTCCCGCTCGATCTTCTCGTTGATCCGCCCCTCCGCGAACTCCGCCGCCACCCGAATGGCGTTCTTAATCGCGTTCGAGTTGGAGGCTCCATGGCAAATCAGGCAGACCCCCTTGACGCCGAGCAGCGGGGCGCCTCCGTATTCCGAGTAATCCACCCGTCTTTTGAAGTCTCTAAATGCTTTTCTGGAAAGGACATAGCCAACTTTTGACGAGAGCGTGCTCGAGAGAGCTTCTTTTAAGAGGCTGGAGACAGCCTCGACCAGCCCTTCGCTGATTTTAAGCGCCACATTGCCGATAAATCCGTCGCAGACAATGACATCCACGCTCCCGTTGTAGAGGTCGCGGCCCTCGACGTTGCCCACGAAATGAACCGGCAGATGCTTCAACAACCCGAGCGCCTCGCGCGTCAGCTCGTTGCCTTTATGGTCCTCCGAACCGATCGATAGCAGGCCCACTTTGGGCCGATGGATTCCAAAGATGACTCGGTAATAAATCTCACCCATCACCGCAAATTGTTGAAGATGATGGGGCTTACAGTCTACGTTGGCGCCGACGTCGAGCAGCACCGAAGCCTTCCGCTTCGAGGTCGGAAACACCGCCGCAAGCGCCGGGCGATCGACACCCTCGAGCGTGCCTAATACGATTTTGGCCGTTGCCATCACGGCACCGGTGTTTCCGGCGCTGATGAGTCCGTCGGCCTCGCCATCCCTGACGAGCCTGGCTGCCACCCGCATCGATGAGTCCCTTTTGCGCCTAAATGCTTTAGCTGCAGCATCTTCCATGGTGACAGCTTCGCTCGCATGCACGATCTCGATGCGCAGACTCCGAGCTTCGTGGTGGCGCCCCAGTTCCCGCTTCAGCATCTCCTGAGGACCCACCAGCAAAACTTCAGCTAAGCGCTCCCGTGCTGCCTGGATCGCTCCTTCGACCTCCGCCTGCGGGGCCGCATCCGTACCCATCGCGTCTACTGCGATCCGTCTCATACGACAGGGTTAAAGGCCAAGGCCTTTCCAGACGACGCGCTCGAACCGCAGGCCTAGCCCAGGGCCCGCCGCCCCCTTTCGACTGCGGTTCTTACTCGCTCTCCTTGACCAAGATGACTTCGCGCCGCCTGTAGTACCCGCAGTGCGGGCACGCCTGATGAGGCAACTTGGCTTCGTGGCAGTGAGGGCATTCGGCCAGCACGGCAGCGATCAGATAGTCGTGAGCTCGCCGCCGATTACGTCTCGCCTTGGAATGTCGTCGTTTCGGGTTGGGCATAAGTAACCTCGGGCGAGGTTTGCAGGCTGAAGCCTCCTCCCTCGCGCGCAAATTAGAGATTCAAGACTATAATTCAAAAAGCGTCCAGGAATCCAGGGGAAGGGGAACCGCCTGAAGACTGGCGGTCGACCTTTTCTCACTCACGCTCGGGCCGTCACGTCTTCAGCCGCCCAGCAACGAGGCAAAGGGTGAGTCGCTCGCCACCGTCCTGCAGCGACACGAGGTCACATTCAGGTCCGTGCCGCACACCGGACATAGCCCCCGGCAGTCCGCCCGGCAGACCACCTTCATCGGCATGAAGAGGTTCACCTGTTCCGTCACCACGTCAGCCAAGTCGATGCCCTCGCCAGCATAGAAGCCCACTTCCAACTCATCCGGCGAGATTTCCACTTCCTCCTCCCGCGCGATGCTCTCGATGGGGCGATACGCAAGGTCGAAATCCGTTTCCGCCGGCAATTCCACGGGCCGCAGGCAGCGATCGCACACCGCCTCCAGACGCGTCCCGAGGTGTCCCCAAATGCGGATTTCCGAGCCGAGCAGTTCCGCCGTTGCTTCCACGTTCAGCGCGCCGATTTGCCGGAAGTCGTCGCTGTGGTAGTCCAAGGCCCCGACTTCATACGTCTTTTTCACCTGAATCCGGTGCAGCTTCAGCTCTTCCAGACTGATAAACACGGCTCGGCCTCGGTACGCCTATCCCTTCCATTATATCCCGCCGCCGCACGACGTCAAGAAGGCGCGTAAATACAGTCACTTGCAAGCCTTGCCGGCCATTGTCCCCCCGGCCGGCTTCTGCCGCCAGAGCTCAACCGGCAGCCGGCCTCCCCATCCATCCCTGCGTCACCTTCCATAGCGCTCGGAAAAGTCTGCGCTCAGCCACCGCGCCGACGCCACCGCGGCAGAAGCCAGAGCGCCTGGGCAGCACCCTGGCTCGGCGCAAGAGAAAAGCGGACTGGAGAGCTGGCCGTGCCCCCCGGCGTAGAACACCTTTGAACCTTTCTCCCTCGCACATCCTCGACTGGCTGGTTGTGGCCGCCAGATAGTTGCAGCGGGCGCCGCCCGTTACCACTCCCTGAGATCGCCGAGTTCCAGCCCGCTCCCTCGTCCCTCTGCTTGCCCCTCCCGAGCCTGGCGCTGCCATTTTCCGGTGACTACGGCCGCACCATCTGAACCGATCAGCACTCAACAAGGCCCAGCACGCTCGTACTCCTACCATTCCCTGGCCGCAACGAACATCAAGCGATCCTTTCAACTTCTCACGGGCGCACCCGCTGGGCTAAGACTCCTCTGCCTTGTATTCCGGAAGGGCGAGAGCCTGGTGCAAGTCAAAGAACAATTGAACCACAGGTCGACTGATGCCACGGCCGACAATTGCGGGCAGTCCATTCCTAAAGGCAATATCGATTGGGCGGAGCGCCTCGACTCGCCAGCGAGTCACCCGAAGTTCGTAAACCGCGTGCAATCGAACCGGCAAGACGCGGCCCTCCCAGACCCTCAAGCTGTTGAAAACAGAGGTGGGCCCAGCAGGATTCGAACCTGCGACCAACGGATTATGAGTCCGCTGCTCTGACCGGCTGAGCTATGGGCCCGTGTGCGAAGGGGCGGACGGGCATGGTTTCACGCGGCTCTTTCGCCGGTTCCGGCGCCATTCACCCACCCTGCTCCGAACATCCTTCGCGCAGTGTAACATGACTCCCTCGCCACACCGCGGGCGTTCCCGGCGCCGGGCTGGTCGCGGCCCCGGATTGCGGTCCTCACCGGTGAGGCTCGGGCCGGAATGATGTTATGCTGATACCATCGCGGGCTAAGCGGCTGGCGGGCCGGTCGAAGAATGGCCCCGCGCTGATGGAGACGTGAGGACGATGGGCGGTGCCCCTCATACGATCAGCGTTTTTGGCCTCGGTTACGTCGGATGTGTTACTGCAGCCTGTTTTTCCAACCGCGGTCACACGGTGATCGGCGTGGACATGAATCCGGCCAAGGTTGAAGCCTTGAACAGCGGCCGCAGCACCATCATCGAGGCCCAAATCGATGATCTGGTGGCGGGCGCCTATCGGGCCTGCCGTCTTCACGCCACGAGCGACGCGACGCGGGCGGTGTTAGAATCCGACGTCTCGTTCGTCTGCGTGGGTACGCCCAGCCGGCCGAACGGCAGACTGGACCTTTCTCACATCGAGCATGTCTGCCGGGAGATCGGGCAGGGACTGGCCCGCAAACGATCGCGGCACGCCGTCGTCATTCGCAGCACGATCTTGCCCGGCAGCACCCGCGCGGTTGTCATTCCGGTGCTCCAAGCGGTGAGCGGGAAACGGGCGGGCGCGGATTTCGCCGTCTGTTACAACCCTGAATTCATGCGCGAGGGAACGGCCATCGCGGATTTTCGCGAGCCGCCCTATACCGTCCTGGGAGCCCAAGACCCGGCCGATCTCACCTTGCTACGCGAACTCTACGATTGGGTTCCGGGTAAGGTTTACGAAACCTCGCTCGAAGTGGCGGAGATGGTCAAGTACGTCTCGAATGCCTTTCACGCGCTCAAGGTGGCTTTCGCCAATGAAATGGGAACGCTGGCCAAGCAGCTCGGCGTTGATACGGATGTGGTGACGCGAATCTTCACGTCCGATACGCGACTGAATATTTCCCCCGCCTATCTCTCACCTGGTTTCGCGTTCGGCGGCTCATGCCTACCCAAGGATGTTCGAGCTTTGAACTACAAAGCCAAAGAGCTCGACCTGCGCCTTCCCTTGCTGGAATCGCTGCTGCCGAGCAACAGTCAACACATCGAGCGCGCTGTGGAGGCTATCTTGGCGACAAAGAAGAGGCGCATCGGCGTGCTCGGCCTCAGTTTCAAGGCGGGAACCGACGATCTGCGCGAGAGTCCGCAGGTGCAACTGATCAAACGTCTGCTCGGCGAGGGATGCGAGGTTCGGGTGTGGGACCGGTACGTGTCGCTCGGCCGGATCGCCGGATCAAACCGGCAGTTCATTGAAGAAACGATTCCCCATATTGGCCAGCTTCTGGAGAATCGCCTCGAAGACGCGCTCGCGCGGGCCGAGGTCGTGGTGATCGGCACGAGCTCGGTCAGTCGCGACGAGCTGGCCCGCTGTTTGCGGCCAGAGCAGACGGTGATTGACCTCGTCAACCTTGACAAGTCGCGGCGCCCCGCGGCGAACGAACATTACCAAGGCATCTGTTGGTGAGTCGCCATGAGGATTCTGTGGGTCAAAGCCGGCGGACTCGTGCCCCTGGACACCGGCGGCAAGATCCGCAGCTATCACCTTCTTCACGAGCTCGCGCGCCGTCACGAGGTGACGCTGTTTACGTTCTATGCGGCGCACGCGAACGACGAACATCCGGGGCTGGCGCCGCTGTTCCGCCGCCTCGTCCTCTTGCCGCTCGATCTGCCTGCGCCCAAGAGCTTCGCCGAGGGGCTTTATTATGCTCGTCAGCTCTTCTCTGGGCTTCCCTATAACATCGCTAAGTTCTGTCCTCCCAGGGTCGGGCGGCGGCTGGGCGACCTGCTCCAGCAGGAGCCCTGCGACATATTGCTGTGCGACTTCGCCATTGCCGGAGGCGTGGTTCCCTGGGACGCTCCGCCGGTTAAGGTCCTGTTTGCCCACAATATCGAGGCCGCCATCTGGCGGCGCCACGGTCAAGTTGCCCGCAATCCGCTATGGAAGCTGCTGTCGTGGAGGGAATATTACCTGATGGATCGCGCGGAGCGCCGCTACGCGAGCCGGGCCGATGCTGTGGTGACGGTCTCCGAACACGATCGCCGCCACTTCGCCCGCAGCGCCGCGGCCGAGAAGACCTTTGTAATTCCCACCGGCGTCGATGTGGAGTATTTTCAACCCGCACCCTCCGAGGAGCAAGCGGCCACTTTAGTCTTTACCGGCTCGATGGACTGGCTACCCAATGAGGACGCCGTCGTTTATTTCGTTGACCGGATTCTGCCCCGCATTCGGCAGGAATTTCCGCACGCCACTCTGTGGATCGTTGGGCGCCGGCCCTCGGCCCGGTTAAAGGCGCTTGCTATGAGCGACACGGGCATCCGGGTCACGGGGCGCGTCGAGGACATCCGCCCTTATGTGCGCGCGGCCGCCGTTTACATCGTCCCCCTTCGCGTAGGCGGCGGCACGCGGCTGAAGATTTTTGAAGCGCTGGCGATGGGCAAGGCCGTGGTCTCGACGACGATTGGCGCGGAAGGGCTTCCCGTCCGGGACGGAGAGAATATCGTGCTGGCTGACACTCCTCAGGATTTTGCAAGCCGCGTGACCGACTTATTGCGCGATAGGGAGCGCCGCCGGCAGCTGGGAATTGCGGCGCGGCGATTGGTGGAGAGGCACTACAGTTGGAGCGCGGTCGCCCGGCAGTTCGAAGACATCCTCGAAGGCGTTCTTCGTGCCGGAGCCCGCTGTGCCGCGGTTTGATGGCGGGCGACGAGTGATTCTCGATGACCGCCCCGGGGTTGGCCGAGTTGGCCCGGGAAGGCGGTCTGGAGGCTCGATCGGCATTTTTCGCCATCCGGCAAGAAACCGAGATGGAGCGTGAAGTCAATCGCGTCGGCCAGGAGTTAGCCTTCCAGGCGGAGCGCGCCCGCCGGCTCGCGAACCTCACGGCTACGCCCGATCACATCATTGAGCGTTACCGGCGTTTAAGGTTTTCGTGGGCTTTTCCTAAGGATTTCGCTTTTAAGAAACTGGGGAACCTGGCGGGCCGGAGCATCCTGGATTTTGGATGTGGCGAAGGCGAGATCACGACGCAGTTGGCCAGGCTGGGCGCCCGGGTGACGGGCGTCGACATTTCACCCGAGCTGGTCGCCCTGGCTGAGCAGCGCGCTCGCCTGGACGGTGTCGAGGATCGCGTCGAACTCGCGGCGATCGACGTAACGCAATCGCCGCTTCCCCCTGACCGCTTCGATGCCGTCTTGTGTTACGCCGTGCTGCACCACGTGGACATTCATGCGGTAGTTCCAGTCGTGCTCCGGAGTCTGAAGCCCGAAGGCACGGCCGTCTTTGTTGAGCCGATTGCTTTAAGCCAGCGATTTCAGAAGGTGCGCGATGCGCTGCCAATCGGAAAGCGTGTGAGTGCGGAAGAAAAACAATTGGTTCAGCAGGACCTTGACTATATCCGGGGGCTGCTGGAGTCGCCCGAAATCTGTTTCTTTAATTTTCTCGGACGCCTCCAGCGCTTTTTCCCCGATCCCCCTCGCACGCTCGCCTCGCGGTGCCTGAAGCGAGCCTGTTTGGTCGCGGTGGCAGCCGCAGACCGTATGCTCATCGCGTTATGCCCGCCCTTGCGCCGTTACTTCGGTGAAGTGGTCATCGTGGGGCGGAAGGCGGGATCGAGGCCGAACCAGGTAGCCCGTGGGGTGGCGACTGCCCCCTCGGTGGGGCCGGACCGCGACAGTCAAGGCGGCGTTCAGTCTCGTACTCCGTGATCGCTGGCAACCCGCTCATTGCCCGACTACGATCAGGGCATGGGGCGGCAGGCGAAGCGTCGCGCCGTCGGAGGCGAGAGTAGCTCCTGGGCTTGACCAGACCAGTTGCAAACGACTGGCCATTCCGCTCATGCCGTCGAGGTGACAGGCAACCGGAAGCTCAGTGAAGTTATCTACGGCCACGCGGCCACGCATCGGGAAGATGGCTACGCGCGGGGGCGCGTCGAACGAGGTCGGCGTGAATTGCGAGACCGTCTCCCGCAAGTTAGCGAGCGCGGCCCGCAACTCTGGTGTGGGTTGTGCTACCTGGTTGTGGCCGTCGACGTACGCAAGCCCGGCCAGCGCGTCGGAAAATACGACAATTTTGCCCCGGGCGACGCCGATCTGTTTGAAGTCGCTTCCTTCTTGAAGATCGAGCGTGGCGGGTCCCGGCAGGCGGGGATCGGCGTTAAGACGATGCGCCAAGCGTTCGCTGACCAGGGCCGTTCCTCCCGCGTTGAGGAAGGACCTGAGCTCAGGAACGAAGTTGGGGTCGGCCAGCGCGTGCTCGGCGAAGGCGGCCACACGCGAACCCTCGGGAAAATGCGCCACCGGCAGCAGCGGGATCGCTAACATTCCGAGCCGGTCGAAGATATACGCCTCTTTGCCCGGATCGCTGGATGGTGGCTTATAAGCGGGAACTCCCTGCCAGGAGCCGGTCAGTTTGGCGAGCCGGTCGAGGGAAGGGCGCTGAGATGCTAAGGCCTCCGCCTGCGCCTGGTATGCGGACGAGGCGAGCACACCGTAATGGAAAAGGAAAACTTCGGGTGCACCGGCCAGAACGGTGACGTAAGCCTGATCGAGGTAAAAGGCCGCATCGGTGCCGAACGGATCAAACCACCCGCCGTCGTTTTTCGCGCCCGCGAGATCGGTCAACCAGCGGAACAGGAAGAAGCCGCGATACTGTTCGGCGTGCCCCCAGTGGTCGGAACTGGGGTCGCGCGTCTCGGTGCCGACAAAGATTCCGTCGTAGAGCGGAGATTCCTTTTCTACAGTGTAACCGCGCTCTTGAAAGCTTTCGTACCATTGCGGGTACTTCAGAACAATCTTGACCTCGGGGTTGACTTGGCGCGCGGGTGCAAGCACGGAGCCGCGGCTTACGTCGAGCATCAGCCGGCGGCGATAATCACGCCAACTAGATCCGCCGCGGGCGGCCGAACACTCCGAGCACTCGCAGTCGGTAAAGAAGAAGTCGTCAATGATGATGTCGTTAAAAAGCGAAGCTGTGAACCTGAAGATTGACGCGAGCCGCTCGCGATTGGCCCGGTCGGTATAACAGGCAACCAGATCCCATCCTGTCGAGGGCTTGCCCAGACGGGTTGTGGCCACGCCGCCGGCTACCGTCATTCCCGCCCGATGAAAGAAGTCTCGTGCGGTTCGGAGCGCCTCGGCGTCAGCTTGATAACCGTCTCGGAACGTTTCCAGATACACCTTCTCGAGCCCGAATCGGCGGCAGAAATTGAGCGCCAGGGCGCGACCTTGGGGCGTTGAAAGGCAGTCGCGGACATCCTGAGCCGTGAAGAGGATTGACCAGTCGGTGGCGCTGGCTGCCGGCGCTACCCAAGCTGCGACTAGCACGCTGGCGGCGAACCGGAGGAAGAAACCCGAAAGCAAGCGCCACCACAGCCAGAATGAACGGGCCGTCATACAGGAGCCTTTTCAGACCCGTCGAAATCATCCACCCCTACGATCCGGCCGGCTACTATACCGCAAAGTGTGCCGCAACCCAATCCTCGTGCCGGGCCAATCGGTTAACCGGAACGACATGGTCGTCCGCGACGACCATGGATGATTCCGGATGGTGCCCGCAAGTGCCAGGCCATAAGAGTTACGACCTTCAACGCCGACATTACCAGAGGTCACGGCGGCGCAAACTCCGGCCGAGAAGAATAGCAGTTCAGATACTTCTACCACCAAAACGACGCTCCGACCAACCGCAAACAGAGGCCTTCTCCGGGCCCAACCATACCCGCCGAGCATACCTAAGTTTTTGTTGGAAACCGCGGGTTAGCTCGGCCCGTTGGCCCGTAACTCGCCGGGGCCATTCTGGTTGACCCGGAACACCCTGAATGGCATCATAATGAACAGAATATCGATGGTTCCGGGGAGCCGAGACGTGAAGCTGAGAAAAGCGCTGCTGATTGTCTTTTTGGTTGCCGCCGTCCGGTTGACTATTCCAGGATTTGGTCCCGCCCTTTTGGCGCAAGGTCAGGACCAGTCCTCCGCCCCGAGCGGTCCGAGCACCCCACCTGGCGAAACGGTGCTCGTGCCGAAGAAAAGCCAACCGGGAACTCCTCAGCCCCTGCCGGAAAACAAGATCGAGAAGATTAATCCGAAGGACATCTACACACTTTCTACATCAACGAATCTGGTTAATGTGGACGTTCTTGTGACTGACAAAGATGGTGACCCCATCACTACGTTGGGGCGTAAGAATTTTCGGATTTACGACAATGGGGTGGAGCAGACAATCACGAACTTCGGCACCTCGGAGGCGCCGCTCACAGTCTGCCTGCTGGTTGAGTTCAGCAATAAGTGGTGGCCCTTCCTGGTTTTAGCGCTCCAGGATGCTTATGAATTCCTGAACTACATGAAGCCCAACGATTGGGTGGCGGTGGTGGATTTTGACCTCAAGCCTCACATCACGACCGACTTTACGCAGGACCGCTATCAAGTGCAGGCGGCTCTCGATACGCTACGTATTCCCGGTTTCAGCGAGACGAACCTTTATGACGCGCTGGCCTTTACGATCGACCGCATGAAGGATATCAAAGGCAGGAAGGCAATCATTGCCATTTGCTCCGGCATCGACACCTTCAGTAAGCTGACCTATCCGGAAATGCTTAAGATCGCGAGGGCATCTGACACGCCCATTTACCCTGTGAGTATCCTCGAGTTCCTCGATGTGCGCTACAATCTGGGAATGACGGCCGTCCAAGCTAGATCACAGTTGCAGTACATCGCTCAGTACTCGGGCGGCCAGGCGTATTTCCCTCGTTTCGAGGGCGATCTCCCGGCCATTTACCAGCAAATTGCCGGGCAACTCCGCACCGAGTACAGTCTCGGGTTTGTACCGACAGACACGGCCAGGGATGGAAAATTTCACCATTTAAAGGTCGAACTCGTGGATGATACTGGCAATCCGCTGCGGATTGTGAATCAGAAGGGGAAGCAAGTGAAATACAAGATCATCGCGCGCGACGGCTACTACTCGCCGAAATCCTGAGAGCGTCTATCGACCGGCGTTCTCAGTGTCGAAAGTGCCTCACCCCTGTAAAGAGCATGGCCAACCCTAAACGGTCAGCAGCGGCGATCACGTCGCTGTCCTTGATCGATCCACCCGGTTGCACGATAGCCGTAGCACCCGCCTGCGCGGCTTCCTCCACACCGTCGGGGAAGGGAAAGAAAGCGTCCGAAGCCACCACGGTCCCCGAGAGTGGGTGCTTCAGGTCGCGAGCTTTCATGGCGGCAACTTTGACGGCGTCAACGCGGCTCATCTGTCCCGCTCCGATACCCACGACAACGCCTTCGCGGGCGTAAACGATAGCGTTGGATTTCACGTGCTTGACAACCTTCCAAGCGAACACTAAGGCGCGCCGTTCCGACTCTGTGGGCTGGCGCTCGGTGACACACTTCCAGTCCCGCGGCCTGGCGGGAAACGTATCGGGAGTTTGAACGAGCAGTCCGCCACCGATGCGTTTCAGCTGGAGGCTGAGGTCGTCCCCTTGGGTGGCAGACATATCCATCAGGCGCAGGTTCTTCTTGCCACTCAACTTTTCCAATGCCGCCGGCGCAAAGGCGGGCGCGACCACAGCTTCCACATACAGCTTTGACAGGGCCTCGGCGGTGGCGGCGTCCAGCGCCTGATTGAAGGCAATGACTGAGCCAAAGGCTGAAATTGGATCGACACCCAGAGCGCGCCTGTAACTTTCAGCCAGGGTTGACCCGGTGGCCACTCCGCAAGGGTTTGTGTGCTTGATGATTGCGGTCGCGGGTTCGTCGAATTCGCCGGCCAGGCGCCAAGCCGCTTCAAGGTCAACCAAATTGTTGAATGAGAGCTCTTTGCCCTGCAACTGCCGCGCATAAGCCATGCCGCGGCCAGCGGCCGCCGGGTCAAGATACAGCGCAGCCTTCTGGTGCGGATTCTCGCCGTACCGCAGATCAATGGCCTTGCGAAAACTGAGATAGAGGTTGTCAGGAAGCGAGAATGACTGCGAGCTGTCGGCGAGCTCCATGCGCATCGCCTGACTACCAGTCCAGTTTTCAAGTACGGTCGAAATTGCGGCATCGTAAGCGGCTGTTATAGCGAACGCCTTTCGGGCCAAGCGGGCGCGTGTTTCGCGGCAGAGAGCGCCCGAGTTTCGGCGCGCCTCTTCGACCACGGGCCCGTAGTCGGCCGCGTCGACGATGACCGCAACGTCCTCAAAGTTTTTGGCGGCCGACCGGATCATTGACGCTCCCCCGATGTCGATATTTTCGATCAGCTCCTCTAGCCTGACGCCCGGTCGCGTAGCGGTCTGTTCAAATGGATATAGATTAACCGCGACGAGGTCGATCGGCTCGATGCCATAGGCCTTGAGCTGCTGCCCGTGCTCGGGATTGTCACGGATGGCCAGGATTGCGCCGTGAATTTTGGGATGCAGCGTTTTGATCCGTCCGTCGAGCATTTCGGGAAAGCCGGTGATCTCCGACACATCGCGGATTTTGAGTCCTCGCTCGCGCAACAGCTTGGCTGTTCCGCCCGTGGAAACGATTTCGATTCCCAGTGCGGTGAGTCCTTGCGCGAAGTCAACCACGCCCGTCTTGTCGCTGACACTGACCAGGGCTCGATAAATTTTCTTCATGAATGCTCCGGGTAGGGGACAGAATTTGGAACAACGGAGGGTTGATGTCGTACGTTCGCCGACCTCCGCAGGCTCGGAACTGCCGGTACTGACTCTCGGACCTTAGGCTTTTCCCGCCGTGAATCTTACCTTGCCGTCTTCAATGCTGACCGAAAATTGCACTTGCGCGCAACCGAGCTTCTGTTTAACCTGCTCTGCTTTCTGGCGGACGAACTGGGCGAAGCGAGCCGGATCCAGATTTTCGACGGGGTCGCCCACTTGATGCTTGGCGCGAACGAGCGCTCCCAAGAGCTGGTCCACAACTTCCGGGGTCAGGTCGGCGCAGACCACGCGGAATGGCCCCTCGAAGGCCACTGAAGCTTCGCGTCGCCGAGCGATCGGCGCGCGCCCTTCCTCGATGTCCTTGAGGCGCCTCCTCCACAGGTCATTATAAACCGCGTATTTCTGGGCCAACTGGTTGAAGCGAAATCGCTGTGCGAAATTCAACTCCCCCATCTCGCCCGAATATTTCTTGATGGCGGTTTCGACGCGAAACACCGTGTCGCGGGGCGGTCGAGGCGAACCACCATTAAAATAGGTCTCGTATTCGATCTTAAGGCGCCTGATATTTTCGTCGAGCTTACTGAGTGCTTCGTCAATGGTCACGCGTCGTCCCCGGCAGCGAATCCAATTATACCTGGTTTGACTCCGGTCGGGGGAGGCGATCTCTGATCATTTGCCGGCTGCGGCCGGCCGGCCGAGGACCGGGCGACATTGTTCCTTTCGCGGCGAAGGTGTCGTCGCCAGGCTGACTGCGACCAAGCAGGCGAGCGAAGCCGCCAGCGCAGGGAAGATCATCGGCGTCGCATAACCCATGATTTTCCATGCGAGCGCAACTGTTGTGCCGGCGATGATCGAACAGATTCCTCCGGCTACAGTGGCGCGCTCCCACAAGAACGCAGCCATGATCGCAGGCGTAAGCCCTGCGCCGTACACGTCGTAAGCATAGACCGCGGTTGCCAGAACTGAAGGCTGAAAGGCTTGGGCCAATGCGATCAACCCCAGGATGATTACGCTCAGACGCGATAATAGAAGGAGGGGGCGATCACTCCATCCCTTGAGCACAAAGCGTTGGAAAAGGTCGTGCACCACGCTCGAGGCCGGAGAGAAAAGAAAATTATTACCCGTGGAAATGACTTTGGCGAAGATAGCGCTCAGAAAAATGGAGCCGACAGCAGGGGTCAGGCCGCGACGTGCCGCATACGGGATGATTGCCCAGGGCGGTAGAGGATGGTCGGTGGCCCCGAGTTGGCGCCGAAACAGAACGCTGCCAGTCACGGCGATTAGGACAATGACGGTCTCGAGCAAGACCGTGCCGCCAATCCAACCGACTACGGCGTGTCTTGCGACGCGTTCGCTCTTTGCCGCATAGAATTTCTGATACATCGTCTGATTGCCCAGCATCAGGGTAAACGTGGGGAAGAAGTAACCCATCGCCTCCGTCCACTTCATAGTCCCGAACACCGTAAAATGGCTAGGCGGTAAAGCCGAGTGGACGACCCTCCATCCGCCGACCTGATTAACCAGGGCAGGAAAGGCGACGAGACATCCGATCGTCACGGCGATGCCAATCACGAGGTCCACGTACGCGACCGAAGACATCCCGGCAAGGGCCGTGAAAACGATGACAAAAATGGCCATGAGGACTGTGCCCCGCGTCTCGCTGATACCCAAAGCCAGGTTCAGAATTCGCCCACCTCCCTTCAGTTGGTAGCTCACAATGGCTGTGTAGGAGACGATGATGCAGAGGGTGCCGAAAACGCGGGCCAGCGCGCCATAACGCACTTCCAGTAGGTCCGGTACCGTGTATTGAGCGAAAGCGCGCGCGCGCCCAGCCGTGAAATAAACAACCATCAGGCCTACCCAACCGCCTGCCGGCAGCCACAATGAGGCGAGGCCCTGATGATAGGCGAATTCGGCGCCCGCAAACAGACTCCCGGCTCCGATCCAGGAACAGAGCAGCGTGAAGATCAACACGGCGCCCGAGAGGTTGCGGTCGGCCACCATAAAGTCGTCGTGAGACGTGAGCCGGACTGACCGACCAATGCTAACCGCGAGCATCGCGATGACGATGACGCCCAAGACGGCAGCGTAAAGGATAGTTGAAACCTTAAACATCAGAATATCAACAACGTGGGCGTGCGTTTCGACTCCAGATAGCTTCCTTGTTGATTGGGAGATGCTCCGCCCCGGGACCCTAAAAGGCGACTTCTGATATGGTGGCACTCACCGGCAAGTTCGACCTTTTGCCAAATATGGCCGTGCCAACCCGAACCATGGTTGCACCTTCTTCGATAGCCACTTCAAAGTCGTGGCTCATGCCCATCGAGAGCTCCCGCATCGAAGCCTGTGGCAAACCCGCGGAGACAATCGCCCCGGCGAGTTCTCGCAAGCGGCGAAAGTACGGCCGGCTTCTTTGGGGGTCTTCGGAGAAGGGTGGAATCGTCATCAGACCTCGCAACTCGAGAGACGGGAGCCGGCTGACGTGGCGCGCCAGGTCTATGATTTCGGCCTCGCGGGCTCCAAATTTGCTGATCTCCCCGCCGAGATTGACTTCCAGCAAAACGGGTAGGCGCGCGCCATGGAGTGCCCCGGCCTTATCGAGCTTATTGGCCAACCGTTCCGAATCAATTGAGTGCAACCAATGGAAGAGTTCGCGGGCTCGCCGGGCCTTGTTGGATTGCAAATGACCGATCAGGTGCCAAGTGATGGCGAGGTCGGCGAGCGCCGGGCGTTTTCCCTCAGCCTCTTGCACTCGGTTTTCGCCGAAATCGCTGACGCCCGCTAAGTGGGCTTGTCGGATGCGCTCGGGATCAACCGTTTTGCTGACGGCCACGAGCCGCACACCCCCTGGCGGTCGGTCTACGCGACGACACGCTGCTGCAATCCGTTCGTATACGCGGGCGATATTTTCGCTAATATCGACCATGACTCGCCATTTATTCTATCATCGATGAGGCCGGGGCGGGCCCAGGCCAGTTTGCTCAATGGGCTAGTGCGAGAACTGCCGTGCGGGCTCCTGGACCGCTGTATACTCGATGGCGACGGAGGAAAGCTGGCTAAGGATCGACTGCGGGATAGAGTAAAGCAGCGCGGCGTCTTGATTACTTTGGAAGGTATCGACGGCACAGGCAAGACGACGCAGGCACGCCGCCTGGCGACCTACCTTCGACAGCGAGGCTACGCCGTCGCCCTCACGCGAGAACCGGGCGGGACGCCCCTGGGTGAGCGCATTCGCGCCGTGCTGCTCGCTGGGCGGCCGGCACAGGTGTCGCCTCTTGCCGAGCTACTGCTAATGTACGCCGCACGCGCCGAACATCTCGAGCAAGTCATCCAGCCGGCGCTCGCTCGCGGCGAGATTGTGGTTAGCGACCGATTTAATGACGCCAGCTTGGCTTATCAGGGCTACGGTCGTCGGCTTAGTCCGGGGGTGGTGAGCGCGTTGGATCGCCTGGTGTGCCGCTCCACACAACCAGACCTTACGATTCTCCTCGATCTCGATCCCCACACGTCGCTTCGGCGCGCCGAGAGCCGCGGGAAGCGGCGCCATGGCCACGGAGGGCGCTTCGAGGCGGAAGGTTTGCAATTCCAGCGCCGGGTTCGGTCGGGTTATCTGGCGATCGCGCGTCGTAATCCTCGACGCGTTCGGGTGGTGAAGGCCGGGCGGACCGTCGCGGAGGTACAGGCGGAGATCCGGCGCATAGTGGATGAGTTTTTGGCGGGCGTTGGCCAAAGGGCGGGTATCCGGCGCCGCTGATTGCGCAGTCCTGGATCGCCATGCGAATCAGGATAGGTGTTTGACGCGGAAACACGCATCGCCTCGGCGAGGCCCGAGTAGCCTGAATGAGGATTAGCCTTCAAGTTTCGCATGCCATTTAACGCCTATATCGGGAACTCGGGCGCCGTAAGAACGGTGCGAGAGATGCTGCGCACCGGTCGGGTGCCGGGCACGTTGCTTTTCACGGGGCCCGACGGGGTGGGGAAAAAGACACTGGCTTTAATGTTGGCGAAAGCGTTGAATTGCGGCCGTCTTCGGGACGATTTCTGTGGCCAGTGCCATCGTTGCTGTCAGGTGGATGCGATGGTGCGTGCTGCACGCGAGGACCTCGCGCGACGCCGTGAACTGAAAGCTTCCGGTCAGCGGATCGAAGGTCTAGTTTACTTCGATGTGCAGTTGATCGAACCAATGACACGCTTTATTCTGAGTGAGCAGGTCCGAGAGCTCCGCCGGATAGCCTATACACGGCCCTTCGATCTTCTACGCCGCGTCCTTATCGTGGACCAGGTCCAAACCATCCATTGGCAGGCCGTTGATGTTCTCCTGAAGGTGCTCGAAGAGCCGCCGGAGACAACAATTTTCATTCTTATCTCGCCTAACGCGGCGGAACTGCGGCCGACAATCCGCTCGCGGGCGCGGCGGATTGTATTTTCGCCGGTTGGAGCCGAGACGATTTTGCAACTGCTCGAGGAGAAGTCTGCGCTGCCGAAAGCGGAGAGGCAGCAGGCGGCGCGCCTTGCGGCCGGTAGCGTGGCGAAGGCTTTGACGTTTGATCCCGCCGCGTATGCCAGGCAGATCCGCCCTTGGCTTGACCTCCTGGACAGTGTCGCTGCGGATTGGTCCGGGGGGGTGGCCGCTGAAGAATGGAAGCAGCTCATCGAGTCGGCCAGGGCGTTGAGCGAGCGCCACGATGAATTTGAAGATGTATTGAAGATAGGCTATAGTTTGCTGCGTGATCTTCTGCTCATGGTGGAAGGGGCGGAAGAGTCAGCCGTGAGCCACGTGGATTTGCTGCCCCGTCTTAAACGTTGGAGCCGCAGGCTCAGTTTGGCAGAGATTGAGCGGCTCAAGGATGGCCTCGATGAGGCCTACCGTCTCCGAACTCGGAACGTCAACCAACAACTTGGCTTTGAGGCCCTTGGAATCGAGGTTATGGTGCAGAGGCGTGGCAATCAGGAAGATTCGATTTCTGGTTCCGGCCCCGCGTTTGGCGACTGATCATTCTCGTCACGCTGAAAAAGCATTTGCGGAACGAGGCACAGCGTGGTAGATTATGGGGCAGCGTTCCAGTCATCTGGGTCGTTTCTGATTCGGAAGAAACCGGATCATCGGCGACGCCACCGATAACGGCCGGGTGCGTAGGTTACGCTTCGCGACTTGATGTCGCCTCAAACCCTGGCCCGCACTGAGGGCCGCAAGGAGTAGGAAGAGTGAATCGGAAACTGATTCGTCCCTCACTATCGGAAATTCAGGAACAAATGGGACCGCGCATTCAGCGGCGGAAGCCAACCCCGCCCGAGCAGACTAACGCGGAGAGTTTTTACTACATCAAGCAGATGCAGGGCCGCACGCCGATGGTGGTGGTGCTGGATGACGGCGAAGAGATTCGCGGCGTCATCGAATGGTACGACAAAAATTGCATTAAGGTGCATCGCGCGAAGGAGCCCAACCTGCTCATTATGAAGTCTGCCGTTCGTTACATGTACAAGCAAAACGAGACGAAGAACGGAAGCGACGGCAACTTTTCGCGTGAAGTTGAGCCTCCCGATCAGGACGACGAATAGGGCCTGCGGGCGTCGCGTACCCGGCGCAACCGCCAACTCGGCTAAGTTGCCTCGTGCATGCCCGCGCCGCACGCCGGGTCGGCTTGACACCTGTCGGCTTCCTGCATACGATGGGGCCATGAACGGAAAGGTCGGCCGAGGCGTAGCTGATGATCGTCGCGGGAGTGGCGAGGGGCGCTGGTTGCGAGCGACACGGAACGCAAAGGGACTTGTATGGGCGTTACTGGCCCTCACGGGCATTACTCTGGCTCAAGTTGAGCGCAAGCCCAAGGTTCCCGGTCTGGATAAGGTCATCGGAGGAGCGTCGCGCAGTGCGTTCAGCGGCAAGGTGCAGTCCGTTGACTTGAAAGATAAAGTGTTGAACGTCGTGAGCGCCGGCGGTCAAAACACCGAAATTTTTCCGATTACTAAGAAAGTGCAAGTGGCGAGTGCCGACGGTGAGCGGTTGAACTTGAAATCTCTGGCGCCGGGCACGAATGTGTTGGTGTACTACAATCAGAGGGGTGACCGGCGACAGGTCAAGCAGATTGTGGTGTTGGTGGCGAGCCCGCCTTCCGAGAAGGCCCACCCGAAATCGTCCCCTCACTCCTAGCCACATATCAGCCCGCCCGGTAGATGCCCATGAAAATCGGCATTACGTGCTATCCCACTTACGGTGGCAGCGGAGTTGTAGCTACCGAACTGGGCTTGGAGCTGGCGGCGCGCGGGCACGAAATCCATTTCATCAGCTATGCCGTCCCCGTACGGATGACAGAGGCCTCCGACCGGCTTCACTTTCACGAAGTCGAGATGATGAACTATCCGCTTTTCGACCACCCTCCGTACACGCTGGCCCTCGCTACCAAAATGTATAACGTCGCGGTGAATGAATCGCTGGACTTACTGCACGTCCATTATGCCATCCCTCACTCGGTGAGCGCTTATCTGGCCCGAGCCATGCTCGGTACGCGCCGATTGCCCTTCGTTACCACGCTCCACGGCACCGATATTACGTTGGTGGGCACCGATCGCTCCTACCTGCCGATCACGCGCTTTTCGATTGAAGAAAGTGACGCCGTGACCGCCATCTCTGGGTATTTGCGTCGTGTCACGATCGAGGAATTTGGTATTCGCCGGCCGGTAGACGTGATCCCCAATTTTGTCAACTGCGATGTGTTCCAGCCCGCCGATGATTCCGGCCGTCGCCAGGAATTCGCCCAGGAACACGAGCGGATTGTTGTGCATCTCTCCAATTTCCGCCCCGTGAAGCGGGTACTGGACGTGATTGAGATTTTTGATCGCGTGCGCCGCCAGATTGCAGCCAAGCTGTTGATGATCGGAGACGGCCCTGATCGTGCGCCGGCCGAGTGGCTGGTGAGAGAGAAGAAGCTGGGGGAGGACGTGATCTTTTTGGGCAAGCAGAATCAAGTGCATCAACTCCTGAACTGTGCGGATGTCATGCTTTTGCCTAGCGATCTCGAGTCCTTCGGCTTGGCGGCGCTCGAGGCCATGGCATGCGGCGTGCCATGCGTGTGCTCGCGGGTCGGGGGATTACCGGAAGTAATTCGCAACGGGGTCGACGGGTTCTTGGTGGCGCCCCGAGACATCGAAACCATGGCGGCGCGCACCCTGGAAATTTTGGCTGACCCGGATCGCCGCACGGCGATGGGGATGGCGGCGCGTGCGCGGGCCGCCAACGAGTTTTGCACAACCAAGATCATTCCCCTTTACGAGCAGCTCTACGAGCGCGTTGCCGCTCGGAAGTCCGCTGCCGGAGGGTGACCTTTACGCCCACGACACCACGTTGCCGCAACCGTCAAAGACCGGCGCCCGCAGTTCAGGCGCGAGCCGCCATCCGGCGAGGGCTTCTCGGTCTCGGAGAAGCGGTTCCGAAGCGAAAAGGTGGTCCAGCTCGAGCGTGTTGCGAATCCAAACAAGCCGTTGCTCGGAAGGAGCGGGGCTGCCGAGGGCGGCGAGCGCCAGATCAAACGCCTCGCGGTCTGAGCCGACGTGCATGGGAACGCGCGCCACGGGGAGATTAAGCGACGTCTGGACGTTCACGTAAGTCTCTTCAAGACGAATCTTCCGATACAGCCGCTGGTGCACGAGGTCGGCAAGACCGACGCCCAGAGCATTGCCATCGCTCTCGTCGGTCAAGTCCCGCACGTAGATAAGGCTGATCGCCGGCACGTCCGCCGGCTTTTGCTTGGGCAGACGGATACCGCGTCCGATCACTTTCGTATCCATGCCCGTGCCGCTCACGTTCTTTCCCATTTCGTCGACGATCAAAAGATCGAGTTGGGTGAACGGTAGGCGGGCCACCAACCGGCGCGCCAGCTGCAGAGTTTCTTCCTCCACGGCAAAAAGATTTTCATGACGCACGGCCCGAATGGCCGCGATCTGGTGCAACTCATTTTCAACCACGGCGAGTCCAGCAAGAATTTTTCCGGTAGCCAGTGAGACTTGAGCCGCCGCGCGGATGGCCTGCTCATTCCCGTATTTGCGGATGGCGCGATGACATTCGCGCGCTCCGTCGGCTTTGCCCATTCCGATGGCGATCATCTTGGTGAGGCCGCTTTCGATCCTGCCGTAAAAATCAGTATGGGGTTTGACGCGATTGATCGCAACGACACCATCGGAGTGCCAGGCATTGCGATCCATGAACACGCGATCGCCGTGCGGCGTCGTGCCCGTAATCACCGTCGCCATATCGGAGCGGATGGGACAACCGATGTTTTCCGGCGTAACGCCGTATTCGGCCAGCACTTGCCGCTGGCCTTCGGCGGTGGCTCCGCCGTGGCTGCCCATAGCGGGAAAAGCGAAAGGGCGAGCGCCGGCGGCCCGGAGCCACTGGACGGTGGCGTGTACGATTTCTCGTAGCTTCGCGATACCGCGGCTCCCGACCGCGAGCGCGATATCGCGCTCGCGCAGCTGGTGCGGTGGAATATTCAGGGCGGATAAAGCCGCGTGGACTTCACCGCTGACGGAGGCGATCTCGGGCAGAGTCGCCGATATCCTTTCGAGGCGGTAAAAAGCGGCGAGGGGGGTGTTGATTTCGAGGTTGCCAGTCGCCGGACTCACGTGCCTGACCCCTTCCGAAGCGTCGCCCTTCCACGGGCTGGCATCCTTCAATGCCTAATGTCGGACTCGACCGGTTGGAGGCGGGAGCTGTGAGGCACAGTAAAACAAAAGACGGTGCCGCTCGCGCCAGTGCTCTCCACGTGTATGTCGCCGCCGTGATCGCGGATGATCTTTTGAACGATCGTCAGACCCAACCCGAAACCGTTCTGTTTCCCGCAACTCACAAAGGGATGAAACAGGCGATCACGAATCTCCTCCGGAATGCCCCTGCCGTTATCGGCAACGCGGACTTCCAGGCCGTGGGGGGTGCGACGGGTTGTGATTTCGATCCGGCCTGATCCCCGGGGCACGGCTTCGCAGGCATTCAAGAGGAGATTGTGGAAGACCAATTCCATCTTGCGGGGATCAAATCTCGCTTCGGTAGACCCTTCCGAAATCAAGGCGATCGGAATGTCGTGAAACTCCGGCCTCGCGTGCACACTCTGGATGGCTTCACCAATCACTTCCTCGAGGCAGCCCTCCACCGGCCTCAAGACCTCGCCCTGTTTGGAGAAATTGAGGAGCGAACTGATCTGCTCGGTCATGCGATCCACCGCCAGCCGGATTTCCCGGTACAGCTCCTGACGCTCAGGGTCGGCAAGAGGGCGCTCGGCCAGAAACTCGGCATAAGCCAAAATCACGGTCAGCGGGTGGCGCAGATCGTGAGAAATCGTACTGGCCATCCGACCGATCGTCGCCAGACGCTCGGTGCGCAACAGCTCCTGCTGAGTTTCTTCAAGCGTCCGACGCATGCGGTCGAAAGCGCGTGTCAGCTCTGAGACCTCATCCGCGCCGCGAACTTTGAGAGGATATGCGAAGTCGCTCTTCTCCAAGGCGCGAACTCCCTCGACTAAATCGGCCAGTGGCCGAGTGAAGGTGGTGGAAATCAAGAACACGAGGATGGTGCCCGCGACGACAGCCGCAAAGCCGACGCTGAGAATCCAGCGGTTCAGGCTTCGCAAGAAGGACGTCGCCTCATCATAGGACTTCAACACGGTCAGACTGACCGTCGGCACGCTGCCAGGGGAGAGTTCTACCGAGCTGGCGAGGAAGCGCTCGGGGCCGAGGCGAACGTCCACCGGCGCCGTTGCACCCAGCCCTGCCAGAGGCTGAGCCGCGAGCACGGCCCGTTGCCGAAGTGGGAGCGTGCTGGCCACCACGGCGTTGCCGTAGCGGAAGGCCACCTGGCTGGAAGCGATTTGGCTCACTTCGGCAGCCACCCGATCGTCAATCTCATCGCCGACGACGACGGTGCCTAGCAGCGTACCCGTGGTCGGCGAGCCGAAGTAGATCGGGTGCAGAAATACTTCAAAGAGATGCCCCCCGCCAAACCACCAATCCCTCATGCGGCCCTGCGGCACGGACAGATTGAGCCCCTTCTGAGCGTCGCCACGCCGGAAGCCTGGGGCATCGGTGTCAAGCGCCATGACTTTCCCCGTCCGGTCGGCCAGCACGAAAAGGCCGCTGCCGATCTGGTGCCAAAAGGCTACAGAGGCGTCCTGAATGGTGGCTTCATCTTCGGAGGTCATGAGGGAGCGAATTGGCGGCACGTCGGCCATCAAGGCCGTCGAACCGGCCAGGATGCGCTCCCGATCCTGCTGGAATCGTTGAAAGGTCGAGACGGAATCGCGCAACGACTCGAAAATTCCTTCCCGGACCTGTACCTGAACACGTTGGCGCACAATCAGCAGCGTGACCCAGGTCAACGAAGCGGAAATGGCGACGAGCGAAAGGAGAAACTTCGTGCGCAGTCGCATGGGAAATGGCAGCCCCCGGTGACAGGAACGAGATCTGGGCTATCAGCTCTCGGAGTCGGGAAGATCAAGATCTGTTCCGAGACCAACCAAGCAAGCCGAAGGCACCCCAACTTGGCCCCATCTCGCCTAGAGCGCGTCACCTTCCGGTAATCCCTATCGGCGACGGCCTCGGCTTGTTCGAGCCCCTAGGGTACAAACTTGTATCCCGCGCCGTGGACGGTACGGAAGTGAAGTGGGTTGGCAGGATCCTTTTCGAGCTTCTGCCGAAGCTTGAGTATGTGGTTGTCCACCGTCCGCGTCGTCGGATAGCACTGGTAACCCCAAACTTCGTTCAGGAGCTCATCGCGCGGGATGACGCGCTCGGGGTTCTGGAATAGGTATCTCAGTATCTTGAACTCCTGCGGTGTCAGGCGAACCAGGCGGTCGCCGCGCCTCAGCTCCATTTTGGCAAAATCCACGGTTACATCGTCGAAAGAGTAATGCTCGAGAGTCTCCTTGGCCGGCTGCCGGGCCCGCCGAAGCAGGGCCCGAACACGCGCCAGAAGCTCCTTGGGGCTGAATGGTTTCGTCAAATAATCATCAGCCCCGAGTTCCAGCAGGACTACCTTATTGATTTCATCCGAAGCAGCACTCAAAATGATAATCGGCTGGGTGGGGGACAGCTTCCGAATCTCACGGCATACGTCTTTTCCGTTCATTTCTGGCATCGTCAAGTCCAGGATGACGAGCTCGGGTTTTGACGTCCGGAAGGCGTCGATTCCGGCTCGCCCGTCGGAGGCGATTTCGACAGCAAAGCCTTCCGGCTCAAAGAGTAACCTCAAAGCTTTATGGATAGATTGGTCGTCTTCGATCAGCAGGATCTTATCCATCCTTCAGCCCGCCCAGCTCATCGACACTCCCGACGCTCGGCATCCGAAGGTTGTTATCATACACCACAACCCGCTGGACGGTGGACGCCTCGCCGAAATCTTGACAAAAAAATGACCAACACGCTGTTAGCCGGCGGTTCATGCGTCCAATTCGTCAAACCGGCGTCGTTCCCGGATTGGCGCCGACAGGGAGAGGCGCGCCGTAAGCGTGAGACTCCACTTCCGTCTCCGGTAGATCTGGGGTCCGCAAGCCTTTTCAACTGCTTTGGCACACTGATTCTGCGCCGCTCGCCAGCCGAGGGCCATGGGTGCTCTTGGATCGCTTGTCACGGGATGAGCCGGACTCGCAATATTTTGCTGGTCTCGGGCAATGTCACATGCAGCTCATCACCGTTCAGGCGGCGCGACGGAATCCAGCGGTCGCCGTCGAAGGTTCCCTCCTCGATTGACAAGAACTCGGCGTCGCGAGCCGGCCCCTGAAGCTCGCGAAAGTCGACGTGGAATCGGGCTCCAGCCACGACATAATCATCGGGCGACAGCTCAATCAGTAAGCCTCGCCCGCGCGGGCCCTCCAGCCGATAGGTATCGCGGAAGCTGACGACGGCGGCCAGCTTCATATTGAGTGGAATGGCCTGCGCTCGGTCCTCATCCTGAACAACCGCGTGGAGCCTACCCGCGTATTGCTCGCGGGCGATCAGCGGCAGAAGCGGGGTCAGCACGCGGTAAACATCCGCGAATTCTCTGGCGTTATCGTTAAGCTCGCCATCTCGGACAAACGCCCGGCCGTCGATTCCAAAAGAGCTGAAGCCGATACCGTTGAAAGCAGCTAACGTGTAAAAAGCGTAAGCCGCATAATGGGCCGCCGGGGCGGTTTCGGGCACAAACAGGGGGTTATCGGGGCGTGTGAACTCCGCCGCCGTATCGTAAAACTTAGGCAGATAGATATCCGGCGCCAGAAGGTCGATGTGAGGTGCAGCAGCTTTCCAAATATCGAGCACATGGGTGGTGGGGCCGCCGCTCGGCCAGCGGCCGGCCCGCTCATTGCCCGGATTAATCAACCAGTTGTTGCAGTACATCGGCAGCGGATACGCCTGCTTTCCGGCCGCCGCGACGGCGTCAACGTAACGGGCTACGGTCCAGCCGCTGAAGGCTTCGGGTGCTAAGCTGCCAAAAACTTCACTCCAGGTGCCGGAGCGGCGGAAACCGGACTGTTGCCATGCTGCTTTGAGTGCCGGCATCAGAGTGTCGCGGTGGCGCTCCAGATAGTTCATCAAATCGGCCGGGACCGGACCGCGAAATGCGCTCGTGGCCCGGTCGGAATAATCCCGGTCGGTGCCGAGCAGCCCGGTTTCGTTTTCCACCTGGACCAGGATCACGGTGCGGCAGGACTCATCGACTGAGCGGATGTGTGCCATCACGGCAGTGAAAGCGCGGGCGTCGGCCTCGCGGCAGGCGTCGCAGAGCGGGGATAAAATCTCCATCGCCTGTCCGAACGGTCCAATAACACGCTGATACGTCTCTCGATTGAGCTTGATCCAGGGTGGTGTATAGTGCATCTCGCCGTTTTTCCATGAGGCGAACCAGAGAAATACGACGCGCAGCCCATGACTTCGGGCATCGGCCACGATGTGGTCGATGACGTCGAAGCGAAATCTGCCCGGTTCGGGCTCCACCTGTTCCCAATAGATTGGTATCTCGGCGGTGTTGGCGTGCAGGCAATCATAAATTTTCCAGGCCGTTTCAAGATTATCGCTACTCCAGGCGCTTGAATTGTGAACTTGTCCGCCGAGCACCAAAAACGGTTTGCCGTCCACCAGCAGCTGATAGTGATCCCCATGGTGCTCGAGGCGGGGAAGAGGTTTGATCTCTTGAGCGGCGTATCCGAAACCACTGATCAGGACCAGCAACGAAAGAAAAGCGGAGCGCAAAAGAAAATCCATCGCGAACCCCCAAACCATGATCTATCGTATACCCGATTTCTTGCCCCTGTACAAAGGCGAAACCCAACCCGCAAGGCAGCCTGGTCTGATCCGATCGGCCGGGCACTCCCGGGTGCAAGCCGGCGGGAGACCTGATTCGACGTTGCATTTATCAGCTGCCGGCTATAGACTGCTAGCCATTCCTGGCGCGGGGCGCCTGGCTGGCAGGCTCGCGGAGACAATCGAGCGATTCATCTATTGTCGTGAGGGCCGACCATGGCGGATGGACGCATCTTTATCAACTATCGTCGGGATGACAGTCGCGCCGACGCCGGTCGCATTTACGATCGCCTAAGTCTGCGGTTCCCGGGCAAGGTGTTTCGGGACGTCGGCTCGCTTGAACCCGGCGTGGAGTGGCAAGATGCGATTGAACGTGTCCTCGGAACAAGTGACGCCTGCGTCGTCGTGATCGGTAAGAGTTGGTTGAGCGTTACCGACGCTGCAGGACGCCGCCGCCTGGACGATCCGAACGACACCGTCCGGGCAGAAATCCGCTCCGCCCTGGCTCGCAAGATGCGCGTGATTCCGGTCCTGGTGGGTGGTGCTTCCATGCCGTCGGAAGCGGATTTGCCCGAGGATATTCGGGCGCTGTGCCGGCGGAATGCTCTCGAAGTCACCGAACAAGACTGGGACGAGAACCTGAATAAGCTCACGCGGGCGCTGGAACAAGCCCTGGGCGTGCCGGCTGCGGAGGTTGACGGCGGCGGTCACGGCCGGGCCAAGGTCAGCGCGCGCTTTTCGCTGTTTCATGGGCGCTTGGTCTTCGCCTTTGCGGCGACGCTGGGGGTGAGCCTGGTCGTCGTGTCGGTGGCGGTGTATCAAAACGGGCGCAAATCGATGGTCGAGACACTCGCCGATAAGAAGGCCGCGTCCGGCGCCACTCCGGATGTTGCCTTCGAGGCTCCCGCAACTCGCCCGATGCCCTCGCGGCCTTCTGATTCGTCCGGTCCGAGCCGATTCCCGGCATCGGCAGCGCAGCGGAGTTCACAACCCGCGGCCGGCGAGGCCGCCAGTCCGGCCCCGGAAGCAGAGGACGCGCCGCGCC